>SXPB01000085.1 GCA_005776475.1 Planctomycetia bacterium
ACCACCTTGAGGTCGTCGGTCGCGCTGCGCTTGAACTTCGCAGCGTCCGACTCCCTTGCTTCGAGCGCCTTCGCTTCGGCCTCGGTGCACACGTCGAAGGCGAGCGGCGCGTGCTCGTCGGTCGGAACCTGGCGCACCGCGCGCAGATGATCGGCGACGATCTTCTCGACGCGGTACCACGCGCGCTCCTCCTGGAACTTGATGCCGGCGTAGGTGTAGCGCCGGAGCACGTGGCCCCGGCGGGGATCGTAGGGCTTGAGGCGAACGAGCATCGTGTCCATGGGTTCTCCTCAGCTCACAGCTGGACGTTGATGGCCTTGGCGACACCGGGCTCTTCGGCGAACTTCACGTCGAAGCGCAGGGTCGCGACGATCTTCAGCGTGCCCTCGGAGATGTCGCGATCGGACTCGAAGCGGATCTGCCGCCAGATGCCGACGTTGATGTTCTTCGGATTGCAGAGAAGGATCGCGGTCTGGTCGCCGCCCACGCCCAGGTTCTCGGGGAACAGCGGGATCGGCTGGACCGGGACGCCGGAGTAGAGCACCGGCGTGTCGTCCTCGAGGAGGCGATCGCCCGCCACGGTGGCGCGGTCGGCGAGGGTGTTCCGATAGCCGAGGTCCGCATCGACGCTCGTCAGGAAGCGCATCGCCTTCTTGTCGCGGAGGTACTCAGACGGCAGCGTCTTGAGCATGTCGCGCAGCAGGTCCTTGGTCAGGGGGGCGCCGGCCGCGTCCACGAGGTTGCTCGTCGCCTGCTTGAGCAGACCGTTCATCGTCGCGAGGAACGGGTCGACGCTGGCGGTGTCGCCGTTGATGGCGACCTCCTCCATGTCGCGCGAGATGGCGTCGGCCATCATCTCCATGATCGTCTGCCGCAGCTCGCCGCGCTCGATGCTGTCCTCGAGCACCTCGTCCGACATGCGAACCTCGGCCTTGAACAGCTTGGCGTCGAGCTCGACCTCCGTGAGATCGGGCCTCGCTCGATCGGCAACGCCGAGGGCGGTCCCCTCCTGGCCGGGCCGCAGGATGCGGTTGCCGAACTTGATCTTCGAGATCTGCTGCTTCGGCGACGCCATCGGAACGACGGTCGCCAGCTGCATGAGGACGGACTGCTTGATGAGCAGGCGCATGAACTTCTGCGCCTGCGCGGGCTTGAGAATGCCGCCTCCCGCCGTCAGATCGGCGAGCGCGAGATCGGCCTTCTCCAGGATGGTGCGGTTGTCGAGATAGCTCATGTCGCGGCTCCTTGAGACGTGGGGGATCAGAGGTCGTGGAAGGAGACCGCCTTGTCGACGCTCTCCCGGTCCTTCGGCTTGTTGAGATCGAGCGGCCACCCCACGTCCTCGACGCTGGCCTTCGACACGTGCTCGGCGGGCGCGGCGCTGTTCGGCAGCCCGAACTGCTTCTCCACGCGACCGAGCCGCTGCTGCTGCTCCTTCACCGTGTCCGAGAGCGCGCGGAAGGAGTCGGCGAGCTTCGCGAGGCTCTCGGCGACGGGCGCGGGCTCGGCTGCAGCGGGCGGCGCCTCGCGCTTCTCGGTGTTCGCGGGCGCCGCCTTGCTCGCGAGCGCGGCGAGGCGCGAGAGCGCCTGCTTCGTCGCGGCGAGATCGGCCGCGAAGGTGGGTGCGCCGCCAGGCTTGGCGACGGCGTCGGTCTTCGCGCGCGCCTGCACGTCGGCTGGCGCGACTGCGTCGGTCCCGTCGCCAGGAGCGGCAAAGCCGGACCGCTCGAGGATCTGCTCGGCGGTCGCGCGCAGCTGCTCGGCAAGAGCCGCGAGGCGCACGTCGTTGCTGTCCGCTCCCAGGGAGCCGAGCAGGTCGACGATGGCCGTGAGGCTCTCGAGTGCAGCGAGCGCGGCTCCGAGTGGCGAGCCGTCCGCGACGGTCCAGGTGGCGTCCTCGGAGGGCGTCATCGTGGCGTCGGCGCCGTCCGCGGTGGCCTTCTCGGCGCTGTCCTTGCTGGGCGTGTTGTCGTCCATGGCGTCATCCCTCTTCACGATGAGAAAGCGGTGCTTGTTGGCGGCGCGGTCGACGAGGGAGACCTCCTCGACGACCATGTCGATGAGCCGGTGCACGCCGTCGGCGCCTCCAGCTGCCTGGGTGATCGGGTTCGTCATGCGGCCTCCGTCTGCGGCTGGGCGTCCGGCTCGGCGGGCGGCGGGGCCGGCGCCGGTGCGGGCTCCGGCACGCGACGCGCGGAGCCACCGATCGAGAAGCCCGTGAGGTCGCCGCTCTTCACGCGGTCCCACAGCTCGTCGGACAGCACGCGCACCGCGAGCATCCAGGTGCCCTTGCGGACGGTCAGCTCGCCGACCGTGAAATCGGTGGGCGCGAGGTAGCTCTCGAGCACCTTCACCTGGTCGTTCACCCGCAGGCGGTGCATGAGGCCGAGCCCGCCGAACTCCTCCATGAAGCGGTGAGCCGCGGCGCGGATCTCGTCGGCCGAGTAGATGTCGCCCTGCGCGTCGACCACCTCGGGCTCGAGCACGATGCCGAGCACGTAGCGCTCGTCGTTCGGGTCGAGGCCCTTCACGAGCTGGGTGGTCTTGTCGAAGACCAGCGCGTCGAGGCTCGGGTCGAGGGGCAGGTGCTCGCACTTGGCGACGAGCTCGAAGTCCTCGGCCTTGCGCACGGGGTAGTTCGCGACGAACAGACGCATTGCCTGTTTGGCGCCGCCCCGGCCCGAGGCCTCGCGGACCTTGAGTCGGAACACGTGCCCGACCCGCTTGAAGGCGGCGACGTTCTCCGGCGTCGGGTTCAGGACCGCGATGAACTTGCCGCGCACCTTGGCGAGCGCGTCGACGAACTCCTCGAGGTCGATGACCTTGTCCTTGTCGAACCACTCGCCGGGGTACGGCGGGTCGATGAAGAAGAACGTGTCCGGCGAGTCGTAGGCCTTCAGCGTCTTCCGGTAGTCCTGGCGCAGGAACTGCACCAGGTTCTTCTTGTCGTCGACGACGCGCATGCCGCGACCGCCACCGCCGTGCGCCGCCTTGAAGATGGTGACGCCATGCTGCGCGAAGAACGCTTCCGCCGCCGCGATCGCCGCCGCTTCGTCGACCGGCAGTTCGCTGCCGGGCACCGTCGGAATGCCGAGCCGCTCCGCTTCGTTACGCGCGAGCACCTTGTCGCCGAGACCGGAGATCACTTCGGCGCGCGGCCCGAGGAAGGCGATGCCGGCGGCCCGCACTGCCGCCGCGAAGTTCGCGTTCTCGGACAGGAAGCCGTAACCCGGATGGATCGCGTCGACTTTCGCCGCCTTCGCCACGGCGAGAATCTCGTCGGCGCCGAGGTAGGCCGCGACCGGCGACTTGCCGCGCCCGATGAGGTAGCTCTCGTCGGCCTTGTAGCGATGCTGGTTCGCGGCGTCCTCTTCGCTGAACACCGCGACGGTTCGGATGCCGAGTTCGGCGCAGGCGCGGAACACGCGGATCGCGATCTCCCCGCGGTTCGCGCAGAGGACCTTCTGGAACGGGCGGATCGAGGTCGGCATGGGCAATCGAGCGTGAGGTTCGCCGGCGAGGAACCGGCGTGGCCATGGGGAGTTCTTCGGCACCTTCGCAGCCGCGACTGGACGGCTACCGCCCTCCCGCAGGCACTGGAACGGGCAGCCGAACTACGGTGCCCCAAGGACAGTCGAATGGCCCATCGCCAACCAACACCCAAAGCACGGGCAAGGATGGCGGCTGCGCGGGCCAATCGCCGACGCCATCGGTGAAATACACGATGCCATCGGCCGTGCTGCTACCGGCCAACGCGAACAACGGGTGGAAATCGGTGTCGCCACCGCCGGTGACGATCTCGACGTGCAGATCCCGATGCACCCTGTGCACGGCGGCATCCACCTCGACGATCGTCGGATCGGCATGGCGGGCCAGACGCCGGATCTCAGCCAGCGCCAGGCTCATCGCCTCGGCGTCCATGCTCGCGGACGTGTCCAACCCCACCAACAAGCGCCGGCGCGGCGCACGCCGCAGGCGCCCCGGGAGTTCGCCGAGCCGCTCCGGGAAGCGTCGGCTGGGGCGCAACCAGGTCGGTTGCACCGCGCGAGGCACCACGAACGCCACGCGCAAGATCGACGACCAGGCCAGCGTGCCGCCGGGCTCCTGCGCGACCTGGCGTGGCAGCTCCTTGCTGTGTCGCTGGCTCGCGCCAACGACACCGAGGGTCCCGCCGGCGTCGCCGCGCAAGTGATCGAGCAGGCGCTGGCGCCAGATCGCGAGTCGCTTCGGGTCGGTCGGGGCACCCAGCCAACTACCATCCGCCCAGGTTTCGGCCCGCGCGCCGTCGCGCGCCCGATCGATCGCGTCACCGACGCCGCGCGCGTTCTCAGCGACGCGCTGCCCAGGCCGATGCTCGTCGGGGAAGCCGCCACCGAGCACCTTCGGTCGGTTGGCCCAAGGCAGGATGCTGCGGCGTTTCGGCATCACCACCACCCGCGGCCCGTTGCCATCCGGCGACCGTCGTCGCCAGTTCGGATCCAGCCGATCCAGCTCGTCTTCGTCCAGCATGCGCAAGCGCCCGCTGCGAGCGGCGGCGACCAGCAGTTCGTAGCGTTCCCGAGTGGTTTGTTCGCCACGCACGCCGAACTCCGAATACGACTGCCAACGATGGGCCGGCGGCATGGCTTCCACGATGTACTCGTTGGCAGCGAGCTCCATCGCCAGCTCCATCCAGCGCGGCTCTGCCACGGCATGCAGCGTTTCGTCATCGAGGTGGCCACACACCGCGTGGTGGATCTCGTGTTGCAACACGCCGGCAAAGTGCTCGGCATGGTCCGCCAACCAGGTGGTGTTGACGTACAGGCGCAGCACGACCCTTCCTTCCGTGAGCCAATGGCGCCCGATCGCCATGATCGCAACCTGCTCGGTCGCCATCGGCTCCATCGCCGCGACCATCGCGGTGAACTGCGGGTACCGCCGCAGGAACCCCGACGCCGCCAAGGCATCGGCGAACCAACTCGCCGTCATGCCGTCGCCTCGCGCAGCCGCACGGCCGCCAACGCCTGCTGCCGCAGGTCACCTGGAACGGCCGCCAGCAGCCGTTCCCAGTGCTCCGCCCCGAAACCGGCGGGTGACTTCGCCTGCCGCAGCGCGAAGACGTGCATCGAGATCGCATCGGTACGTCCCACCGCCGCGAGCGCAGCAACCACGTCGGTGAACCAACGGTCACCACCGGCTGCGAAACAGCGTGCGACATCGAGTGGCGGCGTCGCGGCGAGGCCCGCCAGCGCTTCCGCCAATGCCGTCGCCCAAGCCACCGGCAGATAGCCGCGCGCCAATGTCAGCACGAGGTCACGATTCGCCAACTCGGCCGGCGTCAACCCGGCCAGCACTTCGCCAGCATACGCCCAAGACCGCGGCGACGACGTGGCGAACACTTCCGGCTGCTCGCGCACGAGCCGTTGCACGATCGGGTGCACGTTGGCGCGCTGCGCCCAACGCAACCACTCGTCCCGGTCCGCCCGCACAAACACCTGGAGGAAGCGCGAACGCAGTGCCGCGTCGAGCCGGTTGACCTGGTAGTCGTCCTGTTCCGGGTTGACGGCGGCAACGCAGAACCAACCCGGTGGCAGCTCGTATGCATGCAACCGACGCGCCGACAGCAACTGCAACGCTGGCTGCATCACCGGAATCTCGGCGCGATTGAGTTCCTCCAGCATCAACACGCCAACACCATCCGTCGGCAGCTCGGCGGGGAACGCGTAGTGCGTTCGGCCATCGCGCAACTGAGGCAAGCCAACGAGGTCCGGCGGTTCGAGCAGGCTGAGGTCGAGCACCCGGTGCTGCAGACCAGACCGCCCGGCGAACTCGGCGGTGATCTGGCTCTTGCCGATCCCGGTCGGCCCTTCGAGCAACACCGGCCGGCGCGCACGATACGCCGCCGTGAGCACCGCGATGACCGGTTCGCCGACCGGTAGTGCCGGTGGCGCACTCGGCACCGGAACATGCGACACCCCCGCCCGCTGGACCTTGCTCATTCTCGCGCCTCCATGCGAGCGACTGCCGCCGGCGCGAACGCAAAGGCGTCGCCCCAGCCGCCGTCGAGTTCCCATCGGCCACGAATCCACTGTCCGTCGAGTTCACCCATGTAGAGAACGCTGTGCGCGCCGGTGTATGTCTTGATCCAGCCTAGACGCATGGTGTCGCCGTGGCGGCGGTAGACCCCCTCGATCCGGAAGGAGCCGAGCCCGTCGTTGCCATCGCCGCGCACGACGCCATCCGCGAATTCCATGGTCTGTTCCTGCCGGAATCGGACCCCGGTCTGTTCGTAGAAGCCGAGCCAGAGACCTGACTCGAACCGCTGGGATGCGACGTCTTCCGCAGCTGCCATACCAACATGCTCGCCGGTCCGCGGCCAGGGCACAAGTCGGGCTGACGAAGGGCTGACACTGCACCCGCAGCACCAAGCACAATGCGGGCATGCCAAGTTCGCGCTGGTCGCTGCTCGCCGTCGTCCTCTCCGCCACCGCGGTTGCGATGGCCCAGGCCACCACGCAGGCGGCCCCTGTCGGCGACGGACCACTGGTCGTGCTGCGCACCGGCTCGCCACTCGACAATGGCGGCGCCACGGTGTGGAGCGTCGCCGAACTCGATGGCAAAGGGCCGGCACAACCGTTCTGGCGCAGCAAGGACAACTGCGACGTGCTGGCCCGCCTCGACCGCGCCCACCTGCTGCTCGCCAGCTACGGCGCTCCCTACGCGCTGGTCGTGGTCGATCTCGCGCACGGCAGGCACACGGTCCTCGTCGATGGAGCGCCGCACGAGTTCGTCGCCGTACACGGTGATGACGTGCTCCACCTCGGCGATCGCCGCGTGCATGACTCCAGCGTGCGACTTCGGCCCGACGAGTTCTTCTTCGCGACGCCCTGGCGTTCGCCGGAGCAACGTCGCCGCGTCTGCGAGGTACCTTGCGAACGCATCGCCAAGGTCGCTGGCAACCTCGCCATCCTGATCACCGAAGGCGAACGCAGCGTGCACGCAACGAGCCTCACTTCGGGCACCACACGCCTGTTGTGGACCGTGCCAGAAGGCGCTTCGCACCTGTGCGTATCGCTGTCGCCCGGCGGCCAGCGCCTTGCCCTCGGCGCCGTCGCGAAGAACGGCAAGGGCCTGCTGACCGTCGTCGATGTCGCCACGTCGCGTGTCATGCACCAATGGCCCGACCTGCCGATCGACGTGTCCCCGTTCTCGAGCAATCGCCCGAAGCTAGAAGTCGGTTGGCACGACGAAGAGCACGTCGTCTGTTCGGAGACGCGCCGCACTGCGTTCACGTTCGTCCGCCGACACATCGAACGCGATGAAGTCGTCGACGAGGAACCGTACGGACCGGTCGAGTTGTGGCATCGCGCGCCGCCGCCGCCCACCAGCGCCGCCGCCGCTGCGACCAAGCCCTTCTTCCGTGCCGAAGAGATCGACGGAACAACGCAGCTCCTGGCTCTTGGCAGCAAGGAACCGCTGCGCACATGGCAGCGCCCCAAGCTGCCACCGAACACGCTGTCCTTCGCTCCGAGCGGCAATGCCGTTGTGGTGCACGATGCGCGCGCGAACCCACCGTGCCACCTGTTGACCGAAGCCGTCCCTGCAGGGCGCACCCTCGCCTACGGCGAACCCTACGCGATTGTCTGGTTGCCGGCCGTGTCAGCGCGCAGTCCGCAAGCACCACGCTGACCGTTCGCACAGTCACTTCTTCGCGACGAGCCACATCGGCCAACTGGGATGCGGCAGCTCGGTCACTTTCCAGTCCGCGCGCAGCGCCGATTCCAGCCGCAGCATGCCGTCGCGCACGCGGTCCGGCAGGTCCGGACGCAGCCGGAAACTCACATCGACGAGGAAACGATCCACCGTGCCGAAGCCGGCAAGCACGGGTTGCACCGTGCTCCACCACGTGTCGAGCGGCACCTCGTGCGCCAGCGAACCGAGCAGGTTGATCTCGTTCACACCGCGGAACCAGATGGCGACGTTCGGCGCGTTGTCGTTGCACGACACCAACAACCCGTGCTCACCGAGTCCGGTCCGCACGCGGGCCGCCCGCTCCTCGAGCTGGAACCCTTCGCCGTCGAAGTCGCGGATGCACTTCTGCCCGAGCCAGGCCTGCCCGGCGATGGCAGCCACGGCGATGGCGACCGACATGCCGTGCGGCAACGTCGCCAACCACGCCGCCACCGCGACCGCGAGCAACACTGCCGGCCCGAGCAGGTAACCACCCTGCTCGGCGATGCCCCACCAGACGACACACGCGGCCAGGGGCACCTGGACGACGAGCACCGTGGCGCGCAACCAACCGTCGATCGCGCGCCGGCAACTCGCCACCGCGACGAGCGGCAGCATCAGGCCCAGCGGCATCACCACCGCGGTGCCGACGATCGCCCAGGTGAACGGGCGGCGCCATTGACCGACCGTGGTCGCCACGCCGCCGAAGTCGGCGCCAAAGCCGAGTCCGCGCCGCCACTGCACGAGCATGTGGCCGACGAGCAACGCCAGCAGCAGCACGACGCCGATGCCGAACAACGCGCGCAACGAGAACGCTGCGGCGACACGACGGCGGGCGCACTGCACCCACAGGATCCAACCGGGCCCGAGCACCGGCGCACTCTGGTGCGACAAGTACGGCACCACGAACACGACCGCCGTGATCGCCAGCGCGACGCCGGGGCGCCGCCACGGGGCCACCACCGTGACCCACGCCGCCGCGGCGACGACGGCGAAGTGCAGCGAGTGCACTTCGATCGTGGCCCCGAAGAACCACGCCACCGGCGACACCGCGAGCAGACCCGTGCCCGCCGCACTCGCCGCGCGCGGTATTCCGATCCAGCGGCAGCAGAGGAACGTGAACAGGATGCCGATGCCGGCCGCGAGGCTGCTCAGCGACTTCGCGACCCACAGCGGATCGTCGGCGGCCGCGAGCAACGTGGGCGGCACCACCCGTTCGACCAGCGACGCCGCCGGCAGGTAGAGCGTGTTGTGGTACTGGTGGTAGGCGCGTTCCGGCAACGCCGTCCAGTCGGCGAGCATGGCGCCGTCGTTGCCGTAGATCCGGCCGAGCTGCAGGGCGGCGCCCAACGCCACGGTGCCGATCGCCAACGCGAGCGCGAACGCGACGTCGCGCCAGTCGCACCGGGGTTGCGGCGGCACCGGGTTCCGCTCGTTCGCCGCTTGGATCATGGGTGCGCTGGGTCTCGGCTGCGAGGGGAGTGAACGAGGCGCCAGATCATGGCTCGGGGCCGAGCGGCGAACCACTCGGATTGCGACCGGACACAGCCGTGAACCCGCCTGCCCCCCGCCGCGGCGACCGCCCCGATGCCGCGGTCGTTGCCCCCTGCGCAGCCTCCAGGAACCCAATCCGTACTGGCCGCGCAGCAGCGCCAACGAACCGTTCCCTTTCGCGACCGCGCCGCTATCCTCCGCGCGCTGCATGGTCAGACAGGCGCACGCCCGGTTCACGCAGCTGCTGGTCGCGGCGTGCGTCTTCGTCGCCTGCCAGAGCGGGCCGAGCCTGCGCCGCGACGTCACCATCCGCGACGGCGAACGCACCGCGGTCGTGCTGGTGTCCTCGAACGGGCGCCTGACCCTCTCGCTGCAGAACGAATCCGCCGCGTTGGCGAACGCCGTCTACACCGCGAACTCCGCCGACCCGAGCCGCAAGGTCGTCGCCGACGCCGACCTGCAAGCCCTGCTCGATGTCTTCAGCGAACTCGGCCTGTTCGCCGCCGCCAATCCGGTGGTGCCGCCCGACGCCCGCGACGTGCTGTTCGTCGACCACGGCGGCAAGCGCCATGCGTGGGTCCGCCGCCATCTCGGGGCGCAAGCG
>SXPB01000086.1 GCA_005776475.1 Planctomycetia bacterium
AAGTCGAAGCCGAGATCATTGAAGCGCCCAGTTTACGGCAACAATGTCATTGGCTAGCTCTGGCCTTTGTCCCATCCAGCCTGTTATTGGGGCTGACACAATACATCAGCACCGATAGCGACTCGAGCTGCTCGCTGCCGCCGTCTTCGCTGTCCGAGGGCTTGATCCAGGAGATCGCCGAGAAGACGCGGCGCCTGGCGCGCGCGCTGCAGGTCAAGGGCCTGATGAACGTGCAGTGGGCCGTGCGCGGCACCAAGGTCTACATCCTCGAAGCCAACCCGCGCGCGTCGCGCATGGTGCCGTTCGTCAGCAAGGCGATCGCGCAACCGCTGGCGAAGATGGCGGCGCGCATCATGCTCGGCGAGTCGCTGAAGCAGGTCGGCACGATCGAACGGTTGGAGCCGCCGTACTTCTCGGTGAAGGCGCCGGTGTTCCCGTTCAACAAGTTCCACGGCGTCGACACGCTGCTCGGCCCGGAGATGAAGTCGACCGGCGAAGTGATGGGCATCGATGTCTCGTTCGGCACCGCGTTCGCGAAGGCGATGGTCGGCGCCGGCAACACGTTGCCGAAGGACGGCAAGGTGTTCGTGTCGGTGCGCGACGAGGACAAGCGGCTGATCGTGCCGCTGATCGACCGCCTGTATCGACTCGGCTTCCAGATCGTCGCCACCAGCGGCACGGCGCGAGCCCTGCAGAACGCCGGTGTGCCGGTGCAGCGCGTGCTGAAGATCCACGAGGGCCGGCCGCACGTGCTCGATCTGGTGCTCAACCGCGAGGTGCGGCTGATCATCAACACGCCGAACGGACGCCGCGAACGTTCGGACGATCGCCAGATCCGCAGCGCCGCGGTCAGCCACCGCATCCCGTGCATCACGACGCTGGCCGCCGCGGCGGCGACGATCCAGGGCATGGAAGCGTGGCTGAAGCTGCCGCTGGCGGTGACGCCGCTGCAGGACTACCACGCGCAGCTGCCGGCGATCGTGCAGGCGTGAAGTCGGCGAGGAACGCTTCGCCAAGCCCGCGTTGGCGCCCCTCGTAGAACTCTGCCGCGGCAGTCGCTTCCTCGGCCGCTGCATCGCCGACGAACGACCTCACGGCAGGTGGCGCAAGCGTTCGCGAATCTCCGCGCGCACGACATCCCAACTGCGCGCCTGCATGGCGCCGCTCTCGTAGGTTGCCTGGCGCGCGTCGATCTCGCGAACTTGGGCCGCTGTGAGCGGCAACGTGTCGGGTGATGCCAGGAAGCTCTCCCATGCAGCGTCCAGCAACTGCAACCGCTCGGCATCCGTCAAACTGGCCCAGTCGATCTTGGGCAATCCCAGCACGGCACCTTCCGCAATCAGGGCACAGGGGTGACCCCTACTTGGATCACCACGTCACGGCATCCTGCCGATCCAAAAGCCCCGTCGTCCAGCCGCCCACTCCGACCTTCTCCGTCAGGTCGAACCGCCTGATCGCCGCAGATTCCTCGGCGCGGTGCAACCGTTCGGCGCGAGCGGGCACCAAGGCAGTCGATGCACACTGCCCCCACCCTCCGTCTCTCCGACCGGATCCGGCACGCGCTCCGTCTGCGGCACCACTCGCCGCGCACCGAGGAGGCCTACCTGCACTGGCTGCGCCGCTTCTGGCACTTCACCGACCGCCGCGATCCCAAGGCTCGCTGGAGCCATTGCGTGATCCCGACGCGTTCGCAGCTTGCCTCGATTGTGTCATGGCGAAGTCGTGGGTCGTCTACAGCAAGCCGCCGTTCGGCGGCCCCGAGCAGGTGCTCAAGTACCTGGCGCGCTACACGCACCGCACAGCCATCGGCAACCGTCACATCGTCGACATCGATGCCACCACCGTGAAGTTCCTCTGGCGCGACCGGGCAAACGACAACCGGCGGCGCACCATGGCTCTGCCCGGGGTCGAGTTCCTGCGGCGGTTCCTGCAGCACGTGTTGCCACGCGGCTTCACGCGTCTGCGGCACTACGGCTTCCTCGCCAACCGCGCACGGGCGACTCGGCTGGCGGAATGCAGGCTGCGACTCGGAACTCCGATGCCGGAGGCGCTGACTACCGAAATTGCTCCATGCAATCCTCACAACGACGGCTGCCCGGCCTGTCGCAGTGGTCGACTCGTTCGGCAACCCTGGTCCTTCGCCAAAGCGCCGGAGATCGCCGACTCTTCATGACCCTGTTGCGGTGCAACACCTGGCGACGATGCAAACCCGACCTCGGGCATGGCTCCGCTGTGCCCGCGCTGCGCAGAACAGCGAAGACCACCGCCTCGAACACGATCAGAAAGCGTGTCCGACCCCGGACCATGTCTCTCCCAAGCTGGTCCGACTCGCTGCTCCAGCGGGAAGCGCACCATCCTGAGCTCCAACCCGTTGCGCAGGCCGGCAGGCCCGGATCGAATGCCCATAGGCGTATCGCCGCGGCTTCGTCCAACTGATCCCATCCGGAAGAAGTCGCGTCACGCCCGCCGCCGATGCCGAGCACTCGGCGCGACTTCCTCCGGATAGGATCCTGTTCGTTGGGCGAACGACGGCGACAACTATGGCACGAAGATGCGGACGCTTGAGTAGTGTGTGGCTCGCGGGTTGCCTCCTTGCTGGATGCGCTGCGCCCAAGACGGCGTTTGTTTCCGCAGTGAGTGATCCGGACCGTGGTATTCCACCGCAGGCAAGAGTGGGTGTATTTGTTGACGAGCAGTACAGCCTGGAAGATAGGCGGCTCGGCACGCTGCTCGCGGAGCAATTGCGCAAGGTTGGATTGGTTGTAGTTCCCGTCCCCGAGTGCGACCTTGTCATCGCATACTCGACACGTGAGCTTACGTCACGCATTGACACCACGACCCCAGTGTCCACGCCAAGCACGACGCTTGGCAATATAGGTGAGTTTGCCTATTGGCAGACGCATTACTCGACTACCTGGGTGCCGACATCTTATGACTACACAGTAAAAGGTGTCTGGCTGCGGGCCTACGTCATGAGCGACGTGCGAACAGGTCGTGCCAATACAGTCTGGGAGGGCTACATCGGAGGTGACGAAGCCGAGTTCGAGAAAGACCCGGCTGGCTTTGTCGGCACTCTCGTCGCCTATTTCGGTCGCGACCACAAGGGGCGCACGCGGCTGACCAGGAGCACGTCGCCCAACAAGCCCAAGCAGCCGATCGGCGCCCCGAGCGGCGCCGACGGCTGATGGGCAAAGACGTTGGGCGTGCAGGACCATGAGCATCTGCGCCGACATCAAGGCCGCCCGTGACGCTGGAGTAGTTCGGTGTGGGCTTTCTCGGGGCGATGCATCCCTTGGCGAGCTTGCTGGAGAGTTCAGCCTGTCCACGGATCCACGGATGCGTCCTGCTATCACGAGATCAGCGCTGATGCGGCTCGCCGGCTGGCCTTCCTGATCCTGACGCAAGACATGGCATGCAACGCTGCGATTGTCGCGCCCGCGTTGGCCAAGTCGCTCGTCGATCGGTTCTTTGCGTCGTTCGGCGATGCCGACGTTCACTTCTTCACCAACGGGACCTTCCACGAGGCGTCTGGTGAGAGAGTCACCTACTCTGTAGCCACATGGCAGCCGGCCACGGGCGCGACGTTCGACACTGGAGTCTTGGTCGTTGGCCCCGTTGCGTCAGGCGCCCTCTGGGTCGAGGATGGAGACTGACGCCCAACAAGACCTTGGACGAACGCAGACTGTCGTCTTCGCCCCCCCACAACCGAAGCCAGGTGGCTGCATGCCGTGCTGCGCGGCGCCGGGATCGTCGCCATCACCGGATTCGCGCTGATCGTGGATCGCCTCCGCACACTCTGACCCAAGTTCCAGCGTCGGAACGGTTTGCCGTCCCCACCTCCCTCTGTGTGCCCAATCCGCCGCATGCGTAATCAGCGCCCGATGCCGAGAACAACGCTCCTGGCCGTGGTCCTGACCCTCGCCACCCTGCCTTCCCTCGCCGCCCAGCACACCCAGAACGAAGCCGACCCGTGGCCGGCGTTCCAGAAGTTGTCCGCCGCGAAGCAGCAGGCCGCCGCTGCCGAGTTCGTCGCCGCACTTGCCGCCGCCACTGCCAATGAACATCTGCGCGCCGTCGCCGCACTGGCCCATGCCACCGACACGCCGCCGCCACCGCGCAAGAAGGCTCGCTCCGCCCAACGCGCAAAGCGCACCGTCGAATACCCGCACGAACCCGACCTGCTCGGCCGCCGCCTCGACTACGCCTTCGGCCTCGGCATCTTCGAACCGCGCACCACGCCTACGAACGCGGCGGCCAAGAACGCCAAGACCACCGACCCGATCGTGCTGCGCCACGCCCTTGTTGGCATCGCTCCCGATGCCGACAAGGCCCTCGCCGCCCTGCTGCACCGCCTCGACGCCGACACTCGCGGCGACGACTTCGCCGCCTTCCTGCACACGTGGCGCAACGGTGACGAGTCGTTCTATGAGGCCCTCGACCGCACCGCGGGCACCAAGGACAGCGTGTTCTTCTACGACGCGATGCTCGGCGACTTCCGCACCCAATTCGCGAAGGGGCACAGCGAACTCAACAGTTTGCAGAAGGCGCACGACGCGCTGCACGACGCCTTCCTCGCCTATCGCCAATACCGCGGCTTTCGCGAAGCGATCGCCTGGTCGCTGCTGCTGCCGCCCGACACGCCGCTACCGGCGCGGCTGCAGCGCTACGAAGCGAAAGCCGAAGGCACCTACTCGCTGCGCCAACAGATCGTGATGGCGAAGGCAGCCCACACCGGCGACCTCGCCGCCTTCGTCGAGACCATCGCGAGCCAGGCACCGCCGCTGCCGCAGCCGCTCTGGGCCACCGCCTACGATCCGTACCCGCCGTGGACCGCCTACTTCGCGTCACTGCAGCCGAAGATGATCGAGAGCGCCGGCTCGACCGACGCCTTCCTGCAACAGGCGGAAGGCGAACGCCGCGACGAAGCCGCCAACCTGCAGCGTCTCGCCAGCGAACGCATCGCCACGGCGCTCGGCGGCAAGGCCCACTGACGCGCGACGTTTGCCTCGCGCCTGCCGCCGGAGCCCACTACCATCGGCCGGCCATGACTGACGTCGCCCCCCGCCACGATTCCCCGCTCGCCAAGGAAGTCGCCAAGTTCTGCCTCGCGCAAGTCACCATCGCGCAAGCGAGCCGCGCGACCTTCCCGAGTTCGCCCCTGTGGGCCGCTGCCGCCAAGACCGGCACCGCGTTGTGGCTCGACACCGGCGACATCGACGCCGCGAAGGAGCTGTGGGTCCGCGAGTTCGTCGCGCTGACGACGAACAACACGCTGCTCAACAAGGAAGTGCAGAAGGGCATCTACGACCAGATGGTCCCGGCCGCCGCCGCGCTGCTGAAGAAGATCGCGCCGGAGATGTCGAAGGACCGCGCGATCCAGGAGATCGCGTTCATCCTCAACGCCGTGCATGGCCTCAAACTGGTGAAGACCTTCGACGCCGACGTGTCGGTTGAACTGCACACCGCGACCGCGCACGACGTCGACGCCGCCTACCAGTACGGCAAGCGCTTCGCCGCGATCTGCCCCGACCGCTTCATCGTCAAGGTGCCGCTGTCGGCCGCCGGCCTGCTCGCCGCGCGCCAACTGCACGACGACGGCATCCGCCTGAACTTCACGCTCGGCTTCTCGGCGCGCCAGAACTGGCTGATCGGGTCGCTGGCCAAGCCCCACTGGGTCAACGTCTTCCTCGGCCGCATCGGCGCCTTCCTCGCCGACAACAAGCTCGGTGACGGCAAGAACGCCGGCGAGAAGGCGACGCTGGCGAGCCAGCGCGGCCTGCGCCGCCTGAAGAAGGAGAAGGGCATCACGGTGAAGCAGATCGCCGCCTCGATGCGCAGCGGCCAACAGTGCGACGATCTGCTCGGCCTCGACACCTTCACCATGCCGACGGCAGCGGCGAAGGAGTTCTTGAAGGCGAACCCGGCGCCGGCGTCGCTCGCCGACCGCACCAGCAACGACCCTGCGGTCACCTGGGCGCCGGGAGCCGACGTGGCCGGCCAGCGCCTCGATTGCTTCTGGTCGATCACGCCGGCGTTCGAGAAGGCGGCGGCGGCGTGTGCCGCGCTCGACCCCAAGAAGGCGACGGCGGCCGACGTGCTGAAGACCCTGGCGGCGAACGGCGCCGGCGACCTGTTCCCGCAGTTCAGCAAGGACGAGGACGCGAAGCTCACCAAGGAAGGCAAGATCCCGGTGCTCGCGTCGTGGGCGGACCGCGTCAAGGCCGGCAGCGCGAGCTGGGACGGCCTGTTGTCGGCGGCGGCGCTCGCGAGCTTCACGCAGGACCAGCAGGCGCTCGACGACCGCATCCGCCGCTTCGTCTGAGCGCGGCGCGCCGGTTCCGCCGTCCCGGTCCCCGGGATGAGGTCCCGGGCAGCGAGGAACTCGACCTCGCCAACCTGGCAGGTGACGCGAAGCTGCGACGCATTCGCGCGGGCGCGTCCGCAACGGCCCCACCACCTGCGTTGGCCGGGAACCGAACTCCGAAGCCGGCATTGCTGCGCCGCTTCCCGACGATCGCCGGGCAATCCCCCGCTGCCACCGGCACAATCCGGTGAGCCGGGGCGCGCCGGCCAACGTTCGAGTTCGCCAGACCACGCTCATGCATCCGAACGCCCGTCGTCCGCTCCACCGGTTTCTCGCCACCATCGCCCTCACCGCGGCGCTCGCCGCGCAGGGCACCCCGATCGGCTTCGAAGAGACGTATGCCCTGTCGCCCGACCGCGCCAAGGCGGTCGCGACGCTGATTCCCGGCACCAACGAGTTCTACTACTGGCACTGCCGCGAACGCCTCGACGCGCGCGACTTCGCCACCGTGCGCACGGTGCTGGCGACCTGGATCCAACGCCACGGCCACACGGCGCAGGTCGTCGAGATCGAGAACCGGGAAGCGCTGCTGAGCCACGGCAACGACGCGGCGCGCAGCTTCCAGTTCGTGCGCGACCGCCTCGGCGTGACCTTCGACCACAAGCCCGTGGTGCCTGGCGCGACCAGCGACCTGCCGACGCGACTCGACCCGCGCCTGGTGTCGCCTTCGGTGCTGACGCAGCGGGCCCTCGCCCAGAACCCTGGCACCGTCGATGGCTTCACGGATGCAGCCCTGCCGGGACTGCTCGCCACTTCGCTCGACGCCGACACGCTGCACTCGCTGCTCGGTCGCCTGCAGCGCCCCGACGTCGACAACCTGCCAGCAGCGATCGTGCGCGACCTCGGCCACCCGGCGAGCCAGGGTTTCGGCTCGTTCACCATCCATGGCCTGCTGCTGTTGCCGCAGCTCGAAGAGTGCGTGCGGCTGCGGTCGACGCTGCTGCGCGAGGAACGCTTCGTGCACGCCTGGCTCAAGCAGGCGACTCCGCAGGATGCGAACTGGCAGGACGACGTCGTCGCGCGCGGCCAGCACCTGCAGCGACTGTGGGCATTCGCGCAGCGGTTGGCGCCGGCGTTCGACTCGTTGAAGGCGCAGGTGCTGCACCACCAGCTGCGGCACGACCTCAGCCAGGGCGCGCCCGACCGCGAGCGCTTTCTCGCCTACCTGCGGCTGCCGCGACGCGGCAGCGGCGCCCCGTTCCTGGAGGCCCGCGACGGCAACACCACGATCAACCTGCAGCAGAACTACCCGACCGCACTGCCGCGCTGCGGCAACGAAGACGAACTGGTGCGTGCGTGCCTGGAGCACTTCTTCGCCAGCGAAGATTCGATCGACGCCTATGCCCAACACCTGCACAGCGAATGGCTGCAGGCCACGCTCGCCGAGACGAAACTGCTGCTCGGCCAAGGCGACCCCGAACGGTGGTATTCGCTGCTGCCCGACCCGCAGCGGCTCGAACGACTGAAGGAGCGCATCGAGATCCGGTTCGCGGCGACGACGCCGCGGCGGTTCGCCGCCGACGCGACCGTCGCCCTGCAACTCGACATCAAGAACGTGCCGTCGCTGCTGGTGAAGGTGTTCACGATCGACGCTGCGCGCTACCTGCAGGAGCGCCAGCAGCCGATCGACGGCTCGATCGACCTCGACGGCATCGTGCCCAACCACGAGCAGTCCTTCACCTACAGCGAGGCGCCGCTGCGCCGCGTGCGCCGCACGTTCGAGTTGCCGATGCTGCGCGAGCCCGGCACCTACGTGATCGAGTTCGTCGGCAACGGCGTGCGCAGCCGCGCCGTGGTCGAGAAGGGCGCCCTGCGCCTGGCGGAACGCACCAGCGCCGCCGGCCACCTGCTGACGGTGTTCGACGAGACCGGCGCGCAGGCGAAGGACGCGACGGTGTGGTTCGGTGGGCGCGACTACCCGGCGGACGAACGCGGCGAGATCCTGTTGCCGTTCTCGACCCAGCCAGGCCAGCGCGCCGTGGTGCTCAAACGCGGCAGCCGCGCGTCGCTGGGACGACTCGACCATCGCGCCGAGACCTACTCGCTGGCAGCGCACGTGCACGTCGATCGCGAGTCGCTGGTCGCCGGGCGGACAGCTCGCATCCTGGTGCGGCCGGCGCTGCGCGTCGACGACCACGGCGTGGCGATGGCGCTGCTCGCCAATCCGGTGATGACGATCACCTCGACCGACATCGACGGTCGCTCCTCCACGCAGGAAGTGCGCACGCTGGCCTTCGCCAACGATCGCGAGCTGGTGCACGAGATCCAGGTTCCCGAACGGCTGCAGCACCTGCAGGTGGCGCTCGGCGGCACGGTGAAGGACCTCGTCGGCAAGGACGTGATGCTGCAGGCGCCGGCGGTCACGTTCGCCGTGAACCAGATCGACCGCACCGATGCCACCGCGGCGGTGTCGTTGTTGCCGACCAAGGGCGGCCAGGTGCTTGAAGTGCGTGGCAAGAACGGCGAGCCGCGGCCCGGCCGCACCGTGTATGTGTCGCTGCGCCACCGCGACTACCGCGATTCCGTCGACGCGGTGCTGCAGACGGATGGCGCCGGCCGCATCGAGCTGGGTGCGCTGGACGGCGTCCAGACGATCTCCGTCCAGCACGGCGCCTGCTCGGGAACGTTCACGCCCTGCCGTGCGAGTGCCGAGTGGCCGATCCAGATCTGCGCGCAACCGGACGAAGTCCTGCGCTTGCCGTGGCCCGGCGGTCGCGCGTTGGCGCGCACGGCGATGTCGCTGCTCGGAGCCACCGACCACTTTGCCAACCTGTCGCTGAGCAACGGCATGCTCGAAGTGCGCGGGCTGCCGACCGGCAACTACACGCTGACCGACCACGTCGAAGGCCGCCGCGTCGATGTCCGCGTGGTCGCTGGCCAGCGGCACGGCAAGTGGCTCGTCGGCCGTGACGTGGTGACGCCCGCGTCCGCCACGGCACCGCTCGCCATCCAGAGCATGCGCATCGAGGGTGATGCCATCGTCGTGCAGTTGGTGAATCCGAGCTCAAGCACGCGCGTGCACGCGGTCGCCAGCCGAACGGCGACCTTCGATGCGTTCGCCGCGCTGCAGGTGCCCGGCACCGCGCTGGCCACCTTCCCGTCGCGCTCCGCAACCATCGACCTGCGGGTCGAACGGCGCCTCGGCGATGAATACCGCTACGTGCTTGAGCGGCGGCAGGCGACGAAGTTCCCAGGCAACATGCTCGCGCGGCCGAGCCTGCTGCTGAACCCGTGGCAGTTGGAAGCCTCCGACAATCATGGCCAGTGGGGCGCAGCAGGCGAGGGCATGGGCGGCGCGGCCCCGACGCCGACGCCGAAGGCCGAGCGCCTCGGTCGCCAACAAGCGGAAGGCGGCGGCAACGCCGATCCTGGCCCGTTCGCGAACCTCGATTGGCTGCCTGCCGGCAACCCGATGGCGTGCAACCTGACGCCGGCGGCGGACGGCACCGTGCGCATTCCGCTGGCCGACCTCGGCAGCGGCCAGTGCGTGCAGGTGCTGGCCATCGACGGCGAGCAAGC
Source organism: Planctomycetia bacterium (assembly GCA_005776475.1). Lineage (GTDB taxonomy): Bacteria > Planctomycetota > UBA1135 > UBA1135 > UBA2386 > UBA2386. The sequence continues at coordinate 9,884 of SXPB01000086.1, forward strand.
CGTGCGCGACCTGATGCTGCGCGACGAGCCTCCGCTGACGCCGCGCGCCCGCACGCTGCCGAAGTCCCTCGATGCCACAGCGCACCTGGTCGAACAGAAGCGCATCGAGTTCGTCGCCGCCGGTGGCACCACACGGCTCACCGATGCGCGCTCGGCGCAGGTCGAGATCCTCGATTCGCTGGCGAGCGTGTTCCGCCTGCTCGGCACGATCTCGCGCGACGGCGAGCTGTCGAAGTTCGCGTTTGTGCTCGATTGGCCGCAGAAGACGCCGGCCGAGAAGGCCGAGCTGTATCGCCAGCACGCGTGCCATGAGTTGCACTTCTTTCTGGCGAAGAAGGACCCGGCGTTCTTCACCGCGGTCGTGCGGCCGTTCCTCACGCACAAGCTCGACAAGACGTTCCTCGACCACTGGCTGCTCGGCGACGACCTGGCGCCGTTCGCGCAGCCGTGGCAGTTCGCGCAGTTGAACCTGGTCGAACGCATCCTGCTGAGCCAGCGGCTCGACGAGACGGGGCGCACGGCGGTCGCGCGGGCGGTGCGCGAAGCGCTCGAGCTGCGGCCGGTCGACGGGCAACGCATCGAACGCCTGTTCGAGCAAGCGCTGTTCGCCAAGGAACTGCAGACCGGCTCGGACGACTTCTTTCTCGGCAGCACCCGGCGCGCGACGATGGAGCAGCCCGGCCAGAAGCCGGCCGCGCCGGAACACCTTGCGATGCGGCCGCAGGACAATCCCGCGCCCAGCAAGGTCGCTGCGGATCCGGGCCAGGGAGGGCGCGAACGGGAGAAGGACAGCAAGAAGCTCGCCGACGCAGCCCCAGATGCGCGCCGCGACGAAGAAGAGGGCGAGGTCGATGCGAACAAGAATCCCTCCCTTGGCTACCGCGCCTTGGGCCGGGAGGACGCGGATCGTACTGCCGAGTTCAAACGCCGAGGCGCCGCCACGCGCCTCTACCGCGCCGTCGAGAAAACGAAGCTGCTGGTCGAGCACAACTGGTGGCATCGCACGATGCAGGCCTCGACCGCCGACGTCGTCGCCCCCAACCGCTTCTGGGTCGACTACGCGACCGCACCCGCCGGCC
>SXPB01000087.1 GCA_005776475.1 Planctomycetia bacterium
GAGGACGCGCTGAACGTGCCGCGCTGGTCGGCGGCGCTCGTGGCCGAGCCCGATGGCCACACCGACCTCGCTGCGATGGCAGCCGAAAGCGAGCAGTGGCTGCAGCGCCTCGGCGACACCACCAGCAACGCGTGGCGCGACATGCGGCCGAGCCCGCCGCGCGTGCACGACGGCCGGCTCGTGTTGGTGTTCGCCAGCGACGAGGATCGCGAACCGGCGACCGCGCGCGCGCTGGCGTTCCGTGGCAAGGCGATCGATCCGCGCGACGTGCTGCGGGTCGAACTCGAAGTGGCGCCGATGCTCGGGCTGTTGCGCGACCGCGCCTGGGATCGTGGTTTCTTCGCGGACCTGCTCGGTGCCGCCACGCAGCGCGTCACCGGAACGCTCGGCGCGTTCGGTCCCGACCTCTCGGCCGCGGTCCGCGTGGAGTTCGCGGCGACCGGCGAGCGCGGTGTGTTCGCGGCGCTGGTGCCCGAGCGCAACGGTGTGCCGAGGCTGTCGGGGCTGCTGCCGAACGAAGTGTCGCTGCACGGCGCCTGGCACATCGATTGGTCGGCGGCGTGGCGCACGTTCTGCTCGGTGTGGGGGGGTGTGGGGGAACGTTCGCCGGCCGAGGCGCGCGAGCGGTTGGAGCGGCAACTGGGCATCGACGTCGGCAAGGTGATCGCGCCGATGCTGCGCGAGGACGTGCTCCTGGTGTGCGATCGCGGCGATCCCGACGATGGGGCGGTGCCGCTGGCGCGCGCCTGCCTCGTCGTGCCCCTGCGCGACGCCGAGAAGCTGGTGGAGGCCCTCGAGCCGGTGGTGAAGCACCTCGGTGGCTTCGCGGTGCACGGCGGCGACGCGTTGTGGTCGTGCACTTTTCCCGATGGCATCGAGCTGGTCGTCGACGAAGGGCTGCTGTGCATCGGCGGCGTCGCGCATCGCGCCGCGATCGCCGCCAAGGTGCGCGAGCGGGCCGCGGCGGCGGGCGTGCCGGCAGCGCAATCCGACGATGCCGGAGCCGGCGTGGTCGGGCGCGGCGAAATCGCCGTGCCGGTGTTCGCGCAAAGCGAGCTGTTTCCGGCCCTGCGCCTCGTCCCGTTGCTGTTCGGGGTTGCGTTCCGGTTGCCGGCGCGCGAGTTCCTGGCCGACGAAGTGGCGCGTTGGACGCCCTTGTTGCACCAGCACCGGCTGGGTGCGGCGGCGATGCAGATGCGCACCCGGCCAGGCGAGGTGCTTCTGCGCATCCTCTGGTGAGTGGGGCGCGGGACCGTTTGGCGTTCCAAGGCAATTCGAAATGGCCGCGGCGGTTCCAGCCATGGATCGGCCACAATGCGGCCTCCGCGCGCGACCTGCGCGCGAGCCGGATTTGCCACCCCCCGGAATGAAGACCACGCCCCTCGTCCTGCTCGGCCTCGGCGTCACCCTCGCCGGCCTGATCACCTGGTCCGTCCTCAAACCCAAGCCCCCGACCGAGGTCGTCACCGGCAAGGTCGAGAAGCTGCCGAAGCTGCGCTCGGTCGTGTCTGCGACCGGCGAGATTCGCGCCAAGGAGTTCGTCGACATCCAGGCTGAGGTCGCCGGGTTGATCACCGAACTGAACGTGCGCGAAGGCGACACCGTGCAGAAGGGGCAGGTGCTGCTCAAGCTCGAAGACATGCAGCTCAAGGCGGAAGAAGACAGTGCGCGTGCGCAGGTGGGGGCATCCGAGGCCGATGCGCGGCAGAGCGACGTCGGCGTCGCCACTTCCGAGGCGAACGTTGCCGGGGAGAAGACCGCGCTGGCAAACGCCCGGCTCGAAGCGGAGCAGGCCCGGACCTCGCGCGACCGCGCCAAAGCGTCGTTCGCGCGCAAGCAGGAGCTGTTCGACCAGAAGCTGATCGGCGCCGAGGAGTTCGAAGTCGCGGCGTCGGAAGCGCGCCTGGCCGAGCAGCGGCTCGAATGGAACCTCGCCCGCATCGAACAGGCCGAGGCCAATCTGGCGGCGGGCAAGACCCGCGTCGACGCCGCCAAGGCCGTGCGCGACGCCGCCAGCAGGCGCGTCGAATCGGTGCAGGCAGGGCTGGCGCGCGCATCCGACATGGTCGGCAAGACGGTGCTGAAGTCGCCGCTGTCCGGCGTCATCACCAAGCTGAACGTCGAGAAGGGCGAGCGCGCCGTGCCCGGCATCCAGTCGAGCCCGATCGCGACGTTGATGACCATCGCCGACATGTCGGTGATCGAGGCCGAGATCCGCGTCGCCGAAGCCGACATCGTCGAAGTGAAGCTCGGCGCGGTCGCCGAGGTCGAAGTCGATGCGATCCGCGACGTGAAGTTCGCCGGCGTGGTCACCGAGATCGGCCAGAGCCCGATCCAGGATGTTTCCGGCGGGGGCAACAGCCAGAGCCAGGAAGGCAAGGAGTTCAAGGTCGTGGTCCGCCTGTCGGCGCCGTCGCCAGACCTGCGCACCGGCTTCATCGCCACCGCCAAGATCACCACGGCCGAGCGCGAGAACGTGCTGGTGGTGCCGTTCTCGGCGATGGTTGCCCGCGAAGTGGAGCTCGACGAGACGGGCGCCTACGTGCGGCCGCCGGAGCCGAAGGAAGAACAGGCCGAGACGACATTGACCGCGGCGGAGCGCGCCAAACGCAAGGAGAAGAAGGGCGTGTTCCTGCGCCGCGACGGGCGCGCCGCGTTCGTGCTGTGCGAGTTCGGCGCGATCGGCGAGCGCATGGACGTCGAGGTAAAGAGTGGCCTGCAGGAAGGCGACGAAGTGATCAGCGGCCCGTACCAGGTGCTGCGCACGCTGAAGGAATGGGATCGCGTCGAACTCGATGCGAAGCGCACCCGCAAGAACCCGAAGAGCTGATCCGCCATGAGCGCCGGCAAGGACGAGATCATCCGCACGCAGGGCATCACGCGCTCGTTCGCGATGGGCACCAACGTAGTGCATGCGCTGCGCGGCATCGACCTGGTGATCCAGCGCGGCGAGTACGTCGCGATCATGGGGCCGTCCGGTTCGGGCAAGTCGACGTTGATGAACCTGATCGGTTGCCTCGACACGCCGACGACGGGCCAGTACCGCTTGAACGGCACGCCGGTCGAGCAGATGGGGCAGGACGAACTCGCCCGCATCCGCAACAAGGAGATCGGCTTCGTCTTCCAGACGTTCAATCTGCTGGCGCGGGCCACCGCGTTGCGCAACGTCGAGCTGCCGTTGATCTACGGTGGTGTGCCGCCGGCCGAACGGCGGCAACGCGCCGAACAGGTGCTGCGCGAAGTCGATCTCGGCGATCGCATGGACCACCGCCCGAACCAGTTGTCGGGCGATCAGCGCCAGCGCGTGTCGATCGCGCGCGCTGGTGACGCGGCCGGCGCTGC
>SXPB01000088.1 GCA_005776475.1 Planctomycetia bacterium
ACCTTCAAGCCCGAGGAGATCGACGAAGCGACGGTGCGCGCGCAATACACGCGCGGCTCGTTCGGCGGCGAAGACTGCAAGGGCTACCGCGACGAAGAAGGCGTGCCGAAGGAATCGGTCACCGAGACCTACGCCGCGGTCAAGCTGCAGATCAACAACTGGCGCTGGGCGCACACGCCGTTCTTCCTGCGCGCCGGCAAGCGCATGTCGCGCCGAGTCACCGAAGTGGCGATCCACTTCAAGCAACCGCCGCACCTGCTGTTCGAAGGCGGCAAGCCGCTGCTGCCGAACGTGCTGCTGCTGCGCATCCAACCCGACGAAGGCGTGGCGCTGCGCTTTGGCGCCAAGGTGCCCGGCCCCGACGTGCGCATTCGCGACGTGCGCATGGACTTCCGCTACGGCACCGCGTTCGGCGGCGAAACCGCGGATGCGTACGAACGCCTGCTGCTCGACTCGATGCTCGGCGACGGCACGCTGTTCGCGCGCGCCGACGAAGTCGAAGAAGCGTGGCGCGTCGTCGATTCGATCGTCGCCGGCTGGAAGCAGAGCAAACGCCGGCCCGACGACTACGTGGTCGGCACCTGGGGTCCCGAACGCGCCGATGCGCTGCTCGGCCAGGGCCGCGCCTGGAGGAAGCCGTGAACGCGCCGGCGCTGGTCCGCACGCCGGCGCTGACCGCCGAGTGGAAGAAGATCCCCGCGGGCATGCGGTCGCTCTGGCGGCAGTGCCTGCCGGGCGGTGACGGCGGCGACGTCGCCCGTTCGATGACGATCAACTTCCTCGGCGTCGCGCTGGCCGAGAACGCGGACGTGCTGAACGAAGCGCTGCAGCGGCTGCAGCGCCGATCCCCGTGTCGCGCCTTCCTGGTCCTGATCGACGACGCGGCGAAGCCGGGAGCGGCCGAACTGGCGGCGACCACGCGCGGCACCGGTTCAGTGCGCGACATCGTGCTGGAGGAGATCCTGGTGCGCGTGCCGCGCAGCGCGTTCGCAGCGCTGCCCGGCTTGATCCGACCGCTGTTGATGAACGACCTGCCGAACCACCTGTTCTGGGCCGCCCCATGGCCCGCGGACGCCGGCCACTTCGACGCCCTGGCCGACCTCTGCGACCACGTCGTGATCGACTCGCGCCGCCTCGCCGATCCGACGCGCGACCTGGCAGCGCTCGCGGCGCTGCACGCACCCGGCAGCGTGCCGCACCGGGTCACCGACCTCGCCTGGCTGCGTCTGCGCCCGTGGCGCCGCGCGTTGGCGGAAGCGTTCCAGCGCGTGCCGTGGGTTGCCGGCACCAAGGCGCAAGCGACGATCCGCCACGGCCAGGGCGGCAAGGCTTCCGCCCTGCTGCTCGCCGACTGGCTGCGCGCGCGCCTCGGGGCTTCGGTGCAATGCGATCCGAACGGCAACGCCGTCGGCAGCCCCGACGACGTCGTCGTGCGCACCGGCGGTTTCGAAGTCGAACTGCAGCTCGCGCGCCAGCAGATCCGGGTGCACGTGACGACGCCAGAACACTGCTACCTGCCGTTCACCGTGCCGTCCTCGCGCGGCAGCGACGGCGACCTGCTCGCGGCGGCGATCGACATGGTGTAGCCGACCCGGGGGCGCCGTATCGTGCGCGGCATGGCGCGTAGCTGTTCCCGCACCTTGTTGCTCTCCCTGCTCGTCACGTCGTTCGCCCTGTTCGCCGGCTGCACCGCAGCCCCGAACGAGATCGACAAAGAACTGCTGACGCCGCCGACGGTGTGGCTCGCCGAACCTGCCGACTTCGGCATCGCCGCCGAAGCGGTCGAGATCGCGATCCACGGCGAGGCATCCATGACCGGCTTCTGGATGCCGCACAGCAACGGCGAGAAGCGCACCGTGGTGCTGTTCCACGACGGCGATGTGAACGCCAGCGCCACGCACCCGTACTGGCGGTTCCTGCACGAGGCCGGGTTCTCGGTGCTCGCGTTCGATCCGCGCGGCTTCGGTCGCAGCAAGGGCACGTCGACCTTCCGCACCTGGCTGCTCGACCTGCCGCACCTGTTCCGCTGGCTGCGCGCGCGCAGCGACGTCGATCCCGACCGCATCGCCCTGTTCGGCAGCGGCTACGGCAGCCTCGCCGCCTACTGGGCCGCCCGCACGCAGCAGTGCCAGGCGCTGGTGATCGAACACCTGCCGAGCCTGCGCGCGATGTTGCGCGAAGCCCAAGGCGGCGGCACCGGCGCGCTCGACGCGCTCGGCATCGGCTTCACCGAACTGGCGAAGCTGCCCGAGGAGATCGAGAGCGAAGACGTGGCCGAACGCTGCCAGGTGCCGACGCTGTTCGTCACCGCCGACGGCGAACCGGCGCGCGATCGCCAGTCGCTGCTGCGCACATTCGCCAAGCACGGCGGCCCGAAGGATCTGTGGCTGCTCACCGGCACCGGCCAGGCGCCGCACGGCATGCTGACCTACGAAGGCGAATACGAAGCGCGCGTCGCCGGCTTCCTGCAGGCAGCGCTGGCCGGGTCCACGACGACGCTGCGCACCGAGGCGCGCAAGGTCGCCGATGCACGTTCGGGCAATGCGATCTGGGAAATCACCGTAACGCCGCCAGCACCCGTGACGGCGCGCACCGCGGTCGAGGTCTGCGCGGTTTTCGCCGATGGCACGTCGCACGTCGCCAACGGCTGGATCGACAGCGGCACCGCGCGCATCCGGATCGAGTTGGCAAGCGCACCGCTGGCCACCACCGCAACCCTGGTGCCCGGCGCCATCGAAGATCCGGTCGCGATCTGGAAGCGACCGCGCAACGCCCGCCAACTCGCCGCGACCGCAATCGACGCATCGTGGTCGCGCATCGAGAAGCTGCGCTCCGGCATGCTGCCGCCGGCGGAGTTCGCGCCGTTGCGGAAGGAACTGACGACCGCCGCCGCCGCGACCCCGTTCCCGCAAGACCTGGAAGCAGAGCTGGCCGACGTGTGGGCGCTGCTCGGCAAGGAACTCGTTGCGAGCCCGGATGCGCAGGAACGTGCCATGGGCCAGGCCCTGCTGCAGCGCGCCACCGCCGCGATGCCGGCGAAACCTGCGTTGCACGTGTGGCACGGACCGATCGCCACCTACGGCTACCACCAGGAAGCGAGCGTCGAGATGGCGAAGCGACTGCTGGCCGCGCCGCCGAAGTAGGCCGGTCAGCGCAGCGCGACGTCGACGAAGACGAGACGGTGGTCGCTCGCTTCGCACAGCTTCGCTTCGGGGCGGATCGGGTTGGGCCAATAGACCCCCGAACGCGGCACCTTGAACGCGCGCGACGGCAGCGCGTAGTCGATGCGCAGGTTGCCCGGCCCCTTGCCGGGTTCGTCGGGGAAGTCGCCGGTGTCGCACGCGGCATCGCCGCGCTGGCCCGAATTGGCGCCGAGCTGCCGGATCGCATACAGCTCGCCGCCGTCGCTGCGCGGCAGCGGATCGAACACGCGCGGGTGCGCCAGCAGCTGCTGCAGCGCTTCGCGCCGTGCGTCGCCGTCGTGCGGATCGCAGTTCAGATCGCCGAGGACCACGAACTGCTCGTCGTCGCCGAGCCCACCGGCCTTGCCGGCGTCGTCCCTGATCCAACCACTGCGCGCCGGCGTCAGGTAGTCGACCCAGAACCGGATCTCGTCGTGGTTGCGGCAACCGTTGCGATCCTCGGGCCCGTCGAACACCGGCGGCGTCGGATGCGAGCACAGCGCGTGCACCACGCGGCCACCGCGGCCACGTTCGCCGATGCCGATCGGCACGTCGATGTGCGTCTTCGACGACAACCGCAGCGCGTTCCACTCGGCGTCGGTGTAGACGCCCGCCGGCCGCAGCGCCCCCGGCATCGCCGCCCAGGACAACGTCTGGAATGTGCGCACCTGGTCCAGCAGGATCGGATGCCGCGACAGCAGCGCCATGCCGTATTGGCCAGGGAAGGCGCCGTAGCCGAACGCATCCGCAGCGCCGCCCACCTTGCCGTCGTCGTCGAGATCGAGCCCCGACGGCTCGCCCGTGTTGACCGGTGGCGCGAACACGAACTCGAACACGATCGGCAACTGGCCGTTCTGCGGCACACGCAGGTATTCGCGCGCGAACACCATGGCCGCCTCGGCCGCCGCGTCGCGATCGAGCTCGCACAACAGCAGCACGTCGACCGCCTGGCGCTGCACGATCTCGGCGATGCGTCGCCCCTGCTCGCTGGTTCCACCGCGCAGCTCACGCAGCAGCGCCCCGGGTTCGGCACGGTTGAGCGCCGCATTGAAGCTGGCGAAGCGCACCACCGGCGTCGTGCTGCGACGCTCCAGCACGTACCAGGCGAACGGCACGCTCGCCAACAAGCACACCACCGTCCAGCGCGTGTAGTTCATGCCTTGTCTCCTTGCGATTGCCCGGGAGCCGCGAACATTGCAGCGGCATCGGCGAGCCGCGCATCCGGGCCGATGACGACCACGGTGTCGCCGTCGGCGAGTTCCGTCTCCGGCGTGATCACCGGCAGGTTGGCGCCGTCGCGCCGCACCGCGATCACGCTGCAACCGGTGTGGCGGCGCACGCCCACCGCCGCCAGCGATTGCCCCGCGACCTGCGCGCCCGGCTGCACGCGATGCACCGCGAGACCAATGCCGGGCACGAACTCGCGCACCTCGGCGACTTCGCCCGCCGCCAACGGCAACGCGCGATCGCTGCCGCCGCGCTTGCGCACATCGCGCACCTGCCGACCGATCTCGTCGTCCGGCACCAGGAAGCGCCGTAGCACCCGCACCAACATCTCGACCGAAGCCTCGAGTTCTTGCGGCACGACTTCGTGTGCACCGGCCTTGCGCAGACCTTCGGCCTCCACGGTGTAGACGGCGCGCGCCAGCACGTGCACTTCGGGCGCTTGCTGCACGGCCACCTGCGCGATGCGCGACGTCGCCGTCATGTCGTTGACCGCCAGCACCAGGATGCGAGCGCGTTCGATGCCGAGGCTCTCGAGCATCGAAGCGCGCGTGCAGTCGCCGAGCACGATCGGCACGCCGGCCGCCTTCTCCAGCCGCACCGTCTCGGCATTCATCTCCGCCACGACGAACGGAATGCCGACGGCGCGCAGCCCCGCCGCCAGGGCGCGCCCGGTCGGTCCGTAGCCGACGACGATCGCGTGGTCGGCCAGTTCGTCGTGCTTCTGGCGAATGCCGGTCTTGGTCAGATCGCGCGCCTTCGCCGCCAGATGCCGCCCGATCGCATACAGCGCCGGCGTGATCGCGATCGACAGCACCGCGACGACGACGAACACCTTCTCCGCCATCTCCGGCAACAACTTGCCCGTCTGGCCCAACTGCACCAGCACGAACGAAAACTCGCCAACCTGCGCCAGCGTCAACGCCGCGCGGATCCGCACCCACGCCGGCTGGCCGAGTTGGCGCGCCGCCAGCATCACGAGCAGCGCTTTGCCGACCACAACTGCGGCGAGGCACAGCGCGACCGTTCCCGGTGCTTCCACCACCGTGCGCCAATCGAACAACATGCCTATCGACACGAAGAACAGGCTCGCGAACGCATCGCGGAACGGCTCCATCTCCGCCGCCGCCTGGCCGTGCCACGGCGAATCCGCCAACAGGATGCCGGCGAGGAACGCGCCGAGCGCGAGCGACAAGCCGAGGTGCGCGGTGACCACGGCGAGACCGAGGCACCACGTCGCCAGGAACAGCACGAACAGTTCGCGGTTGCGGGTGCGCGCGACCAGCTGCACCAGCGGCTTCACCAGCAAGCGCGCGACCAGCACGACGCAGCCGAGCAGGCCGAGGTTGCGCAGCGAGGTCCACGGGGACGCGTCGGCCCCACCCCCGCTGCACAACAGCGGAATGAGCAGGATCATCGGCACGACGGCGAGGTCCTGGGCGATGTTGATGCCGAGCACGATGCGGCCGTGCGGCGCCGACAGTTCGCCCTGATCGACCAGGATCTTCGTCGACGCCGCGGTGCTCGACAGGCTCAGCAGGAAGCCGAGGAACACCGCCGTCGGCACCGGCATGCCCAGCGCCCACGCGACCGCCGCCGCCGCCAGCACGGTGCCCAGCACCTGCACACCGCCGCCGAGCAGGATGGCGCGGCGCAGGCGCGCGATCTGCCCGAGCGGCACTTCGAGGCCGACTGCGAACAGCAACACGACGATGCCGACTTCCGCCAGTTCGCGGACCATCTCCTCGTGATGGACGAGGCCAATGGTGTTGGGACCGACCAGGACCCCAGCGCAGAGGAAGCCGACGATCGGCGGCAAGCGCAGGCGATGGAACGTCACCGCGACGGCGACGCACAACGCAAACAGGAGGGTCAGTTCGAGTAGGGCCTGTTCGAGCACGCAGTCGTGGTAGCGATGGCGCACCGTTCTGCAAGGACGGAGTGGCGCAAGACTTCAGTCACCCGCTCCGGTGCGTCTCGGCGCGGGACGCTGGGACCACCCACTGGCATCGGCGATTCGGGCCCACAATCGCCCCGCGCCGCCGACTCCAGGCATCGACGCCGTTGCGGCACGCCGCAGCGGGATATCGTTCTTCGCCGACGGGAAGAACTCGCGGCGCGACACGTTCGCCTTCGGGAAGAAGGACCGGCCGGGTCGCACTCTCACTCCACTGCATCCAAGAACCATGATTCGCAACGGTCTCCTCGCCCTCGCCGCCACCGCCGCCCTCTCGGCCAATGCCGCGGCCCAGTTCTGCTCCGACAACACCTACAAACTGCACCTGGTCACCGCGACCGGCACCCCGCTGCCGACCGCGTTCGATCCGGTTGTGAACGAGACCACGGCGATCGCGCCGAACGAGAACGTCTATCTCGCGTTCGACCCGCTGCTCCCGTCGGGCACCTACTACGTGCACGTCACCGACAACCCGCTCGACGGCCTCGACCAGGTGTTGTCGCTGAACGACCCGATGGACCGCTTCGTGTCGGTGACCAACACCGCCGGCGTCATCACCCTGTCGCTGCCGTTCACCAACAACAACACTCCGGCCGTGTTCGGCCTCGGCCTCAATGGCGTGGGCCAGAGCCTGCGCCTGTCGCCGTTCTCGGCGCCGACGTTCTCGGTCTGCCGCTTCAAGGCCTTCTTCGGTGACAACTGGGACCTCAGCGGCGGCCCGACCAACCCCTACCTGCTCGCGGGTGGCCTGCACCCGGTCACCGGCCAGTGCTCGATCCGTTCCTACGAGGGCTTCCGCATCGGCGACGGCAACGGCAGCGACGTCACCGGCACCGCGTTCCTCGACAGCGATCGCGATGGCGTGCGCGACGTCGGTGAAGGCGGCCTCGCCAACTGGCAAGTGCGCCTCGTCACCGGCACCACGGCGGTCACCTCGACCACCAACGCGACCGGCGAATACCGCTTCGAGAACGTCGCCGCCGGCGAATACACCGTCGAACTGACGGTGCCGAGCACGCACCTCGCGACCACCTCGGTCAGCCAGGTCATCGAAGTGTGTGAATGCGCCGACGTGCAAGTGCTCGCCTTCGGTGCGGCCCTGCAGATGCTGCCGTGCAATGCCCGCACGATCGGCTACTGGCGCAATGTGCACGGTCTGCAGAAGGTCCAGCAGTTCGGCATCCTGGCCACGCTGCCGCCGCTGCACCTGGTCAACACCTGCGGCTACTACGTCGCCCCGGGCACGCTGCACCAGTTCCGCTGCTACCTGCAGAACGCCAACGCCTGGAACATGGCCTACATGCTCTCGGCCCAACTGCTCGCGATGCACTGCAACGTGATGGCCGGCTTCGTGCACCCGAACTGTGTGATCCAGGATCCGTGCCTCGGCCAGATGACGATCGCGCAGCTGATGCAGCAGTCGGTCGCCAGCCTGATGGCGCACCGCTACACGCCGCCGTGCAGCGCCGCGCGCTACCAGCAAACGCTGCTGAAGAACGCGCTCGACCGCGCCAACAACAACCGCATCTGGCGCTGAGCGCTGGCTGCGCCGCGGGAGACCGCGACGACGAACGGCCCGGGGCACGCAGGTGCTCCGGGCCGTTTGTGTTTCCAGGGAGCAGCTCTCCGAGCCGGCGAGATGACGCCGATAACGGTGCCCAGAGGCACGAAGACCGCGCTCGAGGCTCCGGCACGGCAGGAGCATCCTCGACGCGTTCTTGCGGCAGGACCTCGTGTCCGAACCCGCGCCCCTAGAGCCAGGCAGCTCCCGACGATTCACTTGTCATGCGGCTCTGCTCACCGAGCAACCCGCGAATCTCAGAGTGACCAACCGTCGACACGTCTGCCTCGAGCGCGGCCTTCGTCCCTCTGCAACCTCGCCACCTGGAGCATGATCCGAAGAAACGAAGACCGCCTACTTGACGGACCGCTTCATCTCAGAACACGCCGATCGTCGCCGTCACCGCATTGCTGCTGCTGACCTGCGTGGTCGCTGCGCCGACGAGCTCGACCGCGACGACCTGGTGGTGGAACACGCCGCCGACCAGGGCCGGCTGCGCGGGGATCGCCCAGGCACTCACGACCGAGCCGTTGGCGACTACTGCGCCGAGCAGCACGTCGTCGTCGACCCACAGCGTGCAGCCGGGCAGGCCCGCAGGATGAACGCTGGGCAGCGGCAGCCGCGCGAGGCCGCCGGAAACCGTCGTGCCGATCGCCGCGAACGAGCCGGCGACTTCGAGCGTGCCGTCGGGCTGCAGCACCAAGCCCGTGATCGCCTGGTCGAAATCCGTGGCGAGACCTGACCACGCGCTGCCAGTGAACCGCGCCAACGATCCCAGCACGTGGCCGCGTCGACGCCGTCGGCCGGGCCCGCGAAGGGGTCGCCGGGAAGCCACTGCAGACCACACTGCGCCAGCAGCGAGGCAGTGGACGATGCGGCGGCGACCAGGAGCCACCGGAACATTCTTGGCCGGATGCTAGTCCCGGGACTTCGACCGCACGTCGGCGCCGGTCGAGATTTCGACTTTTCCACGGCGCCGTCGTGGCAAGGCCCGATGCGATGGGCCGTTCCCGACGACGGATCGGCGAGGGCTCCCACCCCCCGCCCCAAAAGGGACCCAATGCGGCATGCTGTGCGCCTCGTTCTCCTCGCAACATGATCCGCAACTCCCTCCTCGCCCTGTTCGCCGCCAGCACGCTGGCCGGCACCGCGTCGGCGCAGTTCTGCTCCGACAACACCTACAAACTCTGGCTCGTCACCGCGAGCGGCACGCCGCTGCCGACCGCGTTCGACCCGGTCGTCCAGGAGACGACGTTCCTCGCCGCCAACGAGAACGTCTATCTCGCGTTCGATCCGCTGCTGCCGTCGGGCACCTACTACGTGCACGTCACCGACAACCCGCTCAACGGGCAGGACGAAGTGCTGTCGACCAACGATCCGATGGATCGCTTCGTGTCGGTGACCAACACCGCCGGCGTCATCACGCTGTCGCTGCCGTTCACCAACAACAACACCCCGGCCGTGTTCGGCCTCGGCCTCAACGGTGTCGGCCAGAGCATCCGCCTCGCGCCGTTCTCGGCGCCGACGTTCTCGGTCTGCCGCTTCAAGGCGTTCTTCGGTGACAACTGGGATCTGTCGGGCGGCCCGACCAATCCGTACCTGCTCGCCGGTGGCCTGCACCCGCAGACCAACCAGTGCTCGATCCGCTCGTACGAGGGCTTCATGATCGGCGACGGCAACGGCAGCGACGTGACCGGCATCGTGTTCGTCGACACCGACCGCGATGGCGTGCGCGATCCGGGCGAAGCGGGCTTCGCCAACCAGGAAGTGCGGCTCGTGACCAGCACCACGTCGGTGGCGGCGATCACCGATGCGAACGGCGCCTACGCGTTCGCCAACGTCGCGGCCGGCAACTACACGGTCGAGCTGACCGTACCGAGCACGCACCTGGCGACCACCACGATCAGCAACTCGATCGAGGTGTGCGCCTGCGCCGACGTCGTCGTCGGCAACTTCGGCGTCGCCGAGCAGATGCTGCCGTGCAACGCGCGCACGATCGGCTACTGGCGCAACCAACACGGCCTGCTGCGGGTCCAGCAGTTCGGCATCCTGCCAACGCTGCCGGCCCTGCACCTCGTCAACACCTGCGGCTACTACGTGGCCCCAGGCTCGTTGAACTCGTTCAAGAACTACCTGCGGTGCGCCAACGCCTGGAACATGGCCTACATGCTGTCAGCCCAACTGCTCGCGATGCACTGCAACGTGATGGCCGGCTTCGTGCACCCGAACTGTGTGATCCAGGATCCGTGCCTCGGCCAGATGACGGTCGCGAGCCTGATGCAGCAAGCGGTCGCGAGCCTGATCGCGCACCCCTACACGCCGCCGTGCAATTCGCATCGGCAGGCGCAAACGTTGCTGAAGAACGCGCTCGACCGCGCCAACAACAACCTGATCTGGCAGTGATCTGGGCGACGCGCCCGGCCGCCAACCGTGGCGGTGCGGGCCGCCGCGGTGCCCCCGGATCAGCCTGACCGCAAGGAGCCGGGGCTCCGGCGCCGACTCCGAACTTGCGTCAGGGGGCCCGCCGGGCACATTGGGCGCCCCAATGGATCTCTCCTTCCTCGCAGATCTCGGCCTCGACAAGACCGTCAGCGGCGCCTTCGACGGCACCTGGCGCAAGACCAAGGGTGACGACCTCGTCGTCCGCTCGCCCATCGACGGCAGCGAGATCGGCCGCATCGCGATGGCCACCCCCGCCGACTACGACGCGGTCAGCAAGGCGGCGCATGCGGCGTTCCTGCGCTGGCGCGAACTGCCCGGCCCCAAGCGCGGCGAGTATGTGCGCCAGATCGGCAACGCGTTCCGCGCCAAGAAGGAACAGCTCGGCAAGCTGGTCACGCTCGAAGCCGGCAAGATCCTGCAGGAAGGACTCGGCGAAGCGCAGGAGTGCATCGACATCGCCGACTTCGCCGTCGGCCTGTCGCGCCAACTGCACGGCCTCACCATCGCCAGCGAACGGCCGAACCACTCGATGCGCGAGACGTGGCACCCGCTCGGCACGGTCGGCGTCATCACCGCGTTCAACTTCCCGATCGCGGTGTGGGCGTGGAACTCGATGCTGGCGCTCGTCTGCGGCGACGCGTGCGTGTGGAAGCCGTCGCTGAAGACGCCGATCACGGCGATCGCGATGACGAAGATCGCCGCCGAAGTGCTCGGCAAGGAATGGAGCGCGCTGGTCGGCCTCGTGATCGGTCCGGACGCGACGGTCGGCAGCGCGATGCTCGACGACCCGCGCATTCCGCTCGTGTCGGCGACCGGCAGCACGCGCATGGGCCGCATCGTCGGTCCGCGCGTGGCGCAACGCTTCGGCCGTTCGCTGCTCGAACTCGGCGGCAACAACGCGATCATCGTGATGGACGACGCCGACCTGTCGCTGGCGGTGCGCGGCATCGTGTTCGGCGCGGTCGGCACCGCCGGCCAGCGCTGCACGACGACGCGACGCCTGCTGGTGCACGAGAAGGTGATCGACGATCTGCAGGCGCGCCTGGTCAAGGCCTACGGCCAATGCCGCATCGGCGACCCGTTCGACAAGAAGACGCTGGTCGGCCCGCTGATCGACGAAGGCTCGGCGAAGGCGTTCGACCACGCGGTCGCCGCCGCAGTGCAACAGGGCGGCACGCTGGTGTGCGGCGGCAAGCGCGCCACCGTGAAGGGCAACAAGGGCGGCGTCTACGTGCAGCCGGCGATCGTGCGCTGCCCAAGCGTGCTGCCGATCGTCAAGGAGGAGACCTTCGCGCCGATCCTCTACCTGATGCCGATCAAGTCGTACGAGCAGGCGGTGGCGATGAACAACGACGTGCCGCAGGGCCTGAGCAGCTCGATCTTCACCGCGGACGTGCGCAAGGCGGAAGGCTTCCTGGCCGCGTCCGGCAGCGACTGCGGCATCGCCAAC
>SXPB01000089.1 GCA_005776475.1 Planctomycetia bacterium
GCGCACGAGCTACCAGTTCGACCTGCGCGGCCCGAGTGTGAACGTGTTGACCGCGTGCTCGACGTCGCTGGTCGCGATCCATCAGGCGGCGCAGAGCCTGCTCAATGGCGAATGCGACATGGCGATGGCGGGCGGCGTCACGATCCTCGTGCCGCAGGACCGCGGCTATCTGCACAAAGAAGGCGAAGTGCTGTCGCCCGATGGCCATTGCCGCACGTTCGATGCCGACAGCAAGGGCACGATCTTCGGCAGCGGTGCCGGCGTGGTGCTGTTGCGGCGGTTGTCCGACGCGCTGGCCGACGGCGACCGCATCCACGCGGTGGTGGCGGGGTCGGCCGTCAACAACGACGGCGCCCGCAAGGTCAGCTACCTGGCGCCGAGCGTCGACGGCTATGCCGAGGTCGTCGCCGAGGCGCTGGCGCTCGCCGACATTCCGGCCGAGCACGTCCAGTACGTCGAAGCCCACGGCACCGGTACCTCGGTCGGCGATCCGATCGAGATCGAAGCGTTGACGCAGGCGTTCCGCGCCACGACCAGCAAGAGCGGCTACTGCGGCATCGGCTCGGTGAAGACCAACATCGGCCACCTCGACACCGCGGCCGGCGTCGCTGGCGTGCTCAAGCTCGTGCTGGCGATGCAGCACGGCGAGATCCCGAAGAGCCTGAACTTCCGGCGCCCGAACCCGCTGATCGACTTCGCGAAGTCGCCGTTCCACGTGGTCGCCGAAGCGAAGGCGTGGCCGCGGCGCGCGGATGTCGAGCGCATCGGCGGCGTCAGCTCGCTCGGCGTCGGTGGCACCAATGCGCACGTGCTGCTGCGCGAAGCGGTGCAGCAGGCGGCGGTGCCGGCGGTGGCGTATCCGCGCCGTTGCCATCTGCTGCCGATCAGCGGCAAGGTCGAAGCGGCTGCGGTCGGCAATGCGCGCGCGCTGGCGGCGTGGTTGCCCGCGCACGCGGAGGCCGATCTGGCCGACGTCGCGTGGACGCTGCAGACGGGGCGGCGTGCGTTCGCGCAGCGCGGCTTCGTGGTCGGTGCCGATGCGGCGACGCTGTCGGCCCAGTTGCTGGCGCCGGAGTGGAAGGCGGCACTGAAGAAGGCCCCGGAACGGGCGCCGTCGGTGGTGTTCCTGTTCTCGGGCGGCGGCGCGCAGTACCCGGGCATGGCGCGGGGTCTGTACGAGCACGAGCCGGCGTTCCGCATGGCGGCCGACGCGTGCCTGGCAGCGTTGCCGGAGCCTTCGCGCAGCACGGTGCGTTCGTTGTTGTTCGGCGAGCACGCGACGGCAGAACACGGCGAACGCATGGAACGGCCGAGCCTGCTGCTGCCGACGCTGTTCGTCGTCGAGTACGCGCTGGCGCGCACGCTGCAGTCGTTCGGCATCGAAGCCGACGCGATGCTCGGCCACAGCCTCGGCGAGTACGTCGCGGCGACGCTCGGTGGCACGTGGACGCTCGACCAGGTGTTGCCGGCGCTGGTGTTGCGCGGTGAGTGTCTCGAACAGTCGACGCCGGGAGCCGTGCTGAGCGTGTCGATGGCGGCTGCCGACGTGCAGGCGCTCACCAACCCGGAGTTGTCGCTGTCGGCCGCGAACGCGCCCGGCCTGTGCGCGGTCGCCGGTTCGCCGGCAGCGATCGAACGGTTCGAAGCCGAGCTGCGGCAACGCGGCGTCGAGTGCCAACGGTTGCGAATCGGCGTCGGTGCGCACAGCCATCTGCTCGATCCGGTGCTCGAACGCTTCCGCGAAGGCCTGCGCCGCTTCCGCCTGCAACCGGCGAAGAAGCCCTGGGTGTCGAACGTCACCGGCGACTTCATCGATCCGCAGCGCGCCGCCGATCCGGACTACTGGGTCGAGCACCTGCGCCGCACGGTGCGGTTCCAGGATTGCGTGGCGACCGTGCTGGCCGGCGGCGATCGCGTCTTCGTCGAGATCGGCCCGGGCAAGGCGCTCGCATCGTTGGTGCGGCTGCACGAACGCGCCGCGAAGAGCCCGACGCTGGTGTCGTTGCCGCATCCGAAGGACGACAAGCCGGCCGATTCGGTAGCACTCGAAGCGGTCGGGCGGTTGTGGCAGCTCGGCGTGCCGGTCGACTGGAACGCCTTCCACGGCGGCGTCGCGCGCCGCCGCGTGCCGTTGCCGACCTACGCCTTCCAGCGCCAGCGCCATTGGATCGAGCCGGGCGTCTTGCTGACGCAGGAAGGCGTCGTGCAGAACGACGGGGCGTCGCCGCCGTCGCGGTTGCCCGAGGCCGAGTGGCTGCGCGCCCCGGTGTGGCGGGCGCAGGAACTGGCCTCCGGCGGCAGTTTGCCGGCGGCGAACTGGCTCGTGGTTGGCGGCGGCGACTTCGCTGGCGCCTTCGCGACGGAAGTGCAGCGGCACGGGGGTCGCGCATTCGTGGCCCGGCATGGCGCCATCGAAGCTGAACAGACCGATGGGGCGGTGCTGCCGTTCGGCGACGTCGCCGCTTGGGAACGCGTGCTGCAACGCCTGGCCGCGGCCGGCCACGTCCCGCAACGCGTGCTGTTCGCCTGGCCGCTCGAACAGGGCTGTGCGCTCGAACTCACCGCGACCCTCGTCGCGTTGTGGCAAGCGCTTGGCCGCTGCGAGATGACCAAGGACCTGCGTTGCCTCGCGCTCACGCGCGGCGCCTGCCGCGTCGCCAGCGAACCGATGCGGCAGCCCGGCCAGGGTGTGGTCGCCGGATTCTTGCGGGTCGTGCCCCGCGAGTTGCCGGGCGTGCGCACGCGTTGCCTCGACATCGACGACGCGACGCCGTTGCCGGTGGTGGCTGCTGCCGCACTGCGCGAAGTCGAAGGCGGCGACGTTCCGCTCGCGGTGGCCATGCGCAACGGGGCGCGGCACGTGCAGGAGTTCACCGGCGCCGGTCCGGCCGCGAACGTGCCGCTGCCGTGGCGCACCGGCGGCGTCTACCTGATCACCGGCGGGCTCGGCGGCATCGGTCTGCACACGGCGGCACACCTGGCCAGGCATCGCGCCAAACTCGTGCTCGTCGGCAGGCGCGGCCTGCCGCCGCGCAATGTGTGGGACGACTGGATGGCGCTGCGAACCGGGGATCCGATCTCGGCGGTGATCGCGCGCGTGCGCGACCTCGAACGCGCCGGCGCCGAAGTCGAAGTGCTCGCCGCCGACGTCGCCGATGCGGAGGCGATGGCGCGCGTGGTGCGCTTCGTGCAGACGCGATTCGGAGCGTTGCACGGCGTCGTGCACGCGGCGGGTGTGCTCGACGATGGCCCGTTGCTGACGCGGCAACGCGCGCGGGTCGAACGCATGCTGGCGCCGAAGGTGGTCGGCGCGCAGCGGATCGACGAAGCGACCGTGGCCCTGGCGCCGGAGTTGTTCGTCGTGTTCGCCTCGACCAGCGGCCTGCATGGCGTTCCCGGGCAGTGCGATTACGCCGCCGCCAACGCCGCCCTCGACACCTTCGCGCATTGGCGCAGTGCCGTGCGGCCGGGCCGCACCGTAGCGATCGACTGGGGGTCGTGGCAGGACGCGGGCATGCTGGCGACCGACGCCGGCCAATCGGTCCCGACGCCAGCCTGGCTCGGGACGCGCGCCGAACGTGACGGTGCGGTCGAGTTCACCGCGATGGTGGGGCCGGGCACCGACTGGCAAGTGCAGGAGCATCGCATTCGCGGTGGCGATGCAGTGATGCCGGGCACCGGCCACGTCGAACGCATGGTGGCTGCCGTGCAGGCGGTTGCCGGCACGGCGCAGATCGTGTTGCAGCGGCTCGAACTGCTCACGCCGCTCGCGTTCCCGCACGACGCCGCGCGCGCCGTCGTGCTGCGCGTGCAGCCCAACGGCGACGGGTTCGACGTGTCGGTGGCGAGTGCCGCGCCGGAACGCACCGCCGACCACGACCGCACCACGCACGCGCGCGCGTTCGCGAAGCGCAGCGTCGCCGATGCGGCGATGGTCGATGTCGCCGCACTGCGCGCGCAAGCGCCGACGCCGGCGCCGGTGCGCGGCGACCAGGACCGTCAAGTCGCGTTTGGACCGCGCTGGCAATGCGTCGAGGCCGTCGGCACCGGGGCTGGACAGGCTGTCGGCGACCTGTGCTTGCCGGCGGCGTTCGCCAGCGACGTCGAGCGGCACCGCGTGCATGCGGCGATGCTCGACATGGGGTTCGGGATCGGCATCCGGCTGTTGTCGGGCGCCAGCGGCGCCCTGTTCGTGCCGGTGGGTTGCGACGAAGTCGTCGTGCACGGCCGCATGCCGGCACGACTGGTCAGCCACGTGCGCGTCCGCAGCAGCGACGAACGCACGCGGCTGAGCACGCTCGATGTCACGTTGGCCACGCCAGGCGGCGTCGTCGTGTTCGAACTGCGCGGCTTGCAGTTGTTCGGCGTGAAGGGCCAGTTCGGTGCGGCGGCCGCGACGGCGACGACTCCGTCCCGCATCGTGCCCATGCCGGCCGCACCGTCGGCGGCGGCGAATGCGCCGGTGCCGCGCATCCGCGCCATCCTGCCGCGCGCCATCACCGCGCCCGAAGGCATGCAGGCGCTCGACCGCGCCCTGCAGGTCGGCAGTGCGCAGGTCGTCGCCAGTTCGATGGACCCCGCCCGCGTCGCCGCGTGGTTGGCGATGCCGCC
This sequence comes from Planctomycetia bacterium, assembly GCA_005776475.1. Classification (GTDB taxonomy): domain Bacteria; phylum Planctomycetota; class UBA1135; order UBA1135; family UBA2386; genus UBA2386. The sequence continues at coordinate 4,612 of SXPB01000089.1, forward strand.
TGAGAAACCGCGCGCCGCGAACGTTGCCGAAGGCACCGCCGTGGCAGTCGCGGCGGGCGAGACCGATGCGCCGCGCGACGATGCCGAGAAGAAGCTCGCCGCCGCGTTCCATGACCTGCTCGGCGTCGATCGCCCCGGGCTCGACCAGGACTTCTTCGAACTCGGCGGCCACTCCCTGCTCGCGGTGCGACTGTTCGCGCGCATCCACAAGGACTTCGGCCTCGACCTCGAGCTCGCGACGCTGCTCGGTGCCGGCACCGTGCGCAAGCTCGCCGCGGTCGTGCGCACCGAACTGAAGTTGCCGGAGCCCGGCACCGAACCGGTGCGCTCGGTCGCGGCGAAGAAGGGCCAGCACGTCGTGCCGATCCAGACCGCGGGCGCGCGGCCGAAGTTGTTCCTGGTGCACGGTGCCGGCGGCAACGTGCTCGGCTTCCGCGATCTCGCGCACTACTTCGGCAAGGACCAGCCGGTCTACGGGCTGCAGGCGCGCGGCGTCGACGGCAAGCAGGCGCCGCACACGACGATCGCCGAGATGGCGGCGGCCTACCTCGCCGAACTGCGCGAAGTGCAGCCGCACGGCCCGTACTGCCTCGGCGGCTACAGCGGCGGCGGCGTGGTCGCCTTCGAGATGGCGCAGCTGCTGGCGCAGGTCGGCGAGCGCACCGCGTTCGTCGGCATGATCGACACGTGGTGTCCGCAGATTCCCGAACGCAGCAAGCTGGCGCGGGCGGTGCTGCACGTCGGCCGCCTCGCCAAGCGTGGGCCGCTGTATCCGTTCCGGATCCTGAAGATGAAGTGGGATCGGCGCGTCGCGGCGCGCACCAACCACGAGGCGCAGTCGCAAGGCGGCGTAATGCCGCAGGACCTGCGCGGTTTCGCGGTGCAGTTCGCGTTCGAGCACGCGTTCGAAACGCACCAGGTCGCCGCCTACGATGGCAAGGTGTGGTTGTTCCGCGCCGAGGAGCAGAACCAGAGCACGCGCTACGTGTTCAACGAAGACCTCGGCTGGGCCCCGTTCGTACGCGGCGGACTCGCGGTCACGCACTGTCCCGGCAACCACTACACGATGTGCACCGAGCCGAACGTGCAGGTGCTGTGCGCCGCGATGATGAAGGCGATGGACGAGGCGATGGGTGCGGCCCGCAAGTGAACGGTTGCCTGTGACGAAGGCTGCGAGCAGGAATGCTGTAGTCCGGGTGGCATGGCGGATTCGCCGATACTGGCGCCGCTCCAACGGCGCCATTCAAATCAGGCAGCCGGGGGATCCCCCGGAGGCTGGTCGGCTACTGCTGGACAAGCCTGGCATCGATGGGCGCGGTGTTTTTGACGGGACCGACGATGGAGGTCGCAAGCGATGACTCGACGCGAGAAACGACTGGTAGTGAACGCGCTGACCAGGTTGGCTGATAGTTTGCGTGAAGTGCGGGGCTTTCACGTCGCAGTGGACGCGCCCGAGGACGCAAACGGGGAGTGGTTTCTCGATGTGCGCAAAGGCAAGCGGGCCGTTTCCGTGCAGTGGCGGCGCGGTTTCGGCTTCGGCATCTCCGCCGAGCGTGGGCCAGGGTTTGGTGAGGGACCGCACGAAGTAGTGAGTGGCATCGCCACAGCCCAACATCGACTCGTGGCCTTGCTGAACAGTGGCGAGCAGACGAGGCCACCGGAACCTCTGCCGTTCGCATCGTTGCGGATGTTCCGAGGGGTGTCGCAAGGTCAGTTGGCTGCGCGACTCGGAGTGCAGCAGGCAGCTATCAGCAGGCAAGAACAACGGCGCGAAGTCATGATTGGCAGCCTGAGGTCATTCGTTGAAGCTCTGGACGGCAGTCTGCGAATTCTGGTGTCGTTTCCGGACGGAGTTTCCCGTGTGCTGACGTTTGGCCCAAAGGGGAAGAGATGAAGTTGTCTCTCGTGACACTTCGCTCGCGCGATCTCGAGGCCTCGGTGCGGTTCTACTCTTGCCTGGGCCTGGAGTTCGTCCGGCACGACCACGGCGGACCAGAGCATCTGTGTGCAGAGTTCGACGACTTCGTGTTCGAGATCTACCCGTTGCGCGATGCGGCATCGGTGTCGAGCGGAGTCAGGCTCGGGTTCGATGTCGACGATGCCGATGCGACCGTTCGTCGCCTGCTCGATGCGGGTGGAACGTTGGAGCGGGCCTTGTCGCCCAGCCAATTCGGGTTGCGAGCTGTCGTACGCGACTTCGATGGGCACGCAGTGGAAGTGCGAGAGGCGAGGGCGCCGACGACGCTCAATCCACACTGCCCCAACGAATGCGGCTGATCGGGCGTCGCGTAGTCAGTTCCGGCGTTCGGGGGCCCCGGTGGCCGGATTGTCGCGACCGTCGTCCGGAAGCTTGCGGGAACTCGCGACCAGCAGGCTCGCGAGCGTGCATCCGAACAAGATGCGCCTGCCTGTCACGAGGAGTCCGTTCATGATGAGGTGCGACTCAGGTCTTCCCGATCAGCGCGGCGCACCGCGTTCAAGACACTTCGCGAACGTCGCGTGGTCGACGTTGGCGCCGCACAGCACGAGCCCGATGCGCGCCCCGGCCAGCCGTTCGCGCAGTTGCAGCATCGCCGCCAGCGCCGCCGCCCCGGCCGGTTCGACCGCGAGCTTGCCGTCGGCGAACAACAACCACATCGCTCGGCAGATCGCGTCGTCGTCGACCATGACCAGTTCGTCGACGAACTTGCGGCACAGCCCGAACGTGTACGGCATCGCCATCGGCGAGCCGAGGCTGTCGGCGATCGTGCGCACCGCGTCGATGCGCTGCGGGCTGCCGGTCGCGAAGCTGCGATGCATCGAATCGGCCCCGGCCGGTTCGACGCCGTAGACGCGGCAGCGCGGCTGCAGCTGCTTCACGGCACTGGCGACGCCGGCAGCGAGTCCGCCGCCGCCGATCGCGACGAACAGCGCATCGAGTTGTCCGGTCTGGCGCAGGAACTCCATGCCGAGCGTGCCGGCGCCGAGCACCATCGCTTCGCTTTCGAACGGATGCACGAAGAAGCGTCCCTCGGCCGCTTCGATCTCGCGCACGCGCGTGAACGCGACCGCCACGTCGGGCACGAGCTCGACGGTGGCGCCGAGCGCGCGGCAGGCTTCGATGCGGGCCGGGTTCGCCGTCGCCGGCATCACCACCTTCGCGTTGGTGCCGACCGACTTCGCGGCGAACGCCACCGCCATCGCGTGGTTGCCGCCGCTCACCGCCGTCACCCCGCGCGCGCGCTGGTCCGCGTCGAGCTTCTGCATGCAGAGCAACGCGCCGCGCACCTTGAACGAACCCGCGTGCTGCAGCACTTCGAGCTTGAGCCACACCGTCGAACCGGCCGGCTTCGCGGCGTCGATGCGGTGGCCTTGCCACGACCACGCGGGCGTCTCGCGCACCAGTTGGCCGAGGTCACGACGAGCCGTCTGGATGGCCGCGATGGGCGGGACCTGAACCAGACCGTCGGCAGATGTGCTCACGCGCAAAGAGACCCGGCGCCCCCGACCTCCAGGAGCTCGACACAAACCCGGGGCGGCACACACCGCCCTGGTAACCAGAAAACCTCAGCCCCGCGACCGCAGTGCAAGGGTACTGCAGTCGACACCATCCCTGGTGCCGAAGCCGAAAGCGCCGGGAGCGAGGAATGTAGCGACGAGGTCCGGTTCTGGAAGGCCCTCGCGCAGGTTCTTCGGCTGCGCCAGTTCCCGGTGGCCAAGGTGCCAACGACTACGGCTAGCCCGCGCCGCGCTCACCAGCGATGGAACGCGGGGTGGCCTTCCTTGACGGCGACGAACAGCCCATCGCACGTGGCACATAGCTTGCCACCGGCTTCGAGCGTGCCGGCGATGCGGGCCCGGTCCTCGCCGAGCTCGACGACCTTGGCGCGCAGCAGCACCGGGCCGGAAGTTGGCGTTGGCCGCCGCAGTTTGATCGCGTACTCCGCGGTCACGGTGCACGGCGGCGCTGTCGCTGCGGCCTTCTGCATCAGGTGCCACGCCGCTGTCCAGTTGCAGTGGCAGTCGAGCAGGGCGCCGACGATGCCACCGTTCAGCATGCCGGGGAACGCTTCGTGCATGCGTTGCGGTTGCCACGTGCAGACGACTTCGTCGCCTTCGACGAGGCTGCGGATGCGCAGGCCGTCCGCGTTGGCGGGTCCGCAGCCGAAACACGCGCCGCGCGGCGCGAACCGTTCCTGCAGGCTCTGGCTCATGCGGGCAGCGTAGCCGTCAGCGACGCACGACCAAACGGTAGCCGAGGTCGAGGGCCTCACACGCGAGCAGTGGGCCGTGGCGTCGGTGCCAGGCGCCGTTGTCGAGGTCCTGCTGCAGCCGCAACAGGCCGGCCCGGGAATCGGGAATGCGCGCGAACGAGGAGATCGACCGCCGGACTTCGGGATCGAGATACGCCGCGGGTCGTCGCCAGTACGCACCGAGGAACCCATCGCGGCAGTCGTGCGGGATCGGCACCTCGTGCACCTCGGCACCGCCAAGCTCGCTGCACAGGACATCGATGCTCGGGAAGATGCGGCGGTCGTAGACGCGCAGTTCGGGGAAGTACTCGTCCACCAACCAGAATCCGGCGTGGGCCGGATCCCAGGTCAGCAGCACCTGCCTTGCGGCGACGCGCTGCATCTCGGCGAGACCGCGTCGCCAATCGCGCCAGTGGTGGATCGTGAGCACGGCCATCGCCACGGCGAACCTGCCGTCGGCGAACGGCAACTCTTCGGCGGCACCCTGCACGACCGGTGCCGCGCCGGCGCCACGTTGCTGCAGCATGCGCCACGAAGGCTCGAGCGCGACCACGCAACGGCCGGCGGGTTCGTAGGACCCGGTGCCGGCACCGACGTTCAACACAGCACCGGTGCCGGCAAGCGCAGCGTGCAAGCGCTGTGCGATGCGCGGATCGGGGAGCCGGTGGCTGGCGTAGCCGACGCCGAGGATTTCGTAGTCCATCCGCCAGGACGGTAGGAGGCGACTGGTTCCGACGGAACGGGATGGGAATGATGCCGCGATGGCTTCGACTCGTCGTAGGTTCCTCGCTGCTTCGGCGGCGGCCGCGGGTTCTCTGCTGTTGCCCGGTTGCGCGTCGCCGCGCCCCATGCGTGCGCTGCGACCGCCGCGCGATCCCGCCGCCCCGGCGCGCCTGATGATCGTCGGCGTCGGTGGCCGCGGCGGCGACAACCTGAACGCGGTTGCCAGGCAGACGATCGCGGTGTTGTGCGACATCGACAAGCAGCGCCTCGCCGAGGCCGGCAAGCGTTTTCCCGGCGCCCGCCTGTTGACGGACTTCCGCACGGTGCTGCGCGACGAAGCGGCGTGCCGTGAACTCGACGGCGTCGTCGTCAGCACGCCCGACCACACGCACTACGCGCCGGCGATGCTCGCGCTGCAACAAGGTCTCGACGTCTACTGCGAGAAGCCGCTGACGCACACGGTCGTGCAGGCGCGCAACCTGCTGCGTGCCGCCGAAGCGAACGGTTGCGTCACGCAGATGGGGATCCAGATCCACGCCAACGACAACTACCACCGGGTCGTCGAAGCGGTGCGCGCCGGTGCGGTCGGCACGGTGCGCGAGGTCGTGGTGTTCGTGAACGGTACCGATTGGTCCGCCAAGCAACTGCCGGCGAAGGTGGCCGCAGTGCCCGACCACGTCGATTGGGATCTGTGGCTCGGGCCGGCAGCGGCGCGTGACTACTCGGATGGCTACCACCCGGCCAGCTGGCGGCGGTACTGGGACTTCGGCGGCGGCACCACGGCAGACATGGCGTGCCACTTCATGGACCTCGCGTTCTGGGCGCTCGAACTGGGCGCGCCGGTGACGTTGCGCGCCGATGGGCCCGAGCCGCATCCGCAGTGCGCGCCGCGTGGCATGCGCTGCGAGTACGGCTTCGCTGCGCACGGACCGCGGTCGGCGTTGACGCTGCATTGGCACGCGGGCTCCGACCGTCCCGAACAGGCGCTGACGAGTCGCGGGCTGCAGGAGTGGAAGAACGGCGTCTTGTTCGTCGGCGACGAGGGTTGGCTGATCAGCGACTACAACAAACACGTGATCGGACCGGATGCGCGGCGGGCGCAGTGGCAGGCGCCGGCGCCGACGTTGGCGAAGTCGATCGGGCACCACGAGGAGTGGTTGCGTGCGTGCGCGACGCGCGAGCAGCCGTCGACGCCGTTTGCCTACGCGGCGCCGCTGACCGAAACGGTGCTGCTCGCGAACGTGGCGCTGCGGGCGGCGCGCGGCAAGCAACTTGCGTGGGACGCGTTGGCCCTTCGCACCGACGATGCGGCGGCGAATGCGCTGCTGTCGCAGCCAGCGCGTTCCGGCTTCGACGTGTGAGCGGCATGAACGCGCGCGAACTCGTCGTCTACGTCGATGTCGACGACACGCTGGTGCGCAGCGTCGGCACGAAGCGCATTCCCATTCCTGCTGTCGTCGAACACGTGCGCACCCTGCATGCCGCGGGGGTGACGCTGTATTGCTGGAGTGCGGGTGGCGCCGACTACGCACGGACTTCGGCCCGCGAACTCGGTCTCGAGGCGACGTTCCACGCGTTCTTGCCGAAGCCCCACGTGTTCCTCGACGACCAGCCGCCGGCCGAATGGCCGCGCTGCCGCGTCGCGCATCCGATCGGCATCGGCAGCGTCACGCTCGACAACCATCTGCGCGCGCTGTCGCCGCCGCGAATGCCATGACGAACTCGCCCGTTGTTGCCGTTCTCGCAGACGGCAGAACCATTCGATAGGCTCGGTGCGATCGCGATGAACGAGACTGCGCGCAGATTGCTTGGCGCTCTGGCCGGAACAGCGGTCGGCGCGCTCGCCTACTGGCTGCTGCTGCAGCGCGAGATCCACGCGCTCGCCGCGGTTGGCGCCGGCACGGCACTCGGTGTGGCGAGCGTGGCGCGCACCCGGAGCCCCCTCTGGAGCGGGCTGACTGCGCTGCTGGCGGTGGCTGCGTCGCTCGTCGTCGAGTGGACGTTCCGGCCGTTCACGGCGGATCCATCCTTCGCGTTCTTCCTCGCCAACATCGCCGAACTGCCGCGCAACTCGCTGATCTCGCTCGCAGTCGTCGCTTGCCTAGGCGCGTGGTTTGGCCGCGGCCGCACCCGACGCGCCCCTGCGGCGCCCTGATGCCATGGCGCGCATCGAACTCACTCTCGCCATCCAGGCACCGCCGGAGCGGTGCTTCGATCTCGCGCGCAGCGTCGAGGCGCATCTGCATTCGGCAACCGGCACCGGCGAAGAGGTCGTCGGCGGCAGGCGCAGCGGGCTCATGGAGTTCGGCGACGAGGTCACCTGGCGCGCGCGCCATCTCGGCCTGCGCTTGCACCTGACGAGCCGCATCACCGCATTCGACCGCCCGCACCACTTCCGCGACAGCATGGTGCGCGGCCCGCTCGCGCGACTCGACCACGACCACTGGTTCGCTGCGGATGGTGGCGGCGGCACGGTGATGCGCGACGCGTTCGACTTCGATGCGCCGCTCGGGCCGCTCGGCCGCGTTGCCGAGTGGCTGTGGCTGCGGCGGCATTTCCGTCGCTTCCTCGAAGTGCGCAACGAAGCCCTGCGCCAGCTCGCGGAGTCGGCAGCCTGGCGGCCGTTCCTCACCGGCGACCAGAATCCTGCGAAGTAGTGATCGGCGCAGGAAACCGGCACTCGCCGCACGACCGCGCTGCATGATCGCGTTCATGGCAAAGACGCTGCGCGTCGAACTGACCTTCCTCGGCAGCCTGCAGCAGGTCGCCGGTCGCCCGACGACGTGGCTCGAAGTGCCCGCCCCCGGCACCGTCGATCGCGTGTTGGCCTTGTTGCGCGAGCGCATGCCGCAGTTCGCCGGCGTAGCGATGACGTGCCTCGTGAATGGAGCTCCTGCCGATCCGGGCAAGCAGTTGGCGTGGGGCGACGGCCTGTTCTTGATGCCACCGGATGCGTGAGACGGAACGCGCGCGCGACATCAGCGAGATTTCCGCCACGTGGGTCGCTGTTCCAGATGACGGGAGCAGAGACCACCATGGCTCGACCCCAGACCCCTCCCCATCGTCCCCGACCGCTGACCTGCGCGAGACCCTGTTCGGCGATCTGCCGCTTTCGGCGTGGGGGGCTGGTCAGACCGGCGAGCCGTGGACGCAGTTCGCGATGGCAGCGCAGTGTCTCGCCAGGAAGGACCGCAACGGGGCGATGGCGGCGTTGCAGGCGATCGTCGCGCGGACCGATCTCGGCTCGCGCCATGTGCTGCAGGCGTGGGATGCGTTGCGTCTGCTGGCGATCTCGCCGCCGGCGGCCATCGCGAAGAACGTGCTCGGCGTCGTCGTCGATGTTCCGGTCGAAAACCGGTGTCGACACGCTGGCTGCGTTCGAAGTGGCTGCGGCGGCGCGGGCGTGAACGGCGGGGTCACGCGTCGCGGCGGCCGATGGCGTAGGGCAACGGATACCACAGTGCGGCATCGGGGCGACGTCGCCATGCGGCGAGTTGGGTGCGCCCCGCGTGCAGAGTGGGTTCGTCGAGCAGCGCGTTCGCGAGCAGGTCGGGCGTGGCCGTTTCCATGACGCCGACGAAGTTGTCGACGAGGTGCTGGAACGTCGCCTCGCCCGCACAGCCGCCGAAGTTGACGACACCGCTGCGCACCGGTGTGGCACCCGCGTTGTGCAGCAACGCGACCAGCTTGCGCCCGACCAGCGGATCGTTGCCGAGCTTCTCGTAGTAGCGCCAGTACGCATGCCACCACGTGAGCACCGCGGGCGGATGCGGCCACAGCCGCAGCGCGTCGTGGTCGTCGTCGAACAGCACGACGTGCCCGCCGAAGCGAACGCTGCGCAGCATCGTGGCGACTACCGCCCCGGGGTCGCGCAGATGCTCAAGCAGGAAGCGGGCGTGGGCGAGGTCGAAGCTGCCGAACTCCTCGGGTGCGAGTGGCGGCCGTTCGCCGTCCCCGGCGCGGAAGTCGACCAGCGCACTCTCGCCGCTGGCCGCCGCCAGTTCGATGGCGCGGCGACGCTGGCGTTCCTCGCGTTCGATGCCGACGACGCGGCAGCCGCGTCGGGCCATGGCGCGTGCGAACTGGCCGAGGCCCGAACCGAAGTCGACGACACGCTCGGTGCCGCGCAGTGCCATCGGCCGCAGGCATTCGTCGTTGAGCAGATCGTTGAGCAACGACAGCCGGCGTTGCTCGTCGGGCTCGCTGCCGTGCACGTAGATCGAAGTCATGCGCGGCGGTGCGCTGGTGATTGTGGGAGGCGAAGGGGGAAGCGCATGCGGCGACTACGCGACTCGGAGGCTGATTGCGAAGAGTGGCCAGAAATGACCTGCAGGGGGCCCGGCGTGCCCTTCGTGCGGGGATCGCTGCCGGGCAGGTGGCCCCATTTGGGCGGTGATCGCGCGCGCGATGCGGCGCATCTACGCGGCCAGCGGAGTTTCGCCCAAAGCCGTTCCGCGGCGCCGGCTCGCGGCTACTCGTCGCCCCTCGCGCCTTCGTCGTCAGGTCCCAACGATCCGCCACGGATCGAGCCAACCACCATGCGCCTCGCCATTCCGATGCTGTTCGCCATCTCCATGCCGGCGCAGTCCGCGTGGACTCCCCTGGTCGCGCCCGCGCCGACGCCGCGATCGGACCTCGCCATGGCCTTCGATCCGATGCGCGGCGAACTGCTCGTTCTTGGCGGTTGGAGCGGCAGCGCGGATCTCGACGAAACGTGGACGTTCGACGGCGTGGCGTGGCAGTTGCGCACACCCGCCACTTCCCCGGGGCCGATCTCGTCGCATCGGCTCGCCTTCGACGCGGTGCTCGGCGAAGTCCTCGCATTCGGTGGCTGGAACGGCACCAGCTTCCTGGCCGGCACGTGGACGTGGAACGGCACGACGTGGACGCAGCGAACGCCGGCGACGTCGCCGCCAGCTCGTTATGCCCACATGCTGGCTGCCGACACGGCTCGCAATCGCATCGTGCTGTTCGGTGGCTACTGCGGTTCGGGTTGTGCTCTCGACGACACGTGGGAATGGGATGGCGTCACCTGGTACCTGCAGCAACCGAGCGTGCGGCCGACCGGGCGCTACTCGGCCGGCATGGTGTTCGACCAACGGCGCGGTGTGACGATGTTGTTCGGCGGGCGCACGCTGGCGGCTCGCGTCAACGACGCGTGGACGTGGAATGGTTCGCAATGGACGGCGTTGGGCACGGGGGGGCCGTCGCCGCGATCGACGCCCGCGATGAGCTACGACCCGTTGCGCCAGCGCACGGTCGTGTTTGGTGGGTTCGCCGGCGCCTACGTGAACGACACGTGGGAGCACAACGGCCTTGGATGGGTGCAGCGCACGCCCAGCACGCCGCCGGCGGCGCGCGGGTTTGCGGCGATGGCCTTCGCGCCGACGCTGCAATGCACCGTACTTTTCGGCGGCGACAACGGCGCGGTGCTCGGGACTTCGCATTCGTACGGAGCGTTGAGTCCCGCCAGTGCAACGACATTGGGGGCCGGTTGCGGCAGTGCGATGACGTTGGTGCCGCGCGATCTGCCGTGGTTGCTCGACACCTGCCGAATCACGGCCGGCAATCTTCCGGCGGGCACCGGGCTCACGTTCTTTGCCGCGGGCTTCTCCTCGGCGACGTGGGCGGGAACGCCGCTGCCGCTCGACCTGTCTGTGTTCGGCATGAACGGTTGCTTCCTGCGAGTGGCCGCGGAAGTCACGGCGGTGGTGCCAGCGAACGCGGGCAGCGCCGAGTACACGTTCGCGGTGCCAGCCCAGACGTCGTTGCTCGGTCTGCACGTGTTCGTGCAAGCGCTAGCCGCCGATGCCGCGGTGCAGCCGGCTGGTTTGGCTGTGACGCCGGCGCTCGACCTCACGGTCGGCGCGCGCTGAGTTTTTCGTTCCTTCCCGTCTTGCCCGGGCAACACGCAAGGTGCTTCGTCCCGCATCGGTGTTCCTTGGCACGTAGTTGCGTTGCGTTGCGGTGCCCTCGCCGCCCTCGGGTTCTCTCCCATGAACGCAACCATGCTGCGCCTCTCCCTGCCCACATTCCTGCTCGCCGCGGTCACCGCCCAAGACTCCGGCCGTCCAGGCATCGACTTCCCGGTGCCGGCCTACAGCACTGGCTGCACCTTCGACTCGACGCGTGGTGCCCTCGTGCTGTTCGGCGGCACGGTGCCCGATCGCGGTCCGCGCGCCGCGTTGTGGTCGTGGTCCAGCAAGTGGGCCTTCCACGCGAGTCCGCCGACGGAAACGCCCGAACCGCGCAATGCGCCTGCTCTCGCGTTCGACGCAAAGCGCGGCTGCGTCGTGCTGTTCGGAGGCGATGGGCGCAGTGGCCCGCTCGGCGACACCTGGGAATGGGATGGCACGCGTTGGCAGCAACGCGCGACGGAAGGGCCGGCGGCGCGCACGCTGACGCGGCTCGCTTACGACCCGGAACGCAACGCGGTCGTGATGTTCGGTGGCGTCGCCGGCAGCAAAGTCTTCGGCGACACGTGGACGTGGGACGGCAAGGCGTGGCGTCTGCTGGTCGAACAAGGGCCGCCGCGCCAGCTGCACGGCATGGCCCACGATCCGGTGCGCAAGGCCTTGTTCGTGTTCGGTGGTTCGACGGGTGTCGGGGAACCGGGCAAAGCCGATCCGGCGTTGCTCTCCGGCGAGACGTGGACGCTCGCCAAAGACGGTTGGCGGCTCGTCACCGACCAAGGGCCTGGGGCGCGCGACCACGTGGCGCTCGCGTTCGATCCGATGAGCAAGCAATTGCTCGTGCACGGCGGTTTCGACGGCCAGAAGCTCCGTGGCGACACCTGGGGCTTCGACGGCAAGGTGTGGAAGGAACTGGCGAAGCAGGCCGCGTGCGGCGACCGCAGCTTCTGCTGCCTCGCCACCGACACCAAGAACAAGCGGCTCGTGCTGTTCGGCGGTTTCGACGCGACGGGGCCGAAGAACGACGTCTGGGCCTGGGGCGGCAAGGACTGGGTCGTCGCGAAGTGAAGCGGTTCTGGCGCGCACCGAGCGCAGCGATCACTTCGCGCGGGGGCCCGCGGGCACGCGCCGCTGCAGGAAGTCGGCGAGCGCGTCGTAGAGGTGCGCGCGGGTGCCGTCGCGTTCGCGGATCGCATGCGTACGGTTCGGATACGCCAACATCTCGAAGCGTCTGCCGTGCGCGACCAGCGCATCGACGAGGCGTTCGGAGTTCTGGTAGTGCACGTTGTCGTCGCCGGTGCCGTGCACCAGCAGCAGCGCCGCCTTCAGGTTCGCCGCGAACGTGATCGGCGAACACTGTCGGTAGACCTCCGGGAACTGGCGCGGGTCGCCGCAGTAGCGTTCCTGGTAGATCGTGTCGTAGAGAGCGATGTCCGTGACCGGGGCGACCGACATGCCGGCCGCGAACAGGTCGGGGTAGCGGAACAGGAGGTTGAGCGTCATTGCGCCGCCGCCCGACCAACCCCACACCGCCTGCCGCTTCGCATCCATCCACGCGTGCTTCTGGCGCAGGGCCAGCACGGCAGCGTTCCAATCGGCGGAACTGCGCACGCCGATGCTCTGGAACAGCGCCTTGCGCCAATCGCGGCCTTTCGGGGCCGGCGTGCCGCGCGCGTCGAGCGACATCACGACGTAGCCGAGTTGGGTGAGCCAACGATGGAATAGGTGGTGCTTGAGGTCCCAACGGTCCATCACCGTCTGCGACCACGGTTCGCCGTAGACGTGGAACACGACCGGCCACGACTTCGCGGCGTCGAAGTCCGGCGGATACATCGCCCAGCCGTCGAGCGTGTCGCCGGCCTCGCCTTCGACCTGGAAGAACTCGTTCTTGCCCTTGTCGATCGTGCCGTAGCGATCGCGCAGCGCCGCGTTGTCGATGAGCACGCGCACGACTTCTTGCTTGGGCAAGCGCACGAGATCGACCACCGGCGGCGTGTCGAACGACGACGCGGTTCGAATCGCCAGGCGGCCGTCGGGGCTGGCCGCGTAGTCGCGCCAGCCATGCGCTTCGACGGTGGGCTCAGCGAGCTGGTCGTCGAAGCGTGGTCCCCACTGCATCAAGTGCTTGGTCGTCGGGATGACGCCGACGGTAGCGAGTACACGGGGCGCGACGGTGTCGACGTGCAGCACTTCGATGAGGTCGTGGCTGTGGGTCCAGGCTTTCCATCGTGACAGGCCGCCCGTCGCTCGCCACGGGATCGTGCCGAACTGGCGGACGCGAGGTCCTTTGCCGTCATGGAACGCGGTGTCGCTGGTCCACAAGAAGGAGCCATCGTGCAGCCAGCGAAAGTCGTCGCGAATATCGACGTAGGCCTCGTCGCGTTCCTCGTGCACGACGCTCACCACCCCGGTCACGGCATTGGCGGCGTAGACGACGAGATGGTTCTGCGCGCGCGGCAGCCACTGCACCATCAGTTCCGTGCTGTCCGGATGCCACTCCATGCGCGGCAGGTAGGTCTCGCGCGGATCGCCCGGCGTCTGCATCCAGCGCGTCTTGCCGCCGGTCGCCGCGACGACGCCGATGCGACACGAAGAGTTCGTCGTGCCCGCCTTCGGGTACTGCACCGGCACCACCTTCGCGTAGCGGTCCGACAGGTTGTCGATCATCAAGAACTCGCCGACGCCGGTGCTGTCGAGCTGCCAGTACGCGATCGACGCGCCATCGGGGCTCCAGCGAAAGCCGTCGCGGCAGTCGAACTCCTCTTCGTAGACCCAGTCGAACGTGCCGTTGATCGTCGTGCGCGAACCATCGGTGGTCAGTCGCGTGCGTTTGCCGGTCGCCACCTGCTCGACCCACACGTCGTGGTTGGCCACGTAGGCGACGCGCGTGCCGTCGGGCGACCACTTCGCGAACATCAAGGTCGAAGTCGGCAGGTCACCGCCGAGGCGCCGCGGCTCGCGTTCGCCGCTGAGGTCGAGCACGTAGAACTCGCCGCGGGTGTTCTGGCGCCATACGCGTTCGCATTGCGTGAACACGAGCAACTGCTTGCCGTCGGGCGCGAACGTGTAGTCCTCGATCGTCAGCGCGCGGGCGAGCTGGTCGACCCACAGCATCGCCGCCGACACCACGATCTCGCGCGTGCCGGACTCCGCTGCGTAGCGCACCAGCTCGAGCACTTCGGTGCCGGCCTTGGCTTCGAGCGTTGCGTAGTGCGTGGCGTCGAGCCAGCGGGCCGGACCGAAGCGTTCGGCCGCGAACTCGGTGCTCGCGACGCGCGCGGCATCGAGACGACCGGCTTGGGCGACGAGCCCGGCAGTGAGGAGCAGCAGGGCGAACGGATGAGCGGTGGCGCTTCCCATCGCCCTACGCATACCGCGGCGCGTGCGATTGACGAGTGCCAACCAGCAAGTGCGCTCAGCGCGGCCGCAGCCGCCGCGCGATGCATGCACCGACCTCGAGCAGCCGCGCCTGCTCGGCCTCGGTGAAGTCGTACGCCACCGGCTTCGCCACGCCGAGCACGCCGACGAGCCGGTCGCCGTCGAGCATCGGCGCCGCCAGCGACCCTTCCATCTGCGTCATCTTCGCGCCCGGTCGCACCACACCGCTCTGGTCGGTCTGCAGGTTGCACACCTGCACCGGCGCGCGCCGTTCGGCCGCGATGCCGGCCATGCCCTTGCCGATCGGAATCACGCTGACCTTGTCGAGCACGGGCGGCGGCAGCCCACGTTGGGCGGCAATGTGCAGCAGGCCATCGTCGCGCAGCAGATGGATCGTGCCGACGACGGTGTCGAAGTGCTTGGACAGCAGTTCGAGGATCGCCGGCCAGGCGGGTGGATTGCTGGTGAGGTGCGGTGTCACCGCATCGACGAGGGCATTCGGCTTCGCCATGCGCGGCATCCTACCGCTGCGCCCCGAATCGCCACGCGTGAGCTTGGTCGTCGCTGGCCAATCACCTCGGCTCGGCGAGCAGGCGCGCGATCTCGGCCCCGAGCATCAGTTCGTCGACCGAACCGAAGGTGTGGTTGCGGAGCCGCCCGGCCCGATCGATCAGCAGCAGCGTGGGCGTTCCCCGCATCTGGAATGCGCGCATGGTCCGCGGCATCGGGTCGTCCTTGTCGTAGGCATCCACGCCGACGGGCATCGTGATCCGGAACTCGTGCAGGTACGCCGCGAGCGACACCGGACGCATCGCTTCGTGGTGTTCGAACACCGTGTGCAGCCCGATGACGGTGAGATCCGGGCCGGCGAACTGGTCGTGCAGGCGTTGGGCCAGCGGGGTGCCGTGCAGCACGACGACCTTGCCCCGCAGCGCCGCCAGCGTGAGGGGCTTGCTGTGGAACCACTCGGAAATGGCGAGTTCGGGCGCGAGTTCGGGCATGCGCACATCAAACCGCAACCCGCCGCGGCCCGGAAGCGTCTACGGCGCCGTCGCCGTGAAGGCACTGAAGATGCCGAGCTCGGTCTTGCGCACGACGTCGGTGAAGCCAACCGCACGCATCGCCGCCAGGATCGCATCGGGCGGCACGCACGCGTCGATCGTCTCCCAGTAGTAGCTCATCATCTCGCGCGCATCGTTGCTGCCGGTGAACAGCTTCGTCAACCGCGGCAGGATGTCGCGGAAGTAGAGGCGCGCGAAGAAGCGGCCGAAGCGCGTGCGCGGCCGCGACACTTCGAGCACCAGCACGCGAGCGCCGGGGCGCAGGACGCGGCGGAACTCGCGGAAGGCCGATTCCAGTTCGGCGACGTGCCGCAACGCGAACCCCATCGACAAGAAGTCGGCGCTGGCATCGGGCGACGGAATCGCCTCGGCGTGGCCTTCGCGGAACTCGGCGCCGGGAACGCTTTCGCGCGCCACCGCCAGCATGCCCGCGCTCGGATCGACGCCGACGACGCGCCCCTTGCCTTGCATCACCTCGAGGATCGCGCGACTCACCGGTCCGGTTCCGCACGCGAGGTCGATCACGTCCATGCCCGGCCGTAGCCCCGCGCGCTTCAGCATGCGGCGGCGGTAGAGGCCGCCGGTCCACAAGAAGCCGAAACCGTTGATCCGGTCGTAGTGGGGGGCGCCGCGATCGAACAGCAGCCGCAGGTAGGCGGGCTTGTCGCCGTCGACCTGGTAACGGGAAGCGATCGTGGGATGGGGTGCAGTCATCGGCGTGGCGAGACGAAAGCCTAGCTGGCCAGCGGCGCGCCGCAGCGTGTTCTCCTGTTCCCGTCGGTGGCGTGGCTACGGCTGCCCGGTGCGCGGCGCCGTGCGGAGGTTGGCCACGACGGCTGCGACCATCACGCTATCGGTACAGCGCCGCACGTACTCGTCCTTCGGCAACGTCGCACCCATCGGAACGCCCGGCCGCCGGAACGCCATCGCGCTCGGTTGCCAGACCGTCGCCGACAGGTGCACTTCGCGCACACCCGTCGCTGCGACCAGCGCGGCGACGTTGTCGGCGCGCACGCCGGCACCGCACATCACCGCGAGCTTCGCCGGCGCGCGGGCGACGCAGGCCGCGATCTGCGCGGCACCCGCCGGTGCGGTGGCGGCCTGGCCCGAAGTCAGCACGCGCGTCCAGGCGAGTTCGGCCAGCGTGTCGAGCGCCGCGAAGGCATCGACGCACAGGTCGAAGGCGCGATGGCACGTCAGCGCCACGTGCGGCACGAGGTCGCGCAGGGCCCGCAGGCGGGCGCGATTGAGCGTGCCGTCGTTTCGCAGAAAGCCACTGACGAGGCCGCGCGCACCGGCCGCGACGCACCGTTCGGCGTCGCGCTGCAGCACCGCGAACTCGCGCTCGTCGTAGAGGAAGTCGCCGGCGCGGGGGCGCAGCATCGCGAACACCGGCACCGGCACCGCGGCGCTGACGGCTTCGACGAGGCCGACGCTCGGCGTCAGCCCGCCCAGTTCGAGTCCCTGGCACAATTCGAGGCGGTGCGCGCCGGCCGCCACGGCGGCCAGGGCTCCGGCGACCGAATCGACGGCGACTTCGACGACGACAGGAACGTTGGCGGCAGCGGGCACGCACAAATGGTGCGCCGCTGCGCGCCGAATTGCTCCACCTTTCCGTTCCCGATGCGTCACTGCACGGTGACGCGCAGGCCGGCCGACGTCGCGAGCCCTTGCGGACCGCACGCGTCGACGCCGACCCACTGGAACCACAGGTCCAGCCCGAACCATGCGCCCTGCAGCGCGAACGGTTGCACTGCGGTCCCGGCGGCGTCGTTCGTGCGCATTGGCATCGTGACGAACTGCATCGGGTCGAGCCAGCACTGCAGGCCGCCGAAGTTCATCGGTGCCGCCAACCGGTCGGCGGCCAACACGAAGAAGCCGAGCGCGCCGGCCGGGCCACGGTGGGCGACCAGGGCGAAGTTCGAGCTGCCGGCGAACGGCGTTCCGGCCGCGCCGAGCCACAGCGGGCCCGCACAACCCGGCGTCGCCGTGCCGAACGCCGCGAGTCCGTTCGTGCGCAGCGCGAGCCCACGCACCGAAGCGCCGAGCGCGAGGCCGAGGTCGGCGACGTTCGTCGCAAGGCCGGTGGCGAGATCGATCCGCACCAGGAACGTGCCGACGTTGTCCTGCAGCACCGCGAAGGCGCGGCCGTCGCCGCCGATGTCGAAGCCACTCGCGCTGCCGACGTCGCGGCCGAGTGCGCCCACCGTGTTGAGCACGCCGTTGTTCGGCGGATTCTGCGTCGCCAGCACGTCGCGCGTGGTGTCGAGGGTGTAGAGCAGCGTGCTCGTGGCACCGCCGAGCGAATTGGTGTAGGCGGCGGCAGTGACGGCCGGATCGACGCCGGTGCCCGGATCGGTCGCGGCGTAGACGAGGGGCAGGTCGACGGCGGCCAGCGCCCCGGTGTCGGGGTGCGCGCGCAGGTTCTGGTCGGCATCCGAGACGATCCGGATGCGGTCAACGGTCGGGTTGAAGTCGAAGCCGAACGAAGTGCCCGCGAGCAGCGTCGCAAAGCCACTGCCGATCGCGGTCGCAGCACCGGTGCCGACGTCGATCGTGTAGAGCCGGCTCGACGAGCCGAGGCCGTAGAGCTGTCCGGTGGCCGGTCGGAAGTCGATCGCGAGCACGTGTTCGTTCGGCAACAGGCCGCTGATCGTCGCGGTGCCCGGCGCCAGCCACGGCGTGGCGAGATCGAAGCGCGCGAGGCGCCCGTCGGTCGTCAGCACGATGGCTTCGGCATCGGGTTGTGGCGGGGCGATGGCGAGACCGCGCAGGCGCGACGTGCCAACGGCCGCGGCGAGCGTTCCCTGCCACGTCGTCGCACCGGTCGCGAGATCGACCGTGAACAGTTGCGTCGGCCCGTTCCCGCTGTGCAACGCGGCCCAGGCAGCGCCACCGGGAACGATGTCGAAGCCGGCGAGCGTGGTGACGTCGCGGCCGAGCGCGCCGACCGTGTTGAGCACGCCGTTGTTGGGCGGCACCTGCGTCACCAGCACGTTGCGGGCCGCGTCGATGCCGTACAACGTCGTCGACGTCGCACCGGCAACGCTGTTCGTGTAGCCGCTGCCGGCAAGCATCGCCGTCTGTCCGGCGCCCGGATCCTGCGCCGCGTAGGCGATCGGCAGATCGGTCGCGACGACGACGCCGGTGTCGGGATGCAGGCGCAGGTTCTGGCCGGCGTCGCTGACGACGCGGATGCGATCGACGGTGGGATTGAAGTCGAAGCCGAACTCGGTGCCGGCGAGGGCCGGGGTGAACGGCGCGCCGACGGCGGTGGCGGTGCCGTTCCACGGATCGACGGTGTAGAGGCGACTCTGGTCGGACAGCGCGTAGAGGCGGCCGTTCGCTGGGCGGAAGTCGATCGCGAGCAGGTTCTCACCCGACGCGAGGCCGGTGATCAGCATGGCTGGGCCGGCGAGCACGGGCGTGCCGGCGCGCAGCGGCAGCAGGCGATTGTCGGCGGTGAGGCCGAGCAGCGTTTGCGCGGCGGCCGGTGCGGCGAGCAACGGCAGGAGCGTGGCGGCGAACCAGGAACGGAGGGCGAGAGCGGGGAGCGGCATGGAGTTTCTTTGCATGGGGATCTCCGTGAGGTGCGCTGATCGCCGATCGTGTCGGCGATTCGCGAAATCGCCATGCGTTCGTCGCGATGCCATCGGCTGCGAGAAATCGGCCCGGCTTGCCGACATCATTGCCGCCGCCCCTACCTTCCTACGGAGACCGCCTCGCCATGGACTCGCGTCAAAGCAAGCGACTCGCCGCCGATGCTGCGGCCGGGGACCAGCAGGCCCTCGGCCAGCTGTTCGCTCGTTGCCTGCCGCGACTGCGGCGGCTGCTCGCGTTGAAGGGCGGTTCGGCGCTGCGCACGGTCGAGCTCGACGACCTGGTGCAGGAAGCATGGCTCGAAGCCGTGCGGCAGTTCCCCGACTACGTCTACCAGGGGCCCGATTCGTTCTTTCGCTGGCTCGCGACGGTTGCCCTGCATCGGCTCGCGAACCTGCAGCGCATGGCGGCGGCGCAGAAGCGCGATCGTCGGCTCGAACGGCCGTTGCAAGGCGAAGGCAGCACGTTGGTGCCCGGCGGCGTCACGCCCGTGGCGGTGGGGCCTGGTCCGGGCACGGTCAGCGTCGGGGCCGAGGCCCAGGCGCGGCTCGATACGGCGCTGGCTACGTTGTCCGCGGACGATCGCGAAGTGATCACGTTGGCGCGCGTGCAGGGCCTGCCGCTGCAGGAGATCGCCGAACGCGTCGGCCGCACCAAAAATGCGGTGGCACTGTTGCTGAGTCGCGCACTGCGCAAGTTGAAGGCCGCGATGGGCGAACCCGAAGGACCCGAAGGAACTGCATGAGCCACGACGATGCGTTGGATCAGGCGATCGGTGATTGGCTGTTGCGCAAGGAAGCGGAGCCGTCGCTGCTGCCCGGCGCTTTCGCGCGGGCGTTGGCCGAGCCGTTGCGGTCGTTGTTCTTGCGCGAGCTCGAAGCGTTGGCCGCGATCGACGAACTGACGACGCAGGCGCCGCCACGCGATCTGCCGCGGCGGTTCGGCGACTACCGGGTGCTCGGCGAACTCGGCCGCGGGGCGATGGGTGTCGTCTACGACGCCGAACAGGTCAGCAGCGGCCAGCGCGTGGCGTTGAAGGTGATGCACCCGCACATCGCCCGCGACCTGCATTCGGCGGCGCGCTTCCAGCGCGAAGCCCGCACCGCATCGGCATTGCAACATCCCGGCATCGTCCCGGTGCTGGGCTTTGGCGAAACCGACGGTGCGGCGTGGCTGGCGATGGCGCGCATCGAAGGGCGCTCGCTGCAGCGGTTGCTGGCGGCGTTCGCGGATCCACGCGACGTCGACCACGCGCGCGCCCAAAGCGTGCTCGGCGATCCCAAGCGGCTGGCGCGTTCGCTCGCCGATGCTGCCGATGCGCTCGAGTTCGCGCATCGCAACAACGTGGTGCACCGCGACGTCAAGCCAGCGAACCTGATGTGCGTCGACGACGGCCGCATGGTGGTGCTCGACTTCGGTCTCGCCACGGCGCGCGACGGCGAATCGCCGACGCTGACGCGCAGCGGTGACCTGCTGGGCACGCCGCTCTACATGGCGCCCGAACAAGCGCGCGGGGCGCAGAACGGCACCGACGCCAGCGACGTCTATTCGCTCGGTGCCGTGCTCTACGAGTGCTTGTGCGGGCAGCCCCCGGTGGCGAGCGGCCCGTTGGCGGCGGTGATCGACGCGATCCTCAACCGCGAACCGGTGGCGCCGCGGCGCGTGCGCGCGTCCGCGTCCGAAGACCTGGCCCGCATCGCGCTGCAGTGCCTCGAGAAGGAACCGGAACGTCGTTATCCGTCGGCGGCCGCGCTGGCCGACGATCTGCGGCGCTTCGTCGATGGCAGCAGTGTGCACGCTCGGCGCAGCAGCGTGCTGCACCGTTCGTTGCGGCAGATCCGGCGGCGACCCGGAGTCGCGGTGCTGGCTGCCACGGTGCTGCTGCTGTTGCCGATGGCGTTGCTGGCGTGGTCGTGGGCGAATCGCAGCGATGCGCAGACCGTGGTGCTGCAACGCGTCGCCGATCTGGACACCATCGGCGAGTTGCTCGGCGGCGCTCCCGAGCGTTTGACCGCGTTCGGCAGCGCGTCGCTGCGGTTCTACGCGCGGCTTGGCCTTGGCGACCATCTGGCCGACCGATTGCCGCGTTCGGCCGAGGCGGAGCACGCGCTCGCGTTGGCCGACGATCTCGTGCGGCGGTACCCCGACGACGTGGTGGTGTTGCGCGCGCGAGCTCGGGCTCGGATCGACGTCGGCGACGATGCGGCGGCGACGTCGGCGGCGATCGCAGCACTGCTCGCCAACGCGAACGCTACCGCGGCCGATCGCACGATGGCGGCGGTGTGGACGCATCGCAACGGGGAAGGTGCGCCGGTGGCACCGAGTTCGGGCCAACGGGTCGAAGCCGAACAGGCGTACTGGCTCGCGTTCGCGGCGCAGGACCAGCAGCAGTACGCAGCCGCGATCGCGCACTTCGACACGGCCCTCGCCGATCGAGGTCTCGATGACGAACTGCGCTACTACGCGCACTTGCATCGAGGTTGGGCGCGCACATGCCCCGACGTGATCGATCTGCGGGCCGCCCAGGACGATCTGCTGGCGGCGGAAACGTTGCGACCGCGCTACCGCACGGCAGCATTGCTGTGGGCGGCGTTGCGCTGTCTCGAAGCGAAGACCGCGGACGACCTTGGAGCGCCGGTGAAGAAGGTGCAGGAGACGTTGCACGACGCGCCGCCGTGGGTGCATGTGTTGACCGCGCGCGTGTTGTTGGCACTCGCCGAAGGCGGCACGGAGCAGTCCGGTCCGGTTTCGTTCGGGGCCGAGTTTTCGCCGATCGCGGTGCTGCCGGTGCGCGCGGCGTTCGCGGCGGCGTTCGCTGGGCTCGGGTTGCAGTTGCTCGATGGCGTGCTCAAACAGGATCCGGCTGCGTTCGAGGCCGCATTCCATCGCATCACCGCGTTGGCACTCTCGGGTCGAAGCGAGGATGCGCTCGCCGCTGCCGATGAACTGCAAGCGCGCCATCCATCGCGGGTCGCAGTCGTGGATCTGCAGCGAGCTCGCGTGCATCTCGCCGCGGGCCGTACGCAGCCGTCGCGAACGATGATCGATCGCGCATTGGCGCGCGACCCGCGCCTCGTCGCGGCGTGGCGCTTCGCCGCCGAACTCGCCGGCCACGTCGGCGATGTCGAACGCCAACTCGATGCGCTCGATCGCGCCGCGGCGCACCTGCAGCAGATGCAGCGCGAGCCGTCGGTGTTCCCCGATGCGGCGGCGATGTTGCCTGAACTGCATCTGCAGCGGGCGCGCATCCTGCAGCGCAGCGGGCGGGTTGCCGAAGCGGTCGAACTGTTGCAGCGCAATGATCTCGGCGCAGCGGCCGAGTGGCAGGCGCCGCGCGTCGCGGTGCAGCGCGCGTGCCTGCTGCGGGCCTGCGGTGTCGCCGTTCCAGCCGAGCCGACGGCCGCCACGGACACGGCGGGCAGTTCATCCGCGTTGCGTTGGCTCGCGGCCGATGCGACGACGGGGCCAACGGTCGTCGACGCCGCGGTTCGTGCCGCGTGGCGCCGCGGTTGGTTGCCGGCGCCAGCGCTGGCGCAGCTGCCCAAGGAAGAGCGTCTCGATGCGACTCCCGAACTGGCGACGGCGTCGATCGCGCAGCTGATTCGGCTCGTAGACGCGTTCTGCGCCACACCCGAGGGCGTGTCGCAAGTTCTGCAGCGAGCGGACGCCGCATTGGGGGCGGATCCCGACAACGGCGAGGCGCGCGTGCTGCGGGCGCTGGTGCTCTACCGAACGCAACGATCGCGCGAAGCGGCCGAATTGCTGCGCGCGAGCCTCGACGCCAACGCCGACGACCTGCGCAGCCGCTACCTGCTCGCCGTCGTGGCGCGCGAAATCGACGACCCGGTGCTGCTGCGCGCTGCCCTGCGGCGTGGCCGTTCGTTGGCGACTGCGGCTGAGCTCGATCGCACCGCCACGTCGCTGCCGCTGCGCGCACCCGTCGCCGGCGCCGAGCTGCTGCGCGGCCTGCGCTGAACGCTTCGCTCGCGAGTGACATGCGGGAGGCGCCCCGCACCTGACGAGGAAGGAGGGAACCGCGGCACTCGCGGTTCGTAACTCCGCACCTTCCCGTCACTCCTATGAAGAACGCCAAGTCACTCCTTCTCTCCACCGCGGTCGCCGGCCTCCTGTTCGGCGCCGCCGCCACTTCCCTGACGTCCTGCACGACGCCCGCTGCAGCGATGCAACACAACGCCTGCAAAGGCATGAACGCGTGCAAGGGCCAGGGCGGCTGCAAGACCGAAGCCAACGCTTGCAAAGGCCACAATGCCTGCAAGGGCCAGGGCGGTTGCGCGACCGCGCAGCACGCTTGCAAGGGCATGAATGCGTGCAAGGGCCAAGGCGGCTGCAAGACCGCGAACAACGCGTGCAAGGGCAAGAACACCTGCAAGGGCCAGGGTGGCTGCAAGACCATGAAGTGAGCAGCCGCGCACCTCGGAGAACCCCATGACCGCCACCCTCTCGTCGCGCGCGCTCGGCCTTGGCCTGCGCCCGCAGCACTACCAGGACATCCTGCACAAGGCGCCGGCGGTCGATTTCTTCGAGGTGCTGTCGGAGAACTACATGAACACCGGCGGTCGGCCGCTGCAGATGCTCGATCGCATCGCCGAGCGGCACCCTATCGTGCTGCACGGCGTGTCGATGAACGTCGCCGGCACCGACCGCCTCGACCGCGCCTACCTGCGCGAACTCAAAGCGCTGGCGCAACGCTGCCAGGCGCGCTGGATCGGCGACCACCTGAGTTGGTGCGCGGTCGATGGCGTGCACCTGCACGACCTGCTGCCGATCCCGTACACCGAACGCGCGCTGCGCCACGTCGCGGCCCGCGTCGATGCGATCCAGCACGAACTCGGCTGCGCGCTGGTGCTCGAGAATCCGAGCACCTACGTGCAGTTCGCCGACGCCGCGTTCGGCGAGGCCGAGTTCTTGGCGGCGTTGGTCGAACGCACCGGTTGCGAGCTGTTGGTCGACGTCAACAACGTGTTCGTCAGCGGCAGCAACCACGGCTTCGATCCTGCGGCCTGGCTGCGCGCGATCCCGTGGCGGAGCGTGCGCTACTTCCACATGGCCGGCCACACGGTGCTGCCGACGCATCGGCTCGACACGCACGACCAGCCGGTCTGCGAGGAAGTCGTAGCGTTGCACACGCTGGCGCAGCGGTTGTCCGGTGGGCGGCCGACGGTGCTGGAACGCGACGATGCGATGCCGCCGTTCCATGAACTGGTCGCCGAGTTACGGCGTGTGGCGATGCCGGCGCGCGTGCGTGGGGTGGCGTCGTGACTGCGTCTCCGGCGGCGTCGCTGCGTTCGTTGCAGCGTTCGTTCGCGCGTGCGTTGCACGGTGGCAAGCCGCGGTTGCGGCTCGTGGATGGCGAACGGTTGCACGTCTACGTCGATGCCTATGCGGCGCGGCTCGTCGAAGTGCTTGTCGGCGATTACGCGGCGACCAAGGCGAACCTCGGCGACGACGCATTCGAGAAACTGGCTCTTCGCTACGTGCGAGTGCATCCGAGCCGGCATCCGAACCTGAACGTCTTCGGCCGGCACTTCCCGGCGTTCCTGCGGCGGCAGCGTGGCGTTGCTGCCATGGCGCGCGATCTGGCGCGGCTCGAACTCGCGTTGGCGCGCGCCTTCGATGCGCCGGCCGCTGCGGCGCTCGTGGTCGATACGTTGGCGACGACGGCGCCGGCTCGATTGGGGCGGGTGCGGCTGCGCGTGCATCCGAGTGTGCATGTGCTGCGCTTGCCGGCGGTCGTTGTCGATGCGTTTGGAACGTGGCGCAATGGACTTGCGGTTCCGGCGCAACCGCGTCGCGGCACGATCGATCTACTCATCGTGCGTGGCGAGGATGGAGTCGTTCGGCATGAACTGCCGCGCGATGCCGCGCGCGTTCTGCGTGCGTTGCAACGAGGTGCAACGCTAGGTCGTGCGCTCGATGGCGTGCGGCCGGACGCCCCGCTCGGCGAGTGGTTCGCAACCTGGCGCGCGGCCGGCGTGTTCACCGGGTGATTTCGATTCGCTCGCGGTGGTGAGGGGCTCGGGTTGCTGCGGTTGCAGTCGCTCTACGGAGCGGGGCTAGTCGTCGGTGCACGCATCGGAGATGCTCTGCGTCGCTCACTGGGACGCGTGGCAGCCCGGAGGGGCGCTTCACCTCTGCCACATTGTGACCGTCGAAGGCCGTGAGTATCACCAGTGCTTATCGGGCTCAGTCGCGTGACAGGAAGGCAAGGTGTACAACCAGTGTTCAACATGGGCGTGTGCCATGGTTGCCGCGGCGGGTATTGACGATGTACCCGATGGCTCGGGGACAAGTCCTTCAAGCCTCGCTGCTTCACCAGGATTTGCCGTCAGGTAACGCCATGGCCCCTGATACTCTGTCCGCGAGGGCGATAAATTATGTTTCGATCACGCTTGCCATGATTGGGTTTGCATCCTGCTCCCCGGTGAAGGATTGCGAGCCCGGCGGCGCGCCTGATGGGGGTGTTCGCATTGCGATTCTGAAGGATGATACAACGGTCATGTTGGGCGGACAGCGTAGGGCGGGCAGGGTAATGCCACTGATTAGCATACCTAAACAAGCAATGATGCCTTGGAGAGATCTGCTGTCGAGATCTGTTTGGGGGACAGAGTGGAGCGGTCAGTTCTTTGTGAAATCAGTTGAAGGCCGAGTCGTAACGCGGAACGGATCG
The DNA here is from genome assembly GCA_005776475.1 of Planctomycetia bacterium. GTDB lineage: Bacteria > Planctomycetota > UBA1135 > UBA1135 > UBA2386 > UBA2386. Next base: position 30,206 of record SXPB01000089.1, read on the forward strand.
TACCTGCTTGCAATGGGCGAGGAGAAGGGGGGGGCGCAGGGTACTTTTAGAATCTCTATGTGGCCTGAGGGCAAAGGTGCGAGATCCTCCGCAGTGCATATTGTGGTCTCACTAGCGGAGGGGCGAAGTTTGCTAAAGAGTTGGCAGGAGTACCTGCCAAAGTGAGGCCGCAGACTTTGCCTAGTGCGAGAATCGTGCCAGCCTCGACTAGCTCGTGCTCGCTGAGCAGCTCGTCAGGAACGTCATCGTCACCCTCCAGTCCTAGTCAGACGGAATTGACTTGGTCGGGTTGGCTAGGTCCAGCCGGAACTCGACGAGTTGTTCGCCTTGGCCGGGGCCGCCGCGGAACCGCCAGCTGCGCACCGCAGTGAGGGCGGCTTCGTCGAGCAGCGCGAAGCCGGAACTGCGGAACACTTCGGCCGCGGTCACGACACCGCGTTCGTCGCAGGTGAATCGCACGACCACCGTGCCTTGCTGGCCGCGCCGCTTCGCGGCCGGTGGATAGACCGGCGGCGCGTTCGTGCCGGGATCCGGCGTCAGGATGCTTGGTGGTGGTGGTAGCGCGGCCGCGGCCGCCAACGGCGCTACCGTGGGAGTGGTCAAAGTCGCTTGCTGCGGGGAAGCGGAGGGCACGCGCCGGAAGAGTCGCGATGGCACCACGTCGTCAATGTCGAGGTTGGGTAGAGGAAGGTGCGCCGGAACCGCGTCGCGCTCAGCCAGCGCAATGCCGAGCGTCGCGATGTCGACAGGCGCATCAACCATCGCCTGCAAGTCGGCAGCGATCTCGGCAACCGCCTCGTCGACGATCGCATCCAACGCCGCCTGCGGCACCGGCATTGCGTTCCCATTCGCCTCCGGCATCGCCGGCAACTCCAAGCGCGGCACCTCCTGCCGCGACGACCAGGAAACGGTCACCGCGACCCCGTTCTCCAACGGCCGCGAGGGCGAAGCCGCCACGAAGCCGCCGGGACCGGCCCACAGCGCCACTCCGCCATGCAGGAACAAGGACACCAGCAACGCGATGCGCATGAGAACCTCAGAAGCGGGCCGTGAACGACAGCCGCACGCCGAACGGCTCGACCGGATGGAAGTGCACGTCGTCGACAGCCGCCGATTCCCCGGGCAACTGCGAGCCGTAGAAGTACTCGATATCGCTGTCGTCACGGTCCAGAAGATTGAGCACGTCGAGCGCGAACTCGCGCCGCGCATCGATCTGCCACGCCGCGCGCGCGTTCACCAGCGTCGTCGAACTTGACCGGACCGAACCGTCCTCGAGCAGCGGGCGATTGCCGAGATGGCGCACCCGCACACCGACCGACACCGCATCGCTGCACGCAATGTCGAGGCCGCCGACGAGCGTCATCGGCAGCGTTCCCGGGATGTGGTCGCCGCCCGGATCGTTGCCACGGAAGCGGGCGTGGGCGAACGTCGCATCGGCGTCGAGTGTGAGCCACGACAGCGGCTGCCAGTGGTTGGCGAACTCGAAACCGTGCCGGCGCGAAGCGCGGCTGGGTTCGTTGGTGCCGGCGTCGCCGACGTAGAGCAGTTCGCTGTCGAGTTCGAGCCACCAGGCCGACACCGTCGAATGCAGGCCCGCGACCGCGTTCGTGCGCACCCCGACCTCGGCGCCCTTGCTGCGCACCAGCGGATCGACCGCCGTGCCGTCGCCCGGCTGTGAGGTGGTTGGGTCGTCGCGCAGCAGCACCCCGCGCGCATCGTTGCTGTGAAAGCCCGTGCCCGCGTTCGCGTACAGCTCGCTGCGCAACCACGGCCCGATGGCGATGCCGCCCTTGCCGTTGCCGATGCTGGCGTGCTCGTTGCCCGAGTTCGCCGCGAGGTCGCTGGCGACATCGAAGCGTTGGTGGTCGCCGCGCAGGCCGATGGTGCCGCGCAGCCAGTCGCACGGTTCGAGGCGCAGTTCGCCGTAGACCGACAGTGCGTGCACGTCGATGCCATCGCGCCGCACCGTCGCAGAACGCGTGCGCTGTGCGCTGGCGAACAGTCCGTTGCGGATCCAATCGCCGCGATACTCACTGCCCACGGTGACCTGCCCGATCATGCCGCCGGCGTTGAGCCAGAACGACCTCTCCGCAGTGAACCCGGCCACCGTGCGCTCGTCGCGTTGCTCGATCTGGTCGCCGCGCACCGGATCGACGAGCGCGTAGGTGAAGTTCGAGAACAGGTCGAGTTCGTAGTGCTGCACGAACGCACGCACCATCGCACTTCCATCAGCGACGGCCGGCCTCCATTCGGCCACCGTGCCGTACCACGTCGTGTCGCCACCGCTGGTCGGGTCGGTTGAGCCAAACCGGCTGAGCTGTCCCGAGCGCACCGCGCGCCGCGGGATCTGGTCGGTCGCCGTCCATCCGGCATCGTGCGCGAAGGCGGCGACGCGCAGCCGCTCGCTCGACCACGACGCATAGCCGTTGCGCTTCTGGTAGCCCTGTTCGACATCGAACGGGCCGTCGTCGTGCAGCAGTTCGAGCGCGAGCAAGAGGTCGCCGTCGCCGACCCGGTGCGAGCCGGCGAACAGCGAACGCGCATAGCCGTCGGGACCGACGGTGAACTTCGCGAACGGATCGATGCGGCGCACGTAGTCGATGTCGACAGCACCCGCCGACGCGAAGTCGCCGTCGCGCACGTCGTACGGGCCAAGCCGCCAGCGCACCGTGTCCACCAGTTCGGGGAGCAACGGATTGAGGTCCGTGTAGCCCTGGCCGTGGCCGTGGCTCGGCATGTTCAGGGGCACGCCGAACAGCGTCGTCGCGAGATCGGTGCCGTGGTCCAGGTCGAAGCCGCGCACGAACAGTTGGTTGCTCTTGCCCGAGCCGCTGTGTTGCGTCGCGACCACGCCCGGCACCGCTTCGAGCAGTTCGGCGGGCCGTTGGATCGGTCGCCGCGCGAGTTCCTCGCCGCCGACAACGCCTTCGCTGGCGCGCTCGGCAATGCCGACGAGACTCTCGGCGCGGCCTTCGACAACCACGGTGGGAAGCCGCGTTGGACCTGGATCCTGCGGCAGGCTGGCCAACGCAACGAACAGCGACAGGGTCATGGCAGCAATCTCTCGAACAACCAGAACAGGCCGGCGATGCCGATCGCGACCGACAGCACGGTGGTCGCGCGGGCTCCGCGCGGCAGGCGCGTCGCGCGCGCGAGCAACGGCACGGCGACGCACGCGAAGGCCAGTTGCCCGGCTTCCACGCCCAGGTTGAAGGTCAGCAACGGCGTGAGGATGTCGGGCCCGCGCAGAGAATCGCCGAGCGAGGCGGCAAAGCCGAAGCCGTGCAGCAAGCCAAAGCCGAAGGCCAGCGGCCAACCGTGGGCGGCGCGGGATCCGAACAGGTTGGCGACCGCA
>SXPB01000090.1 GCA_005776475.1 Planctomycetia bacterium
ACGCATTCTTTCAGTAGTAACATTAGCAGTATCTACTTCTCCAAAAAAGATACCTCCTGAACCTCCACCTTTCTGATTGAGCAACCATGTTTCACCTCCACCAGCTGACTTATTCCATTCCCGTGCTGTTGCTGGTCGATGCGGCCGAAGGGCCGATGCCGCAGACGCGCTTCGTGCTGCAGAAGGCGTTCAGCCACCATCTGAAGCCCATCGTCGTCGTCAACAAGATCGACAAGCCGGAAGCACGGCCGCAAGAAGTCGTCAACGAGGTGTTCGACCTGTTCATCGACCTCGACGCCGACGAAGCCGCGCTCGAGTTCCCGGTGTTCTACGGCTCGGGCCGCCAGGGTTGGATGACCTCCGACCTCGAAGCCGCGAAGAAGGGCGGCGAGGGCAAGAACCTGCATTCGCTGTTCGACGCGATCCTCAGCTACATCCCGGCTCCGAAGGACGACCCTGAGCAGCCGCTGCAGTTCCGCGTCACTTCGCTCGACTGGAGTGACTACGTCGGCCGCATCGCGATCGGTCGCGTGCACCGTGGCCGCGTTCGCTCGAACGACCGCGTCGTGCACCTGTCGCGCACCGGGGCGCAGCGGGAAGTCAACCTGCGCGGCCTCTACCGCTTCGTCGGTCTGTCGCGCGAAGAGACCAAGCTGATCGAGGCCGGCGACCTGTGCGGCATCTACGGCGTCGAGAACATCGAGATCGGTGACACGCTGGCGGCGATCGATCGCCCCGAGGCGATGCCGATCATCGCCATCGACGAGCCGACGATGACGATCGTGATGCGCGTCAACGACTCGCCGTTCGCCGGCAAGGACGGCGGCAAGTTCCTGACCTCGCGCCACCTGCGCGACCGCCTCGACAAGGAACTGCGCGTCAACGTCGCCCTTCGCGTCGATCCGGGCGACGGCGCCGACAGCTTCAAGCTGTCCGGCCGCGGCGTCATGCACCTCGGCTTCCTGCTCGAGACGATGCGACGCGAAGGCTTCGAGTTCGCGGTGCAGAAGCCGCAGGTGCTGTTCAAGAGCATCGACGGCGAGCGACAGGAACCGATCGAGTACCTGACCGTCGATGCGCCGGCCGATGCAGTCGGCAAGGTGATCGAGATCCTCGGCACGCGCAAAGCGGAGCTGTTGAAGATGGACCGCAAGGGCACCTTCACCAGGCTCGAGTTCACGGTGCCGGCGCGCGGCCTGATCGGCGTGCGCAGCCGCCTGCTCAACGCCACCGCCGGCCAGGCGACGATGCACCACGTGTTCCACGGCTACGGCCCGTTCCGCGGCAGCATCGAAGAACGCATCAACGGCGTGCTGGTGTCGATGGCGCAGGGACAAACGACGTTCTACGCGATGGACGGTCTGCGCGACCGCGGCACGTTCTTCGTCGCCGAAGGCGCCGAGATCTACGAAGGCATGCTGGTCGGCGAGCACTGCAAGGACAACGACCTCGTCGTCAACGGGGTGCGCGAGAAGAAGGCGACCAACGTGCGCAGTTCGACCAAGGAGACGTTCGTCAAGCTGCCGCCGCCGCGCTCGTTCGGCGTCGAAGACGCGCTCGAATACGTCGGCGAGGACGAACTGGTCGAAGTGACCGCGACGTCGGTCCGGCTGCGCAAGCTCTTCCTGAAAGAGACCGACCGCAAGCGCAACGACCGCCGCGCCGAAGCCGACGCGTGATCGGCGGGCGGCGGCGCCGCTGGCGCGCCCCGCAACCCGACACGCCGCTGGCAACGAACTGCCCGCGTGGGTCAAGCTGCGCTGGCGGCGATGTTCTCGCCACGATGCGCTCGCGACCATGACCTGGCTGTCGCCCGCATCACTGGTGCGGAACTACCAGCGTGTCGACCACCGGGCGTTCGCCGGTCAAGCTGTTGGCGCGCAGCACCAGCCGGAACTGCAGGTAGCGCATGCCGTCGGCGACGTCCTGGCTCGTCGACCAGCCCGTCGCGCCGGCGCCATTCGCGCTCGCGGAACCGCGAAACTCGGCGACCACGCTGGTGCCCGGCGGCAGCGACTGCGCCACGATCGGCGCCTGGTAATCCGGTGCCAACCGCGCACTGTCCAGCCACGGCGATACGCAGTTGGTTTCGACGCGCGCGAACACCAGTTCGAGATCGTGCATCGCATTGTCGCCGGTCGTCGCGTTCGCCGTCGCCCCCGGCACCAGGAAGTTGGTCGCCGTGCCCGCCGCGATCACGCGCCCGAACGGGTGCGCGTCGCTCTGCACCATGAGATGCACAACGCCGCCGTTGCTGGCGGACGCCGTGCTCGGACTGACCCGGAACTCCAGCAACAGGCTCGACACCCCGTCGTAGGGAAACGGATTGGCGATCGGGTAGGGCATGTAGTCGCCGGGCAGCAGGGCCGCCGGATCGATCACGTAGGCACCGGAGAAGGCAACTTGCGGCAGCGGCTTGCCCGCCGAGTTCGCCGCAAACGACAAGCCGAGCCCGCTCAGCGGCGCGACCGGGAGCGCACTCCACGGATCCACCGCGTAGTTGGGGGCGATCGTCGAGTGCCCGATGCGCAACTCGAACTGCGAGTGCACGTCGGGCGTGACCGGCCACGCCGGATGCACGTGCCACCGGACCGCGGTCAGCAGTTCGGGCACCCCGACGGCGCCGACATCCTGCGGCCGGTACACCAACTGCTGACGCAACCCGAAGGCCACCAGGGGAGTCGCGATCGGAAAGGAGAAGAAGATGCCAGCGGGATCGATCGTGCGATGCACCCGCGTCGTTATGGGACCTCCGCGCACGTGGCCTGCAATGTCGCTCGCGAACGTCCCGGTGAATCCGTTCGCCACCGGATTGTCGAACGCCTCGACGATCGCGTTGGGCCCGGCATGCAGCGTGGTGCTGGCTCCGCCACTGACGTGAAACAGCGCATTCGACGCCGTCCCGTCGAGCACCACCGCCTGGCCATACAGCACGACGCCGGCGATGCCCGGCAAGAACGGCACCGCGAAGCTGCCTGCGTACGCACCGGCAGCCGGCATCAGGCCGGTGTGCATCGGCGCCAGATTCGCCGACAAGCCGAGATAGAAGCGCTGCCCGAACAGATCGACGGGACCACCCGACAAGTCGAGGAACACCGCGAACGGCGAGTTCGGACTGGCGGCGACGTCGAAGGTCGCGTTCGCTGGCCCGCCGATCGTCGCGATCGCCGGATCCATGCGGAGTTGTGGAGTTTGGGCAACGGCGACTGCGAGCAACGTGCTGGCGCAGACCAACGGGGGCAGTGTTTTCATGGAAATCCTCGAGCGCATCGGGGATGCGGGACAGCGCGGATAGCACGCCGTCTTCCCATGGTCACACCGCGTGCGAAGCCGCACTCCGCCCACTCTGCCGCTCCTGGCAACGGCCCCGCGACAGCGCAATACTGTGCGCGACCCTCGTTCCATGCCGAAGGCCAGCGATCTCTCCGACGCCGCGCGCCGCGACTCCCTGCGTGAATTGGCGCAGGAACTCGGCCACGAGTTCGACGACATCGAACTGCTCGATCGTGCGCTGACCCATTCATCACTCGGCAACGAAGGCAAGAAGAGCTACGAGCGCCTCGAGTTCCTCGGTGATGCGTTCCTCAACTTCGCGGTCGCCGACGTGCTGTTCCGGGCCGACACCGAAATCGCCGAAGGCCAGCTCACCGAAACGCGCGCCCGCATCGTCAGCCGTCGGCCGCTAGCCGCCGCCGCCCGCCGCCTCGGACTCGTGCTGCACCTGCTCGGCGGCAAGAGCCTGCGCGACAGCGAACGCCACAGCGAACGCATTCTCGCCGACCTCGTCGAAGCCGTGCTCGGCGCCATCCTGATCGATGGCGGCGTCACCGCGGCGCGCGCCTTCGTGCGCCGTCACGTGCTGCCAAAGGCCGGCGTCACCGACGAACCGGCGAACGAGAAGGACAGCAAGACTGCGTTGCTGCACTGGTGCCAGCACCACGGTCTCGGCCAGCCGCGCTACGAACTGGTCGAGACGATCGGCCTGCAGCACGAGCAGGAGTTCGTGGTCAGCGCCAAGGTGCAGAGCCGCCATGCGGAGGGCACGGCACGCACCAAACGCGCCGCCGAGAAGCTCGCCGCCGCGCGCCTGCTCGCGTTCCTGCAGCAGCACGACAGCTGAGCTCAGCGCGCCAGCGCCGTGCTTTTGCGCGGTAATTGTTCGCCGCCGCGAGGACGCCGCGAACGCGGCTACGTCGTTTCGGCCCGGAACTTGAGCGCGGCCTGCAACTGGTCCGTGCGTATCGACTTCGAGCGACAACCGGAACGCCGCACGGCGATGGCACGACGCCTGGCCCATGGCGACTGCGTCGTGTGGACCCCGCCCTAGGGGCATTTCCACTAATCAAGATCGCGCGAACGCGACGAGAGGAAAGTCACCGCGACCGAGTGTCGCGGAGCCGTTCGTCATGACACTGAATCCGCACATGGAGAAGAGGGGAGACAAGAGGCTGGCGCTACCAGAGCCCTAGGCGCCTCACCGACTGCTCCTCACGACAGAGTCACGCGACGAACGACGGCAAGCCAGACAGGAGGAGCAGCAGATGCCGACCCACAGTGGAGGCGCATCGCGGCCAGCCGCGATTTCCCGCTCGTTCGTCTTCTTCGTCGTGATTGCATGCAGCTCGGGGCTCGCGGCGCAGAACATCCATCCGTTCGCACCGCCGGTGACGAATCCGACGTTCAACCTCGGCTCGGTCGTCGGCCTGCTCGACGCCAATCGCGACGGCAGCAAGGACCTGCTGGTGCCAGGCCTGTTCTTCGGAACCATGCTGACGACGCTCGACGAACACGGCGCCGCCCTCGTCGCCAACGGCGCCGGACCGGGCTTGACGATGGCGCCCGGAGTGCCGACGTCGCCCACCGGCCTCGCGATGGCCGGCGGCACGATCGACGGCGATGCCCTCGAAGACCTGATCACGGTCACGTCGGCGGGCACGATCCACTTCCACCGCAACCTCGGTTCGACGCGTCCCGACCGCGCCAGCTTCGCGCCGGACGTGATCGTCGACAACCTGCTCGCGGCGTATCCGATCAACCCGCCGTTCATCTCCTACTCGTTCCCCACCGTCGAGATCGTCGACTTCGACCACGACGGCCACAACGACTTCGTGCTCGCGGGCGGCCCGGTCGATCGCTGGAGCGCCGCGACGCGCCCCGGCTTCGTCGGCCTCTACCGCGGCAACGGCGCCGGCGGCTTCCAGCCCATCGTGTTGCCGTTGAGCGGCTGCACGATCGACTGCGAAGTCGTCGACCTCGACCAGAACGGCAGCCTCGACCACATCATCGTGCTCACCGAGACCGGCTCCATGGGCGCCTACTACCACGAGATCGTGCACTTCGCGTGGAACGGCACGACGCTGGTGATGGTCGGCGCGCCGCAGAACGTCGGCCCGGGCCGCCTGATGGCGCTCGAACTCGCCGACGTGATCGGCGACCCGAGCCTCGACTACGTGCTCGCGCAGACTGCCGCGTCGGCCGGGACCACCACCGCGCAGGTGTTCTACTTCCAAGGCAACGGACTGGGTGCCGTCAGCGGTTCGCAGTGGGGCACGCTGTCGTTGCCGACCAATCTGACCGGCGTCAGCGACTACATCGTTTCGATCCAGGCCGGCGACTTCAATCGCGACGGGCACGTCGACATCGCGATCCTGCGCGGCTTCGTGCAACCACCGCCGCCGCTGTCCTCGGCCGTGCCACTGGTTGCGGCCGCCGAAGTGCTGGTGGCCAGCGGGCCGAACGTCGCCTGGTCGACGCTCGAGACGATTCCGTTGCCCGGCTACCACATGTTCGCGGCGACTTCGAGTTCGCACTTCGCGCTGCTGCCGGTGGTCACTGCACCCGACGCGCTGCGGCCGATCGATCTCGGCGGCGACAACAGCATCGACTTCGTGGTGACGTGCCTGCGCACGCTGACCAGCCCCAGCACGATGTTCGCGGCGACGCTGCGCAACCAGACCCAGCCGCAGTTCGGCGACGCCCGCTTCGAGAAGGTCGGCAATCCGTCGGGCGGTGTCGCCGCGCGGCCCGCCCGCATCGGCTTCGACGGCGGTCGCCCGCGCGCCGGGAACTCGGCCTTCGCGTGCACGCTGCAGAACGTGCAGGGCGGCTGCCTGGTCGGGCTCGTGTGGGGTCCGATCGGCATGGCGAACGCGTTCGTCGACCACGGCGTCGTCGCGAACCTCTTGCCGTCGCACCTCGGCTATGGCGAGTTGGCGGGCGGCACCGGGCCCGGCGACGGCTTCCACAGCCATGCGCTGCCGATTCCGCCCATGCCGGCGATCGTCGGCGATGCCGGCTACTTCCAGTACGTGTACTACGACCACGTGAGCGGCACCTTCGGCGGCACGCAGGCCACCGGGCTCTGGATCGGCAACTGAGCGGCGCGCCGGACCCGGCGGTGGGATGCGCGTTGCAAGCCGAACGATGCGCTCCCACCATGCGCCGATGACGACGATCGCATTGCTCGGAACCGGCCTGCTTGGCGCCGGCATGGTCGAGAACCTGCTGCAGAAGGGCCACACCGTCCGCATCTGGAACCGCACCCGCGACAAGCTGCTGCCGCTCGTGCAGAAGGGTGCGGTGGCCGCCACCGACCCCGCCGACTGCGTGCGCGGTGCGGCGCGCGTGCACCTCGTGCTCGCCGAAGACGGCGCCGTCGATGCGGTGCTGCCCGCGTTGCGGCCAGGCCTCGGCCGCGACGTGCCGCTGCTCGACCACGGCACCAACCTGCCCGCGAAGGTGAAGGCGCGCTACGCAGCGCTGCGCGCGCAGGGCGTGCGCTACCTGCCGGCGCCGGTGTTCATGTCGCCGGCGAACGCCCGCGAAGCGAGCGGCCTGATGCTGCTCGGCGGTCCGGCGGCGGACCACGAAGCGCTGCAGGCCGACCTCGCGACGATGACCGGCAAGCTGATGTACGTCGGCGAACGCGAAGACCTGGCCGCGGTGTGGAAGCTCGCCGGCAATTCGGTGTTCTTCGCGATGGCGGGCGCGATGGCGGACGTGCTCGCGATCGGGGCGGGCAGCGGCGTGTCGCCCGAGCAGATGCTGCTGCTGTTCGACACCTTCAAACCGGGCACCGCGTTGCCGTTCCTCGGCGCGCGCGTGGCGAAGGCGGGCAGCGGCCGCGCCAGCTTCGAACTGGCGATGGCGCGCAAGGACGCGCGACTGGCGACGGAGACCGCCGGCAAGGCCCCGCTGCTGGTGCTGCCCGCCGTTGCCGCCGCGATGGACCGCGCGCTCGCCGCCGGCCATGCCGCGGCCGACTACACGATCTTCACCAAGACGAACGGCTGAGCGCGTTCACTTCGCCGGCGGCAAGCCGACGTCGGCGCGCAAGCGCGCCCGGTCGAGCCCGGCGACGAGCGAACGCAGGTTGGGAAACCACACCGAGTGGCCGAAGCCGCCGCCCGTCATTTCGGCGAGCGCATCCTGCGGAGTCCACCCCTCGACGGCGACGCGGTAGGCGGCGCACACGGCCCCGGTGCGATCGGCCCCGTGGCGGCAGTGCACGAGGACCGGCTTCTCGGCCGCCAACACCACGCGCAGGGCCTGGCACAGTTGCGCGTAGGTGAGGCTGCCCGCCGCGAACGGCAATTCGACGAGCTTGAGCCCGGTGCCCTCGACTTCGTCCTTGTCGCTGTGGTACTCGCGCAGGTTGACCACACTGCGAATGCCTGCGGCGGCGAGTTCGCGCATCGCCTCGCGCGATGGTTGCGCGCAGCGATGCAGGTCGGAATCCACTCGATGCCAATTGCTTGCCGTCGCCGACGCGACCTGCTGCGCCCAGGTTGCCGGGCGCGGCGCCGTCGTGTTGGTGGTGGCGCAGGCAGCGGCGACGAGCACCGCGACCGTGACGATGAGGAACGGCATCAGGGACGGGCGACTCACGCCTCCCCGTGGCCACGCCCCGACGTTTCCTGTCGGTCGCGTGCAGCGGCACGGTAGGCTGCCGCCACCGACCCAGGAGTGCCCATGCCGTCGATGCTGCGTCGCCTGCTTCACAGCGCGTTTGCCTTCGTTCCTTTCCTGGCCGCCGCCGCTGCGCAGACCGCGCCGCGCGCACCGATCCCGACCATCGCGAGTTCGTGGTGGCAGATCGCCGGCAACCCCAACCTCGGCCCGCTGCAGAACCCGCTGCAGGAACCGGTCGACTTCGCGATCTGGCAGGCCGCCGACGGCACCTGGCAATTGTGGTCGTGCATCCGTCACACCAGCGTCGGCGGCGCCACGCGGCTGTTCCATCGCTGGCAGGCGAACCAGCTCACCGACACGAACTGGACGCCGCTCGGGGTGGCGCTGCTCGCCGATCCCGCGTTCGGCGAGATTCCCGGCGGCCTGCAGGCGCCGCACGTGTTCCGCGCGAACGGCTACTTCTACATGATCTACGGCGACTTCCTGCGCATCTGCATGCTGCGCAGCACCGACGGCAAGAACTTCACGCGGATGAAGAACGAGATCGGTCAGCCGAACCTGTTCGACGGGCCGTGGATCAACGTGCGCGACCCGATGGTGCTGCGCGTCGGCGCCCTGCATCTCTGCTACTACACGAGCTCGCCGCCGGCCGGGGCCACGCAGGCGGCCGTGTTCCTGCGCACTTCCTTCGACCTGAAGGAATGGAGCCAGCCGATGGTCGTGTCGGCGGGCGGCGCCGCTTCCGTGCCGATCAACCTGTTCGACGCCGAGTGCCCGTTCGTGGTCGAACGCAACGGTTGGTACTACCTGTTCCGCAACCAGACCTACGGCGCCAACGCGCAGAACACCCAGTACGCCTCGAAGAACCCGTTCGACTTCGGAGTCGATGACGACAAGTACCGCCTCGGCACGCTGCCGGTGGCGGCGCCGGAGATCGTGCTGCACCAGGGCCACTGGTACATCGCGGCACTCAACCCGATGCTGGACGGCATCCGGTTGGCGCGCCTGAACTGGGTGCCCTAGCCAACCGCAGGAAGGTCGCGGCGGCGCAGCAGGTAGACCGGCACACCGAGCGCACACACCGCGAGCCCCGACAGCGAGGCCAGCGGCGTCACGGCGATGGCGCCGACGCAAACGACCGCCGACGCCAGCGTGAATGCGATCGCGACCACGTTCGCCCGGCTCGCCGGCAGGCGCAGCGCCGCGACGCCGGCCAGCGCGTAGAAGACCCAGTCGACGAACACGACGCCATCGAGCAGGAAGTCGAGCACGTCCTTGGCGCGGCCACCGAACAGCAGCCACAACAGAAGCAGCAGCACGATGCCCTGGCCACCCTGCACGATGACGCCGAGCACCGGCGTGCCGGTGCGCGGATGCAAGGCGCCGAGCGAACGCGGGAACAGTCCCTGCTTGCTCATCGCGTGCAACACGAACGGCGGCGCCAGGCAGATCGTGTTGACGATGCCGAGGGCGCTGGTCGCGATCAGGCCGGCGAGCAGGCGCGCGGCGAGGTCGCCGTGGCCGAGCGGCGCCAACCCCACGCGCGCCGCGTCGGCGCCGATGGTCGTCGACCGCGCGGCGCCGTCGAAGCCGAGCAGCTCGAGGAAGGCGAGGTTCACCGCCATGTAGGTGACGACGACGACGGCGACGCCACCGAGGATGCCGAGCGGCACGTCCCGCGCCGGTTGGCGGGCCGCGCCGGCCACGAACGAGCCCTGCTGCCAACCGCCGCACGCGAACAGCACCGGCAACATCGCCGCCGCCATTGCCGCCACCCAGCCGACCGGCGCCCGCGGCGCCGCTGCCGCTGTGGTTGTGGGCGGGGCCGCCACGTCGCCACTGCCGCCACCGACGAACACCGCGAGCGCCACGATGCCGAAGATCGCCACGAGCTTCACGACCACCAGCGCGTTCTGCACGCGACTGCCGGTGCGGATGCCGCATGCATTCAGCACCGTGAACGTGCCGATCGCCGCGATGGCAAGGCCGACCTTGGCCCCATCCGACATGCCCTTCGTGCCGTGCAAGGCCACGTCGAGGTTCTCGGCGAAGACGATGCCGATGACGCCGAGCGCGCCGGCCTGGATCACCAGCCAATTGGCCCAGCCGTAGAGGAACGCCGGCAGCGGTCCGAGCTTCTGCGCGATCCAGAAGAAGGTGCCGCCGTGTTCGGGCATCGCGCGGGCCAACCGCGCGAACACCAGCGCACCGAGCACTGCGATCAGGCCACCGAGCGACCAGGCGACGACGACCTGCGTGCCGTCGTCCACCGCCGCCGCGACCTTCTGCGGCGTGAAGAAGATGCCGACGCCGACGATGCCGCCGATGACGACGCAGCCGATGTCGAACGCAGACAGGCCTCGGCGCTGCATCGGCGCATCCTCCCGGCCCGAGCGCCGGCCGGCGAGCACCAACTTGCCGGGCCGCGCTTCAGGAACGCCGCGTGCCTTCGCGCGCGGACTCCTGCGGCACCCGCGCCGGCGCCAACCGCAGGCCGCGCAAGTGCCGCCAACCGACCAGCTTCTTCGACGACTCGTCCCACAGCCGCAGCGACAGCGACCGCAAGCTGCCGAACAGCGTGACCGGCCGCACGCTCTGGAACAGCGGGCTCGATTCGTGGCAGCGCTGCAGGTTGTAGTTGGGAATGCGCGCGCTCAGGTGATGGATGTGGTGG
>SXPB01000091.1 GCA_005776475.1 Planctomycetia bacterium
GGCGGCGCCCGCACGGGCACCGGCACCGGCGCCTGCACCCGCAGCTCCGGCCGCCGCGCCCGCCAAGGCCCCGGCCGCTGCACCTTCGGGAGAACCGACGGTCGTGTTTGCCGACGGCGGCACGATCGCCGCCAATCCCGAATTGCCGATGGCCAGCGCGCTCGCCGAGAACGGCCGCGCCAGCAGTGATGCCGACAGCATCGACGGCGCGTGCCAGACGCAGTGGGAGTGCTGGAGCGACACCGAGCCGACCGAGTCGGGCGGCACCTGCGGCAAGTGCTGCGTCGTCGTGCTCGAGGGCATGGCTTCACTCAGCGAAGTCACGACCAAGGAGAAGAACACGATGGCGAAGAAGTCGAAGAAGTACTTCGGCAGCCGCTTCGACGAAGGCAAGTGCCGCCTCGCCTGCCAGGCGCGCGTGAAGGGCGTCGTGAAGATCCAACCGCTCGGCAAGGCGGAGTGAGATGAACGGCCGGCTGCTCGGTTTGGTGTTGGCGTGGGTGTCGTCGGTGGCCTTCGCCACGTTCGGTGGGGGCGACGTTGCGGCGCCGGCGCCAGTGCAGCCGGTGGCGCAGGGGCCGCAGCCGAAACCGTTCAGCCACAAGCAGCACGTCGACGAGGTCTGGTTCGCGTTGGAGACCGCCGAGGTGTTCCGCGACTGCCGCGGCTGCCATGCCTTCGACGAAGCGAATCCGGTGTCGGCGCCGCAGCAACACTGCGACGCGTGCCACGGGGCCGGCAACCTGCAGAAGGAAGTGCTGCCGGGCTATGACAAGGACCTCGCGGGCTACCGCACGCGCACGCGCGACGCCTTCCGGCACCACACGCACGGCATGCTCGAGTGCCGCGAGTGCCATCTGCCGAACAACATCACGTTCCTGAAGGACTTCGATGTCGTCACCGGTCCCGGCCAGTGCGCGCGTTGCCACGATCCGGCGCTCGGCGAAGCTGCCGTCGGCATGGTCGCGAACCTGCGCTGGTTCCGCGGCGCGCAGGACGAAACGACCGCGAAGGCGCTCGGCGTGCCGTTCCTTGCCCCGCTGTCGCCGGCCGAACACGCGGCCTACGCGAAGAAGCTGGTCGCAGTGTTCGCCGGCCCCACGGGCGGCATCAACACGGTGAAGCTGCCCGTCGGTGGCGACTTCGACCACTACGACCACGGCGCGATCGCGTGCACCGCCTGCCACACCAACATCCAGACGGCGTCGGCGACCGAGGTCGGCACCGGCAAGATCCCGGCCGACGGCTGCGCTGCCTGCCACATCGTCGATGCCCAGAAGACCGGCGCGCGCGTCGCCGGCTCGGTGAAGAAGGAAGTGCGGCCGCTGTGGTCGCTCGGCGCGTTCGTGCACTCCGACCACTACCGCTTCCTGCAGCCCGGCGCGCAGAAGAAGACCGGTGTCGCCAAGGATGCCGCCTACGAAGCCCTCGCGGCCAGCAAGACGAACGGTTGCGAGGTCTGCCACACGCAGGACCTGTCCGGTGTCGGGCTGCCGCAGCGCGACTTCCCGTTCGGGCGCGGCAAGAGCAAGAACCTCTACCTCGACTGCGAGTCGTGCCACGACGTGCCGGCGTTCCGCACCGGCGAGACGCCGACGGATGTGCTGCACGATTCGACCGACGGCGTTGTCGACGGCAAGAACGGGTGGGGCGCTTGCGCCGCGTGCCACGTGTTTGGACAGGCGGACTTCGCCAACGTGCGGCCGATCGCGGCGGTCACGCGCTTCGCCGGGCGCACGTTCACGTTCCCGGCCAACACGCACCCGGACATCACGCAACTCGGCATCGACCGCAGCGGGCGCCAGGCGCTCGCCGACTGCGCGTCGTGTCACCGGGCGAAGGTGCCGCAGCTGCCGACGCGGCTCGAGCAGAAGCCGTTCCGGCATGCGACGCACCTGCCGGCGCAACCGACCGAGGCCGACTGCAAGGGATGCCACCCGTCGGCATCGACGGCCGGCACGGCGGGCGAACTCGCCGGCGCCGACTTCCGCACCTACACGCTGACCGGTTGCGTGACCTGCCACACTGGCGGCGCGGTGACGGAGACGGCCGGGCCGGCGCCGACTGCGCGCGAGGTGGTCGCGTTCCCGCACGCCGCCCACGTGAACGCTGGCGCGAAGTGCACGGATTGCCACGCCGTCGCCGCGGACGGCGTCGACGTCTCGACGAATGCGAAAGCGCTCGCGTGCAGCCAGTGCCACGACCACAAGAAGGGCGGTTGCGAGAAGGAGAAGCTGTTCGACGAGCAGGTGAAGAGCTGCGTGCAGTGCCACCACGATCCGGCGCCGACGGCGCAGCCGGTGCTCGCGGTGCCGGCGTTGCGCGGCAGCCCCGCCGCCGCGCTCGATCCGCGCTACGCCGCCGAGCAGAACTCGTTCGCCGGGTTCATCGACAGCCAGTTCCATCCGGTCGGCAACTGCACCGACTGCCATCGGGCCGACCTGTCGCCCGATCCGAAGTGGCCGGGGGTGCGCGTGCCCCGCGTCGACCACATCAAGGCGGCGAGCACGAGCCCGCATGCCGGCAGTGCGCGCAAGGAGCCGGCGGCGTGCCTGCGTTGCCATTGGAAGCCGAGGAACGGCCTCTCCGACGGCGTCGATGACGGCACGCCCGAAGAACGCGAATGGCGGCGCAATCCGACCTCACCCGCGACGCGCGCGAAGTTCGGCAACGAACGCGACGGCTATCCGGGACTGAACAAGGCCAAGGGTTGAGGTGGGATCGGTGATCGGGCGACGACTTGCGCTGTCGTCGCCGGGGCTCGCGCTGCTGGCGATCTGGAAACGCTGGCGCCGAAGCCGGCGGTTGCGTTCGCAGGACTCGCGACCGGGGCGGTGTCCGCTCTGTGCGGCGGCGACACGATTCGTGGCGTTGTCGGACCAGGTGCGCGAGAGTCCGGTCTGCGTGCGCTGCGGCAGCGTGCCGCGTCAGCGCGCGGTGGCCAAGGTCCTGCACGAACTTGGCCTCGACCTGCCCCGCAGCGTCGTGCACGAATCGTCGCCGAGCCTGTGCAGCTGGCACTTCCTGCGGCGCGTCGCCGCGCGCGCGGTCGGCTCGTACTACTTCGAGGGCACGACGGCGAAGCGCGTCGGCGTCTTCCATGCCGTCGATCTGCGCGCACAGCCGTTCGCCAACGCGGAGTTCGACATCGTCGTCACCCAGGACGTGTTCGAGCACGTGCCCGAGCCGCTGCGCGCGTTCGCCGAGATCCACCGCACGCTGCGTGCCGGTGGCGCGCACGTGTTCACGTTGCCGCGCCAACTGCACGCCGACACGCGCGCGCGGGCCCGCCTCGTCGATGGCCGCATCGAATTGCTGCTACCGGCGCAGCACCACCGCAACCCGATCGAGCAAGGCGGCAGCCTCGTCGTCACCGATTGGGGGCGCGACCTCGAAGCGATGCTGGCGCGCGAACTCGACATCACGTGCACTGCGACGTGGGTGCACGCACCCGAACTCGGCATCGATGCACCGATCGAAGTGTTCGTGGGCCGTGCTGGTTGAGCGCGTCGCCCTGGTTCGATAGCGTACGATGAACCAAGGAGAGTGCTGCTTGATCGAACTGACCGTGAAATGCGCGTTGCGGATCATCGCCGTCTTGGCCGTGTTGGTCGGCGTCACCTGGATCACCTCGACGATTCTCGTGCTCGCGAACGCGAGCCGGCTGTCGAACGGCATGGTGGTCTCGAGCGGCTTGGGCGTCGAGATGGCGGTCATGGCGCTGATCACTCCCTCCGTAGTGCTCGTCGAGGGCTTGTTGCTGTGGCTCATCAGCGATGCGCTGGCGCGGCGAATCGTCGCGTAGAAGTCCGCGGGCCCGTGCGGCGAAGCGCTGCGGATCAGCGCCAGTGGAACTGCTTTTCGAGATGGCAGTCGCGGCACGCCTTCGTGGCGTCGTCGGGCACGGGCACCGTGGCGAGGTCCTTCGCCGCACCCAGCGACTTCGGATCGTGGCAGGTCGCGCAGGTGATGCCCTCGGCGACGTGGCCGCGCGACAGATGCGAGAAGCCGTTGAGGCCGGGCCACGCGCGCTTCGGTGTGTCCGGGGCCGGCTTGCCGCGCACCGGCGTGCCCGGTGGCACGTTCGCCGACAGCAGGAACGAGTTCGCGCGGCCCGTTTCGACCGGATGGCACTGCTGGCATTCGCCACCGCCGACCTCGGCGTGGCCGGTGTGGCACTGCGAGCAGTCGGCGGCGCCGGACTTCACGCGCGGCACGAAGGCGAACTCGTCGCCGCCCGCCGGCCGGTCGAACGTGTGGCACGCAAAGCACCCTTCGGCCATCGAGCCCGACACGCCGAACGACTTGCTCTGCACGTGCACATCGTGCGGGAACGCGATCGCCGTCGAGCGCCGGTCGGCGGCGATCGTCGTCGACTTCGCGGTGAGCAGCAGCGGCTGCGTGCCTTCGCGGTGGCAGTCTTTGCACGCGTTCTGCGCCGCTTCGGTGGTCGGCCAGTGGTAGGCGGCAGTCATCGCGTCGGTGAGCTTCTGCTGGCCGCGCACATCCTGGTGGCACGACAGGCAGCCCGCGGTCACGTCGTTGCTGACCTTGCCGCCCTGGCCGGCCGCTGGTTGCAGGGCACCGTCGCCGACGTGCAGCGCGTGCCAGAACGTGCGTGGCGTCGATTCGGCCGTGGCAACCTTGCCGTCGAGGTGGCAGGTCGAGCACGCCTTGCCGCCGGCGTGCTTCTCGAACTCGGCGGTGTGCAGCCGCTGCGGTGACGTGTAGCGGGCGCGTTCGGCGGCGTGCTGCTCGGGCGTCGCCGCGGCGCGGGCCACCGTGAGGAACCCGGGGCCGAACACCGTGCGGCCGGCGCTGTCGCCCTGCGTGTGGCATTTGCGGCAACCCGCGCCGTCGTTGTCGGTGCCGTGCCAGGCGACGTTCCACTGGTGGTCCTTGGCGCGCCACTTCGTCTGCTGCTCGGCGGTCATGCCCGCGGCAGCAGCGCCAGGAACGTGGCAGGCGGCGCACGTCTCGTACGGCGTCTCCGCGAAGTCTTCGCGACCCGGATCGTCGGGTTGCCCCGCCGTCTTGCGCGCGAGCACGTCCGGGTCGATGCGGTGGCAAACGGCGCAGTCGATGTTGGCGGCGAGGTGCTGGTCGTGCGGGAAGCGATACGTCGCGAACGCGCGCTGCCGCGCCGGCAGCGGCGTCGCCGGCGCTTTCGCCAGCAGCGCGTCGCGATCGAGCCGCGCAGCGCCGTCGCCGTGGCACGCTTCGCATTTGCCGACCAGCTGGTCGCTCGCGGGTTTCAGCCAGTCCTCACCCTGGTGGTCGCGGTGGCAGAGGACGCAGAAATCCTGGTCGACCGTGATGCCCGGCAGCGGGCCGAGCTTGCCGTCGCCGACGTACGGATGCCGGAACGTCTGCGGCGTCGCGAAGTCCGCGTGACACTGCAGGCACTTGTTCTCGGGGGCGCCCTGGCCGGTGGTGTGGCAGACGTTGCAGCCCTGTTCGTCGGCCAGCGCGCGGCAGCGGGCCAGGTTCGCGTGCGTCGCGTCGATCGCGCCCTTGCCGGTCACGAAGGCGTGCGTCGGCACCAGCGGCCCGGCGTCCGCCAGCGGCTCCATCACCGACGCCACGAACGTGGCGCCGAGCAACAGCACCACGCCGACGAGCATCGCCAGGCGGTTGCCGAGCGCCAGCATCGGGAAGCGGCCGAAACCGACCTCGCTGCGGATGAGGGCGTCGGGGTCGTTGTCGAAGACCTTCTTGCCGGCCTTGCGCCACCAGAAACCGTTGCGCGCCAGCTGCAGCACGAGCGTCGGCGTGCCGTCGCGCTCTTCGAGCTTCGCCTGCACGCGCGAAACACCGAACACGATCGCAGCGCCTTCCTTCACCTCGACGCTGCCGACGACGCGTTGGCCGTCGAGCCAGGTGCCGGTCACCGAGCCGAGATCGCGCACGCGGAAGCTGCCGTCGTGGCTGAAGGCGCAGTGGCGCGCCGCCGCGATCGGATCGTCGAGCACGATCGAGCAGCCGGTACGGCAACCGAACGACACTTCGCCGGCACTGTTGCACAGTTCGCCGGTGGCGTCTTCGACCACGATGCGCGGGATGCCCATGTCAGAGTCCTCGCCGGTTGCCGAACAGGCTCTGCGGCTGGCGGCGCGTGATCGCCGTCGTCGGGCAGTTGTAGACGCAGGCTTCGAACGGCAACCCGGCGCACAGATCGCACTTGATGGTCTTGCCCGCCACCTGGTTCACCTTGCCGCCGGTGCCGCACGAGCCCGTCTTCACGGCGCTCGCGGCGGGCGTGGGTGCGGCGGCGGCGGCGGGCAGCGTTTCGCGGCGGAACCAGCTGCCGATCAACGGCAGGCTGGCGAGCAACGGTTGGATCGGCGGCGCTGGCGGGGCCGGTTCGACCAGGCGGATCACGCCGTAGGGGCAGCCGTCGATGCACGAAGCGCAGCCGACGCAGTTGTCGTACTCGAAGCGGACGCGGCCCTGCGGATCGCGCCGGATCGCCGCGTACTCGCACGACAGCATGCATTGCGGCAGTTCGCAGTGGTAGCACGCGGTGACCAGGACCTCGTCGGTGGCGACGGGCGTGCCGACCTTGCTGAGGCGCGGCACCGCGTCGTCGTGCACGGCGACGCACGACTCGACGCACATGTTGCAGCGCACGCACTTGCCGCGGTCGATGACGAGGGCGCGACCGCCCTTCACCGATTCGCGCTCGACCATCACGTGCAGTTCGTCGAGGGCAGCGCCCTGGGCGCCGGAGACACTGCCGGTGACGACGGCATCGACGTCGGCGCGACCGATCAAACGATTGGCGGCGGCGCGCAGGTCTTTGCGGGCGGGCTCCGCGAGGCGAGCGAACGCAGCCCGCGGGATCGCCACCAGGCAGGTGCGCATCAGCGCCTTGAACGTCGCCGGCCAGGTGCCGCCATCGGTGGTGATCGCGTGTTCGCCGAAGATCGCGTTGCCCTTGTAGAACGCCAGCGTGCGCTCGGCGCCATCGACGGCCACCGTGCACGCGATCGCGCCGGCGCGCACCAGCCAGAACGTGTCGGCGGCGGCGCCTGCTTCGGCCAGCACCGCGCCGTCGTCGAGCGTGACGAGCTCGGCGGCCTGCTGCAGCTGTTTGATCGCCGCATCGTCGAGATCGCGGCACAACGACGACGCCCGCAGGTGCAGACCGAGGTTGTCGCGGTAGCTGTCGTCGATGCGCGCACGGAATGCTTCGTCCTCGGCGTAGAGGCGCGTGAACAGGCGCGCTTCGAGGGCGGCGATCGTCGCCGGTCCCATCGCCCGCCAGGTCGCCAGCGCCGGATGGTGGCTGTGCGCGCTGACTTCACCGAACCAGGTGCCCGGAACGTGGATGCGGTGGCGATGCACTTCGCGGCTCTGGCGCGACTGCACGCTCTCGACCTGACCCCGCAGCACGACCAGCAACTCGGTGGTGAGGTCGCCTTGGCGCACGATCTCGTCGCCATCCTCGAGGGTGAGGAAGCGGACGAAGCCCGCCCGCACAGCCACCGTCGCCGGCCATTCGTAGGTGCCCGCAGCGATCGCGGCCTCGGTGCGCACGGCGTCGAGCAGCTCGTCGCCGACGTCGGCGAACAGCGGGGTCGCCAGCAGTGCTTCCAGCGGATTGGTGGCGAGGGTCATGGTCAGTAGTACCAGATGCTGATCACGTGCACGGCGACCAGCGCCAGCAGCAACACGGAACAAGGAACGTGCAGCAGGCGCCAGCCGCGCAGCAAGGCGCGGTAGAAGCCGAGGCGTTTCGTTTCGCGCGCGACGGCATCGGCCTGGCCGCGCAGCGTCGCAACTTCGGGTTGCAGGCGCGCGGTCTCGGCCTCGATCCCGGCCTGCGCCTGCGCCGCCTTGGTCTCGGCCTTCTTCAGCTCGTCCGCCGCCTTCTTGGCGACCTTCTTGGCGGCTTCGAGCTCCTTGCCGGCGAGCGCCGGATTCTCCGCCGCCTGGTTGGCTTCGTCGCTGGCGGTCTTCGCCGCCGCCGCCGCCGCCGCGGCATCCTTCGCGCGCGTGGTCGGGAACGCGATCGCCTCCGCGAGCTTGCGCGCGTAGTGCTCGCGCAACGCGAAGGCCTTCTCGACCGAGAGTTCGCGTTCGGCGCGCGTCAGCCAGGTGGGGCCGAAGGTCCACAGGATCGCGCCGACGAGGCCGCTGCCGAGCACGAAGTAGCTGAGCACGTTCAGCAACAGGCCCATCGTCGTGCCGCAGCGGAAGCCGCCGTGGAACCAGACGATCGCCGCCGCTGCGAAGCCGTAGAAGACGTGCGAGTGCAGCCACGCCGCCAGCGTTCCGAGTGGTTGCCGTGGTCCGACGTCCAAGCGGAACATGCCGAGCGCGCGTTCGTCGCGCACGACGTCGACGCGCAGCACACGCTGCACGCCGTGCTGCTTCAGGATGCGGGCAGCTTCCTTGCGCATCGCCGCCTTGCCGGCGATTTCGCGTCGTTGCGCGCGTTGCTGCAAGCCGGTCAGGTCCGATTGCGCCCGTTCGAGCTGCGGCAGCTGTGCCTTCCACGCGAACTCGGGGCTCAGCCGCAGGCGGTGCGCGGCGCGGCGCACGGCGTACAGCGCGAGCACGGCATAACAGGCGACCGCGACCCAGCCGGTGGCCAGCAGGTAGACGACGTTGTCGTCCTCGCGACTGCCGAACGGGCGCGGGACCAGCACGTGCCAGGCGAACAGGCCGCCGGCGACGGCGACCGCGACCAGGGCGTGCCAGGATCGATAGATGCCGAAGTTCATTGCGCCGGCTTGCTCTTCTTGCCGAACAGGCGACGCAGGCGATCCCACAGGGTCACGCGCGTGCGCACGGCGGCGACGGCGTTGGCCCAGTCGGCGGGTTCGAGCGGGGTCTCGAGCAGCAGCACTTCGCCGATCGTCTGCGTCGAGTCGGCGCGCGCCATCGCCAGCACCTGCTTGCCGACGTCCTTGCCCAGGCGACCCGCTTTCACCAGCAGTTGCAGCGCGCGCTCTTCCTGGCGGCGCGCCGCTGCGTTGTCGGCATCGATGCACACGAACAAGCCGCGCAAGCTGCCGAACCCGAGCAGTGAGTTGCGGCCGATCGTGACCGACTGGCCGCGCAGCACGTTGCCGTCGACGAGTGTGCCGTTGGTGCTGCCGCAGTCGCGCAGCGACCAGACGCTGCCGCTGAACTCGATCTCGGCGTGCAGTTCGGACACCGATTCGTGCGGCAGCAACACGTCGGCTGTCTCGGCGCGACCGAGTTTGCTCTTCTGCTTCATCAGACGCACCTTGCGTTTGACGTTCTCACCCTTCACGAACACGCGCGGCATCGCCTGGTGCAGCTTGGACTCGATGTCGACCGCGACGACGGGGGTGACATTGCTCGGTGCGGCTGCCAACGCGGCCGGGTCGAGCATCACCGTCTTCGGGCGTTCGGACTTGCCGGCGGCAGCAGCGGCAGGTGGCGTTGCCGCTTCGGGCGGCGCCGGTGCGGGTGCGGGTGCGGGTGGGGGTGTCGGCGCCGCCGGTTGCGGCGCTGGCTGAGGGGGCGGTTGCGGTTTCGCCTGGGCCTTGGGTGGCGGCTCGGGTGCCGCGGGGGGAACCGAGCCAGCCTGGCCGGGGCGAAACCCACCGCCCACGTTGATGGTCTGGCCCCAATTGCCGTCGGCGGGTGCGGCGGGCGTTGGCGGCTTGGCTCCCGGCGAAGGCGCGCCGGGAGTCGGTCCCGGCGGCGGTGACGTTCCGCCGGGCGATGCCGGGCTGTGGCCGGGGCGGTAGCCGCCGCCGACGTTGATGGTCTGTCCCCAATTGCCATCGGCGGGAGGTGTCGTCTTGCCCTTGGGAGCGGGCGCGGGCGTCGGCGGCTTCGGCGGCGTTGGCTGGCCGGGCCGGAACGCGCCCGGCATGTTCATCGTTTGCCCGAAGTTGTCATCGGCTGGCGGGCCAGCGTCCGCCGGCGCCCGGGTCGGTCCGGCTTCGCGCCCCGGGCGCGCCAGGCTGTCGGTGCGCTCCTCGGGTGGCAGCGGTTCCGGCACGTTGGCCGAGGGGCGCCCCGCCACCAACGTTGCGTCGAAGGCGCCTGGTCGCGGCGGCGCGCCTTCCGTGGCGTCGGCGAACTGCAACTGCAGGATCGAGCGGCCGACCTTGATGGTGGCGCCGCTGGTGACAGTCACCTTCTGGCCCGGTTCGATCGAGGTGCCGTCGACGATGGTCTTGTTGGTGCTGCCGATGCCCTCGACGGTGACGCTGGCGCCCGCCGGGCCGATGCGGAACTGCTCGCGGCCGACTTCCTCGTCTTCGAGCACGATGTCGGCGCGACGTGAGCGGCCGACGACGAGCGCCTGGAGCAATGCGACGGTCCTCGGCGCCTTGCCGAGTTCGCGAACGAGCAACTGGAAGCGAGGCATGCGACGACAGCGCGATGCTAGATCGCGGCCGAATGGGAAGCGACAGGCAAGCTGCGCGAAAGCCGCCATGCTACCGGCCACAAATCCCTTTGCCCTCCCGCAGCGCATCGCTCCAATCCGCACTCTCTCGGTCGCAACGCTGCCATGAGGAACGCATGATGCGTCAGGTCTGTCCGCTGCTCGTCGGCCTCGGAGCATCACTGCTCGCGCCGTGCCGTGCCCAGGAATCGAAGCCGCCCGCTCCGCAAGGGCCGGCTGTGATTCGCGACTTCGAACCATTCCCGTCGCGGTGGTTTGCGCCCGGTCGCCCGGTCGCCGGCGTCGAGCCGCCAGCCTACGTGATCAACGAACGCGCCTCGCCGTGGAACCCCTACCGGCAGAACGTGCTGAAGGGTGACTTCCCCCTCAGCGGCACCGAGGACCTGTTCTTCTCCTTCACCGCGACCAATCGCCTGTTCTTCGAGAAGCGCGATGTGCCGACGCCGTCGGGCATCACCGGTCCCGGGCCGGTGGCGACCGGCTTCTTCGGCGATGGCGACCAGACGTTCCTGCAAGACGATCTCGCGTTGTCGTTCGACTTGTTCCGCGGCCAGCAGGCCTTCAAGCCGGTCGATTGGCGACTGCGCGTGACGCCGGTGTTCAACTACACGCGGGTCGACGTCGAGGAAGTGGGCGTAGTCGTCATCGACCCGGCGCAGGGCAGCACCCGCGAACGCGGCGACGTGACGCTGCAGGAAGCCTTCGTCGAGTACCACCTGTTCGACCTCAGCTCGCGCTACGACTTCTGCAGCGTCGAAGCCGGCGTGCTGCCGTTCCGCAGCGACTTCCGCGGCTTCCTGTTCGAGGACACGAACCTCGGCATCCGCTTCTTCGGCAACGCCGACAACAACAAGTGGCAATACAACGTCGCGCTGTTCGACCAGCTCGACAAGGACAGCAACTCCGGACTCGTCCGCTACGAAGACCGCGATCAGAACGTGCTCGTCGCCAACGTCTATCGCCAGGACTGGCCGGTGCTCGGCTACACGACGTCGGTCTCGTTCCACTGGAACCGCGATCGCCGTGAGATCGAGTTCGACGACAACGGATTCCTGGTGGCGCCGGCACCGATCGGCAACTTCACGCCGAGCGAGCTCGACGCCTACTACGTCGGCTGGGCCGGCGAGGGCCACTTCGGGCGCTGGAACATCACCCACGCGCTCTACAAGGCGTTTGGGCGCGAAACGCAGAATCCGATCGCGGCCCGTTCGACCGACATCGACGCCCGCTTCTTCGCGGCCGAGGTGTCCTTGGACATCGACTGGTGGCGACCGCGCGCGTTCGCCCTGTATGCGTCGGGTGACAGCGATCCGCGCGATGGCGACGCCGAAGGCTTCGACGCGATCGTCGATGCGCCGAACTTCGGCGGCGGCGGCTTCTCGTTCTGGAATTCGCAGGGCCTCAAGTTCGTCAACACCAGCCTGACCAACCCCGGCAGTCCGCTCGCGGACCTGCAGACCTCGAAGACGCAAGGCCAGGCCAACTTCGTCAATCCGGGCGTGCTGCTGTTCGGCGCCGCGGTCGATGCCGAGCTGACGCCGAAGTGGCGCGGTCAGGTCGGCTTCACCTACCTGCGCTTCGACAAGACCGAGTCGCTCGAGTTCCTGCTGCAGGCCGCCGACATCGACAAGCAGATCGGCATCGAGATGTTCGCCGGCACGCAGTACCGGCCGTTCCTGACCAACAACGTGATCCTGCAGTTCGGTGGCGGTGTCTTGTTCCCGGACGAGGGTTTCGCCCGCATCTACGATTCGGACGACCTCCGCTTCAACGTCTTCACCAACATCATCACGACGTGGTAGCCATGTTCGCCAACCTTCGCTTTCCGATGTTGTGCCTCGCCGTGGGGCTCGCCCTGCCTTCGTGCGCCGGCGATGTTTCGTTCACCTCGGCGCCGGTGTTGCCGACCTTTGGCGACGTCATCCCGCTGACCGACACCGAAGTCGAGACGATCATTTCGCGCGCGGTCGCGTCGCTGAACAGCCTGCGCCTGCACGTTGCCGTCGTTGACCGCACCGGCGGTATCCTGGGCGTGTACAGCACCGACGCGAATACCGAACGCGACGAAGACAAGATCGCGATCAGTCTCGCGCGCACGACGGCCTTCTTCAGCAACAGCCAGGCGCCGTTGTCGTCGCGCACCGTGGAGACGTTGTCGACGTTCCACTTTCCGCCGACGTTCGCCGAGCCCTTCATCGCGTCGAACGTGCCGGCGAGCACGGGCGTCGGGTTGTTTCCCGAAGCGGTGATTGCACCGCAGCGCACGACGACCGGCATCGCCGGCACGCCGCCGGGGCCGTTGTGGCAGATCAACGCAACGAACCGTGGCGCCGACATCGCGACTGCGTTGACCAGTCCGACGACGAACTTCAATCTGAGCCTCCAGTTCAACAACGCCCAGTTCCGACCGTCGCGCAACATCGACGGGTCGGTGACGAGTCCGGGCATCACGCTTCTGCCGGGCGCCGTGCCGCTCTACAAGGCGAACAGCACGGGTGTCAGCCGGTTGGTGGGCGGGATCGGTGTGTTCGTGCGCACCAATGCGAACGAGGATCCGGATCTCAACGCGGCCGAGTTCGCGGCGATCACCGGCGCTTCGGGCACGGGCACCGTCGGCGACGAGAACTTCTTCTTCTCGATCCCGCCCGAAGGCGCCATCACCATCGTCGGCATCCTGCTGCCGTACGTGAAGCAGACGACGCGGCCCGCGGGCTACACGCCAGGCACCGCGCCCGGCGCTCCGTTCGTCGATCCGGGTTGGCTCGTCAACCCGAGCTTTGGCCAGATCGATCCGTTCGGCTACCTGATCGGTCCGCGCGCGGCGCAAACGGGTGGTCCGACGCAGTCCCTGACGCAGCTCGATGTGACGACGATCATCGACCAAGTAGTGGTGAGCGCCAACCGCACGCGTGCCCAAGTTCGCTTGCCGCTTGGCAGTGGTGCCAAGGTCATCGCGACCGTGGTCGATCGCCGCGGTTTGATCCTCGCCCACTTCCGCATGGAGGACACGTTGTGCGACGCGATCGACGTCGTGCCGGCGAAAGCGCGCAGCGTCGTCTACTACTGCCAACCCGGCGGGCCCGCGGGCCCCGACCAATGGCCGGGGTTCCCGCTCGGCGATTCGCGCGGCATCGCGTTGACGACGCGCACACTCGGGTTCCTGTCGCAGCCGTTCTATCCCCCGGGCATCGAAGGTACGAACGAAGGCCCTCTGTTCCAGCGCGCGCTGTTCAACCGCGAACCGGCCCAGGCGACTCGATGGGGAGCTGCCCCGCCCGATCCCGGCTACCAGAACGGGCTCACCTTCTTTCCCGGCTCGGTGCCGCTCTACAAGAATGGCGAATTGGTCGGTGCCTTGGGTGTCTCCGGCGACGGCGTCGAGCAAAATGACCTGATCGCCTTCGAAGGTGGCGCCGGGTTTGAACCGCCGCCGGAGTTGCGCATCGACAACTTCGAGTTCCAGGGCGTGAAGCTGCCGTACTTGAAGTTCCCCGAGACGCCGCGCTGACCGCGGCGACTCGCCGCGGCGATCGTGTGCGGCATGCCGCAATCTGGGGCAGTCCGCCGCGAGGCGAAGGGGTGCACGGATGCGACACCCGGGCCCTTTGAACCGCCCCGCAGCGTGGTAGGTTCCAATGCGCGGCTGGTTTCCACCGCTTTGTCCTGTCCCGTCCTCGCTCCGCTGTGCCGTCCCGCGGCACTCCAACCCATGCGCAAGATCGTTGCATCGTTCTCTCTCGCACTGTTCGCGCCAAGTCTGGCCGCCCAGTGCTTCGACACCGCGTTCGGCACTCCGCTCGCGGCACCAGGCACGCTGTTCGGCGACTTCGTGTTCCCGATCCAGCCCATCGGCTTCGCGTTCCCGGTCGGCGCCGCGACCTACACGGACGTCCACGTCTGTGACAAGGGCTATGTGTGGCTGTCGAACGCCGGTGTGCCGGCGCCCGGCGGCGCCGACTTCTCGGCCACCGCGGCCGAGCTGGCGTCGCAGTCGCCGCGCGTTGCGGCACTGTGGAGCGACATCCAGGTCCTGTCGAGCAACAACGGCATGGTCTACCTGAAGAGCACGCCGACCACGTGCACGATCACGTGGGAGAACGCGCAGTGCTACCAGGCCACCAGCGGCATCTTCAGCATGCAGATGGTGCTGGAGTCGAGCGGCGCCGTGAAGTTCCTCTACGGCCCGGGCACGACCAACGCCTCGGTGGCGACCGTCCCGACGTGGGTCGTCGGCGTCGCGGGCATCTCGCCTGGACTCGGGGCGCCGCTGCCGGCGGCCAGTGACCTTTCGGCCGGTGGTGCGACCGTCGACCCGACCCTGTTCGAAGAGTGGATCACGATCAACACGTTCGACATGGCGAACAACGGTCTGCAGCTCGTGCCGGCCAACCCGGGCTACGCGTTCGTGCCGCTCGGCGCGCCGGCGAACTGCGCCGCGGTCAACCTCTACGGCACTGGCTGCGTCGCCAGCCAAGACTCGATCTACGAGGAATGGACCTCGGCCTTCGACCTCAGCAACACGACGATCACCTGGCTGCGCACCGGCAGCGGCTACGCGATCCTCAACTCGATCCCCGGCACGTTCATGACGCCGTCGGCCACGGCGATCAACATCGCGCCGTTGATGCTCGATGGCGAGCAGGTGGTGACCTTGACCAGTGCGATGCCGGTTGCCGGCGGCACCACGACCACGCTGAACGTGACGACCAAGGGCCAGATCCAGGTCGCGGCGACGACCCAGGGCTTCGTCGACTACACGCCGACGGTCGCGGAACTGCTGAACGACGCGCGCACGACCTTCGCGCTGTGGCACGACTACGACCAGACGAGCGTCGGTAGCGGCCTGATCCTGTTCGAAGAAGTCGCCGGTGTCGCCTACGTCACCTGGAACGGCGTGAACAGCTACTTCACCAGCTTGCCGAACACGTTCCAGTTCCAGCTCGACGTGGCCTCGGGCAACGTCACCCTGGTGATCGGCACGATGAGTGGCTTCGCCAGTGTCGACCCGGGCATCCTCGGCTACTCGGTTGGCGGTGTGTCGCCGAACCCGGGCGCGACCGATTTCTCCGCGATGAGCGCAGCGACGATCTCCGACGTCGGCCTGGCCGGCCTCGCCTTGTCGGCGAACTCGTCGCCGTCGATCGGCAACGCGGGCTTCACGCTGATCACGAGCAACGTGCCGCCGGTGGTGCCGCTCGCGCTGCAGTTCTTCGGGTCGGCCGTGGTCAACCCGGGTCTCGACCTGACGTTCCTTGGCATGCCCGGCTGCTACGCCTACACCAACGCGGATCTGGGTTCGTTTGCGTTCCCAGTCGTCGCTGGCCAGGGCTTGTTCAACTTCGGCATCCCGAACAACCCTGCGCTGATCGGCGCGTCGCTGTCGACGCAATCGGTGGCGTTCACGCTGCTGACGCCGTTCAACCTGGCGTCGTCGAACGGCCTCGAGATGGTGCTCGGCAACTGATGCACGGGCCGTCCGGTTGCCCCCGCGGGTGACCGGCACGTTCGCCACGCGCTCCAGCTCAGGCTGTCGCGGCGTGGCGGCCGATGTGAGGCCCATGCCATCGTTGTTGCAGCGCGGCTGGTCGTGGTTGCGAGCGCCAGCCAACGAGTTGGCGTTTGCGATGCGCGCCGTGTTGCGGCCTTCGGGCCGCCCGGCGCAACTGCCGCACGAAGCGAAGACCGACGCGTTTTCGCACCTTGATCCTGCGCGCGCGCAAGCGGCCGCAGGCATCGCAGCGGCACTGGCCGAGCGATTCGACCTGGCTGCACTGGCCGCACGATCCACCCAGGCAGTGTGGGCCGGCAACCTGCAGCACCTTGCCTGCCTGTCGCACCTGGCGGCCGGACTCGAAGTGCCGCACGGTCCCGACGGCGTGGTGCGCGCCGTCGATGCCGGTTGCGGCGACTTCCACTACGCGACGGCGTTGCAGCGCTGGCTGTCGCGCCACGCGGGCTTGCCACGGCCGGTGGTGCTGCGCGGCATCGAGCTCGATGGGTTCGTGCCGCACCGCGACGGCTCGCGCCGTGGGGGGCGTGCACGCGCCCATGCAGCGCTGGCAGCGACCCCTGGCAGCGAAGTCCACTTCCAGGCGGCGGACATGACCGGCCTGCGCCTGCCGGAGCAGGACGTCGTCACCGCCTTCTTTCCGTTCCTGTCGAGCTATCCGTGCCTGCGCTGGGGCGCGCCGTTGTCGCGGGCCCGGCCGCGGCGGTTCGTGCAGCGGGCCGTGGCCACGGTGCGAACGGGCGGTTGGCTCCTGGTCGTGAACCAGACCGCCGAGGAGTTTGCGAAGTTGCAGCATCTGCTCGCAGGCGAACCGGTGCGCCTCCTGGCGCGTCGGTCGTGGCTGTGCGACCTCGTGCCGTGGCACGCGGCGACCCAGGGCCAGGTGGGCTCGTTGTGGCTGCGGGGCTGACCCGCGGGTTCGGGCAGTCCGCTCGATTCGGGTAGTGCCCAAGTTCGCCCATCCTGGCTAGGATTCCGGCCCACCAGGAACGGTCCACCCCCGCCGTTGGCCTGGGCACGACGCATGCTCACGCTGCAGATCCTCGACGGCGGCCAGACTTTCCTGCATCCATTGCACGACCAGCCGGTCTCGATCGGTAGCGGCACCACTGCGCACATCGTGTTGCGCGAGTCCGATGTCGCGCCGGTCCACGTCTCGATCGAGCCGACCGCGAACGGTGCGCGGCTGGTCGCCAAGGCGCCGACGAGAGTGAACGGAACCGCGGTCCAGACCGCCGATCTGGTGCTGGGTGACCGCATCGAAATCGGTCGTGCGGTCGTCGTCGTCGGGCGCACGGTGCCGCGCGCTGCGGGTCCGGACGATGTGCTGGCAGAGGCGGTGCCGCGGTCGCGCCGCAAAGCCGGTTCGGCGAAGACGGCCTGGCTGCTGCCGGTTGCCGTGGTCGCGGTACTGGCCGGATCCGCGTTCGTGTTCCTGCAGGCGCGCGACGACGCCGCGGAACTCGCGGCGATCCGGCAACTGCGGTTCGCCGGCCAATTCGAGGAAGCGGCCAGGAAGCTCACCGTGTTGGAGCAGGCGTGGACCGACCGCGGCGCCGAGGCGTTGCAGCGGTTGCAGCCGGAGTCGAAGGCGATCGCTGCGGCGCAGACGGCGACGGCGCGCTTGTTCGCGGCCGTGCGCGCACCCGAGGACGGGCGGGGCTACGCCGAGTGGAGCCAGGAACTGCGGCGCCTTGAGAACGATGGCGACGAAGCGGAGCGCATTGCGGCGGCAATCGTGCGGGACCAGTTGGCAGCGACGCTGCGAACGCGGCCGGCGCCGACGCCGACCGTCCCCGCCGTGGCCGTGACGCCGCCGCCGGATTCCGTACCGGCAGTGCGCCAGGAGCCGCCCCGAGACCCTGTCGTCGTCGCGCCTGGTTCGCAGGCCAG
Source organism: Planctomycetia bacterium (assembly GCA_005776475.1). Lineage (GTDB taxonomy): Bacteria > Planctomycetota > UBA1135 > UBA1135 > UBA2386 > UBA2386. The sequence continues at coordinate 17,799 of SXPB01000091.1, forward strand.
CACACCGGTGGTGAAGGTCGAGCCGCCCGCAGCGCAGCCAGCAGCCAGTGGCGAAACCGCGCCGAAGGCGAATGCCGAGGACACGGTGGCGCCGGACGCCGCAGTCGATCTGGCCGACGTCGAGCGACTGTGTCGTTCGCGGCTGTTCGTGCAGGCGGTGTCGCTGCTGCAGGCGAATCTGGCGCGCGAAAGCGACGAAGCCGCGGTCGCGAAGATGTCGACGCGAATCACCGCAGTGCGCGAAGAAGCCAAGGCCGCGCTGGCCACGTTGCTCGCGGAAGTGGCGCAGGTGGCCCGTGAACGTGGCCCGCGCGAGGCGGCGCAGGTGCTGCACGCGGCGCGCACGGGTTTCCCGCCGACGCGTGAGTTCGCTGCGATCGAAGACACGCACAAGCAGCTGCTCGCCGAGGCGGCCGCGCGCCCGCCGGTCGCAAGCGCAGGCCAGAAGCCCGCGAGCGAGGCGCTGCGCATTGCGACGTTGGCATCGCTGCGCGCGCGCATGGACTCGGTCCGGCTCGCCGAACAGGGCGGTGACTTCGCCGAAGCCGGCCGCTTGCTGGTGCTGGCCGCCGACGAAGTGCGTTCGCGCGATGCCGATTTCGCGCAGCGACTGCAGACCCGCGCGGCCGAAGCGGAGTTGCTGGCTTCGTTCCACCGCGCTGTCGCCACGGCGCTGCAAGCGGGGCGCACGTTCCGCATCACTGCCCCAACCGGCAGCGCGGCCGAAGTGGTCGGCGTCGACGGTGGTGCCCTGCGCCTCGAGCCAGGGGCGCAGCGGATGACGTGGCACGAACTCGGCGGCGCTGCGGTGGCGGCGATCGCCCAGCAGTGCGGCATCGTCGGCAAGGAAGCGCTTGGCGCGGCGGCGCTGCTCTACAAGCAAGGCGACGGTGCTGCTGCCGAGGCCTTGCTGGCGAAGGTGGTGATGGCCGACGCGAACGCGAAGGAGTCGGTCGATCGTGTCATTGCGCGAGGGCGCGGCGAACCGTTCGACCCGCGCGGCTACGAAGTCGGCAAGGACGGCTTCGTTTCGGTGCGTTCGCTCGAGATCCAGAAGCAGGCGGCGGCATTGGCGGCGCGCATGGACACGGCGCTGCGCGACAAGAACCTGGCGTTGCGCGAAGAACTGCTGGCGGAGGCCCTGGCGGCCGGTCCCGAGGCGGTCGACGTGTTGGCCGCGGCGCTGCAGAAGGAACTCACGCGGCAGGTGACCAAGCTCGATGCCGGTGCGTTGCGCAAGCACGTCGACAAGCTCGCCAAGCAACGCGCCGAGCTCGATGCGGCCCGCCATCAGGCCCGCGAACTGATCCAGGACGAGAAGCGCTACTTCTATCCCTACAAGCCGCCGGCGGTGTCGAGCGAGAAGTACGCGGAGTACGTTCGCGTGCAAGCCGAAGTGAATCGTCGCGTCGATGCGGTCCGCACCTTGTGGGACGACGACACCGTCCGCGTGCGGGTGCCGGCGACGTTGCGGGCGGAACTCGACCGCATCGACTGGCTGGCGCGCGCGCTCGGCGATCTCGGTGAGCTGGACCACGCACAGCTGGCTCCAATCGAATGGGCGCGGGCATTGCCGGTCGGCGACACGGTCGGTCTGCGCGACTTCTGCGCCACCCTGGCCGAACGGGCCGAACTCGAGGAATGGCGCCACGTCGAGGCCTTCAACCAGGCCGTCGGCAAGTCGTTCTCGTCGGCGCAGCGCGAGCAGTTGCGCGTCACCAACGACTATCGCGCGATGTTCCGGCATCGGCCGCTGGCGATCGTGGCTGCGATCTGCACGGCAGCGCAGGGGCACGCCGAGGAGATGGGCCGCCTCGGCTACTTCGCGCACATGTCGCCGACGCCCGGGCGCCGCACGCCGTACGACCGGATGAAGCTCGCCGGCTACGAAGCGGGCGTCAGCGAGAACATCGCCATGGTCGATGGGGCGCTCGGTGCGCACAACGCGTGGTGCCAGTCGTCGGGCCACCATCGCAATCTGCTCGATCCGGGCCACCGCGAAATGGGCATCGGCGCCGACGGTCGGTTGTGGGTGCAGAACTTCGGCGGTGGCACCGTGCACCGCCAGGATCCGGCGTGGGCCACCTCGGGCGCGCCCGCGGCGGGTCACTGAGCCGGCATTCGACGTGATGCCGGCGCGCGTCGCCGGGTTCGCGCCGGGTGGCGCTCAGACCCCGGGTCGACCTTCGCCCGCGGTGCTCGCTGCGAAGGCGGCGGCCGGGGTGCGCAAGTCCTGCGGCGTGTGGTCGGGCGCTTGCAGGTCGAGGCACCAGAAGCCGATGTCGTGCCACGCATCGAATTTGCGGCCAGCGCGCGGGATGCGACCCGCGGCGGCAAAGCCCAGCCGTTCGTGCAGCGCCACCGAAGCGGCGTTGGGCAGAGCGATGCCGCCGATGGCACTCTGGAAGCCCTGGGCGCGCAACACCGCCAGCAACCGGGAGTAGAGAGGGCGACCGTGGCCCTGGCCGCAACGATCGGGGTGAAGGTAGATCCCCGTTTCCGTGGTCCAGTGGTAGGCGGCGCGGGCCCGGAACACGCCGGCCTTCGCGTACCCGACCACGCCGCTCGCGTCGATGCAGCACAGCCACGGGTAGACCGCTTCGTGCTGCTGCCAGAGGGCGCGCAGCTCGTCGGCGCTGACCTCCTCGTAGCCGAAGTGGATCGTGGTCGTGCGGATGTAGTGGTTGGTGATCGCCGCGATGGTGGGGAAGTCGCCGGCGATGGCAAGGCGGAGCGTGGTGGGCGCCATGCTCGGCATCCTGCCGCTTGTCCGGCCAGTCACAACCCCGATGCGGCCGGGTTTGGCCGGGGTTGCATGCGCCTCGGAGTTTCCCGGCGGTTCGAACGCTGCACGGCGTTGCATGCGACGCACTGCCCTCCTCGCCTGCCTGATGTCGCTCGCGATGGTCGTCCTGGCCTTCGTGTTCGGTGTTCGTCAGGGCGACGCGGTGGCGCCACTGCCGGCTGCGGTGCCATCGCCCGTGGCTGTCCAAGGCGATCGCACGGCCGAACTGTCCACGGCAGCGGCGGCGCTGCCCGATCCCGGGACGCGCGAGCCTGAAGACCATGCGTCGGCGGCTGCGATGCGCGTTCCCGTCGTGGTGCCGCCGCCGGCAGCGGAGGTGCGCGACGATCGGCCGGGCGGGCTCGTGGTGATGGCCCGCCACCAACGCGATGGTCGCCCCGCCGCGGGCGTGAACTTGCGCGTCGTTCCCATCGTGGCGACCCAGGCAGCGGGCGCCGGCCCCGTGGTACGGACTGCCATCATCCGCGGCGAAACGGGAGGCCGGCATCGCGTCGCCACGGGCATTGCGCTCGGTCGGGCGCGAGTCGGGCCCGACGGCACTGCGGTCTTCGCTTCGTTGCCGCCAGGCGACCACCTGTTGCGCGACGACCGCAGCGGCACCGACGTCGCGGTTCGCATCGAACCGGGGGCGACCGCGGTGATCGAGCATGTGATTCCCGCCGGAGTGCGCGTCGAAGGAACGGTGGTCCGTCCGGACGGAGCGCCGGTTGCCGGCGCCGTTGTCGAAGTGTGGCCGAGCGATGGCGAAGTCGAGATCGAGGCGTTGGCGACGACGGATTGGGCCGGCCGGTTCGTGCTCGACGACGTCCGCGCCGGCAGCAGCTTCGGCGTGCGCGCCGAAGAGCACTTCGCCTCGACGGAACTGCGCACCGATGCCCGCACCGAGCAGAAGGTGCGGGTGGAACTGCAACCCGACGCCTGTGCTCTCGAAGGATTCGTCGTCACCGGGGCGCAGCAGCCGATCGCCGATGCCGTGGTGCATGTCGGGCCGCTGCACGGATACGGGCCGCGTGGCTTGTGGACGCGCACCGACGCGCGCGGCCACTTCCGGCTGTTCGGGCTCGATTGCGACGAACACCAGGTTGTCGTGCGGGCAACGGGATTCCAGGACCGCATGACCCGGGCCGTGGTCGAAACGCCGACGCAGTTCGTGCTCGAGCACAAGCCCGAGTGAAGTCGTCAGTGGCGCCGCAGGGCAAGCAGCGCCCGCGCCGCCGCCGAAGGCAGGATCGCGCCGCGAACCACTTCGTCGCGCGCCCGCGCCATCGCGGCACCGACCACGGGATCGTCGAGGAACTCGGCGAGCAGGCGTTCGCGCACGGCGTGTTCGAGCCAGTCGCCGATCTGTCGTGCGCGGCGCGCCGCGAAGGAGCCATCGGCTCGCGCCTGCTGCAACCTCGCCCCGATCGCCTGCCAGAGTTCGCCGAGCCCGCGTTTGGTCAGCGAGGAGCCGACCAGGACCGGCGGTGGTGTGGTGCCCGAATGCAGCACGCGCATCGCCAGCATGCATTGCTGCGCCGCGCGGTCGGCGGCGGCGGCGAGGTCGCCATCTGCCTTGTGCACCAACACGCCGTCGGCGAGTTCCATCACGCCACGTTTGATCCCCTGCAACTCGTCGCCCGCGGCCGGGGACAGCAGCAGCAGGAAGAAGTCGACCATGCCGGCGACCGCAACTTCGGACTGGCCAGTGCCGATCGTCTCGACCAGCACCACGTCGTGGCCCGCCGCTTCGCACAACAACAGCGCTTCGCGCGTGCGCGCCGCGACGCCACCGAGCGTGTCGCCGCCCGGCGATGGCCGGATGAACGCATTGTCGTGCCGGGCGAGCTCGTGCATCCGGGTCTTGTCGCCGAGGATGCTGCCGCCACTGAGTGCCGAACTCGGATCGACCGCGAGCACCGCGACGCGGTGGCCGGCTGCGCACAGGTCGAGTCCGATCGCTTCGATCAGCGTGCTCTTGCCGACGCCGGGGGCGCCGGTGATGCCGACGCGCGCGGCGCCGCCGGTGTGCGGCAGCAGTGCCTGCAGCAGCGCTTCCGCCTGCAGGGCATCGTCGGCGCGGCGACTCTCGACGAGCGTGATGCCGCGCGCGAGCGCCTTGCGGTCGCCGCCGCGGATTGCCGTGGCCAGTTCGCTCATCGACGTCACGCGAGGAACGCTACGCGGAAGCTCCCGGCGTTCCAGCTTCCGCCGGCACGCCCGTCGCCGCCTTCGGCATGCGGGTCACCAGTGCGTCGGCGCGTAGTCCTTGAGGAACTGGCCCCAGGCGTGCACGCCCGTGTTGAAGCCATGGAAGATCGGGTCGACGATGCGCGCCGCACCGTCGACGATGTCGAGCGGCGGATGGAAGCCGTGCTCTTCGGTCTTGCGCGCGGCGATCTCGGCCGGGTCCTCGTCGGTGACCCAGCCGGTGTCGACGCTGTTCATGTGGATGCCGTCGCGCAGGAAGTCCTTCGCCGACGTGCGCGTCATCATGTTGAGCGCCGCCTTCGCCATGTTCGTGTGCGGGTGCTTGTCGGTCTTGAACGAGCGATAGAACTGCCCCTCCATCGCCGACACGTTGACGATGTGCTTGTCGCGGGTGGGCACGCGCAGCATCAGCGGCTTCAGGCGCGCGTTCAGCACGAACGGCGCGATCGCGTTGACGAGTTGCACCTCGAGCAATTCGACCGTGGTCACGTCGGCGAGCGGCATGCGCCAGCTGTTCTGGTCGCGCAGGTCCACCTGCTGCAGATCCTGGTCGAGCCGGCCACCGGGGAAGATGCTCTCGTCGCGCACGAGGTCTTCGGCGAGCAGCGCGTGTTGCGACAACTCGGGGGCATCATGGCTGCGCAGTGCCGCAGCGGTCGCCGGCAACGTCGAACTGTCGCCCGCGAGCATGCCCGTGCCGCAGCGCAGCAGTTCGTGCGAGCGCAGCACTTCCCTGGCGGCGTCCGGCAGCGCCGACAACGGTTGCCGTTCCTGGTCCATCAGGTGGCGGTAGAACCCCGACGGCCGGCGCACGGTCTGGCAGGCGTTGCTGATCAGGAAGTCGAGGCGATCGAGCGTGGTGTTGAGGTGCTTGCAGAACGCTTCGACGCTCGGTGTGTGCCGCAGATCGAGGCCATGCACCTGCAAGCGGTCGCGCCACTGCGAGAAGTCCGCTTCGCGGGAGTAGCGCAGCGCGGCGTCGTGCGGAAAGCGCGTCGTCGCGATGACGCGACAGCCGGCGCGCAGCAACAGGATGCTGGCCTGGTAGCCGATCTTGACGCGGGCGCCGGTGACCACCGCGACACGGCCGCGCAGGTCGGCGGTCTGGGTTCGCTTCTGGAAGTTCAGGTCGCCGCAGCGCCCGCACATCGAGTCGTAGAAGTGGTGGAGCTCGGTGAACGTCGTCTTGCAGACGTAGCAGTTGCGTTCGTCGCGCACCGTCGCCGGCGTCGTCGCCGCGGCGAGCGTCGCGTCGATGTCGGCGCCCGGAGCGACCGGGGCTGGCAGCGCCGGCGGCGTCAGGAAAACTGCTTCGCGGCGCAGCTTGCGGATGCCGCGCGACGACAGTTTGCGTTCGTCCTCGGCGCGCTTCTGCTCCTTGCGTTGCCGGCGCGCTTCCCGCAGGAATTCGCGCTTCTGCCACGGGTCGGGTCGGGCGACGCGTCCCGCGGTTTCGAGCAGTCGACGCCGCAGTTCCGCATCGACGTGGAAGAGCAGGCCGCGATCGGCGAGCAGGTCCTCGAACAGGCGCAGGGCCGCGGCGGCGCGCGAGTTCAGGTCCGGGGTGTCGTCGGCTGGCAGTTCGGGCGCGGTCACGGGGCGGAGAGGATACCGACGTTGCGCCGGTCTGGCGCTTCAGAGTTGCAAGTCATTGCCTTGGCACCGGATGTGTCGCAGCGGATCTTCTCGGCTCCCGGCAGCCGGAGGGAATATTGCCCGAGTCGTTAAGAAACGGCCAAGGCTTTGGCTTCCGGGGCACGAGGTTCCCTGTGCTTGCCATTCCATCCCCAGACGTACTCCTGAACCTGTTCGCCAGCGCCGGCCAATTGCTCGGCCTGCTGGCTCTCGCCATCGGTGGCGGCGCGTTCGCCAAGCAACGCAGTTCGGTCGGCGGAGTGGCCCCGCGCGCGGTGTCGCGCTGGCCGTTCTGGATCGTCAGCGGACTGCTGCTCACCGTGAGCTGCGGCTTCCTGATGTACCACCTCCATGTCGAGGACCAGAGGAACCAGCGGCTGCGGACCAACCTGGTGCGCAAGTCGATGGAGGGCGACAAGAAGGTCGGCGACACGTCGCTCAAGACCCTGTCGTTCAGCGGCCAGAGCAAGCACAAGCGCGGTGTGACGACCGAGACGCTGCAGGAGTGGATCACCGCCGGCCGCGCGCTCAACCTCATCGACGTGCGCGAGCCCGAAGAGGTCGAGATGGGGCAGGTGCCCGGTTCGTGGGCGCGCCGGTATCCGGATCTGCAGGCTGATGCGAGCGGCCTCGTCGTGGCGGACCGGCTGACGGTGATGTTGTGCGAGTCGGGCAATCGCAGCAGCGAGCTGTGCGACTGGTTCTTCGAACGGGGCGTGACGACGCACTTCGTGGTCGGCGGCTACGAGAAGTGGGTCGCCGAAGGCCGCGTGATGACGGGGGATCGCGCCGGCGGCACCGAGATCCGCGCGACGCCGGATTTCCCGCACAAGGAGACGCTGCTCGACACGCCGGAAGTGATGGCGATGTTCCAGCAGGAGAACGAGCAGGAGAAGGTCCTGTTCGTCGACGTGCGCTATCCGGAGGACTTCGCACGCGGCCACCTGCCTGGCGCCGTGAACATCCCGCTGCGCAAGATGCTGGCGGCGGAAGCCGACGCGGCGCTGCGGGCGCTGCCGCCGCGTCCGATCGTCGCTGCCTGTTACGACAAGCGCAGTTCGTTCTATGGACTCTTGCTCGGACTCAGGCTGCACCGCCTCGGGGCCGACTTCCGCGGTCGCTACACGGTGCCGTTCGAGTTCGCGTTGGCACAGAAGAACGAGCCATGGGTCGCCCAATGGCTGGAGGAACAGCAAGGCGACACCTTGATGGGAAAGGTGGGCAACGCGATATCGACGGCGATCGTGTGGACCGCGGAGCGGGTCGGTTTGTTGGCGGCGATCGTGATGCTGGTGCTGTTGCTGCGGTCGGCGATGTTGCCGTTCACACTGGCGGCGGAACGCGACCAGTGGGTGCAGCGTGGCCTCGCCGGCCGTACCAAGGAGCTGCAGGCCCGGTGGGCGCACGATCCGTTCGTGTGGCGGCGTGAAGTGCTGCGGGCCCTGCGCGCACGCGGCGTCTCGCCGTGGCGCAACGTGATCGGGGCGCTGTTGCAGATCGCGTTGTTCGCGGCGGCGTTCGCCGGTGTCGATGCGGCGGCGAACGGGCGCCCGTACGTGTGGCTCGGTCGCGACCTGTCGGTCGCCGATGCGAGCGGCGTGCTGCCGGTCGTGTTCGGGCTCGTGCTCGCGGCGTTCGTGCGGCTGCAGCAGCAGAACAAGGCGCGCATCGTGCTGCCGATGTTGTTCGTCGTCGGGATGACGGCGCTGGTGTGGCAATCGCGTGGCGCGGTGCTCGTCTACCTCGTCGTCAGCCTGGTTCTGATGGCGATCCAGACCGTGCTGCAGCGGCGTTGGCTCGCGCGGGCCGCGGCAGGTCCGGTGGTGGTGCTGGCGACGACCGACCCGGTGCCGCTGGCGCACGCGGGGGCTCATCCCGAACTCGGCAACAAGGCGCTGCGGCTCGGCCGCATGCTGGCGGCCGGATTGCCGGTGCCCAACGGGTTCGTGGTGCCGTCGGCGGCGCCGCTGTCGCAAGAGCAGCTCGCAGCCTGTGCGCTGCGGCACGGCGTGCGTTGCGCCGCGGTGCGCAGCTCCGCACTCGGCGAGGACGGCGCCGCCGCGAGCATGGCCGGCATGTTCCGCAGCGAACTCGACGTCGCCACGACCGCGCTGCTGGAGGCGATCGTGCGCGTGCGCGATTCGTACGGCGGCCGTTCCGGCGGCGTCGTGGTGCAGGACTTCCGCCGGGCGTTGTACTCGGGCGTGCTGTTCACCGTCGATCCGGCCCACGCCGGCCGCATGCTGGTGGAACTCGTCGATGGCGCCTGCGAGCAGGTCGTCGGCGGCACGGCGACGCCGCGCGCGTTCCGGTTCGGGCGCGTCACCGGCGAACGGATCGGCGGCGGCGTGGAGCCGCCGGTTCCGTTGGCGGAACTGCTGGCGCTGGCGCGTCGCATCGAGACGTTGTTCGGCGCGCCGCAGGACATCGAGTGGGTCTACGGCGAAGCGGGGTTCGAGATCGTGCAGGCGCGCGACATCACCGTGTTGCCCGGTGCGGGACGCGATCGCGTGGCCGCGTTGGAAACCGAGCGGCTGCGGTTGCTGGGCGACCCTGCGGTCGTTGCCGCCGATGCCGATGCGGTGGTGTTGGAGCAGAACGGCATCAGTGAACTGCTGCCGGCGCCGTCGACCTACTCGCTGGGCCTGGTGTCGTCGTTGTGGGAGGCGGGAGGTGCCGTCGATCTCGCCTGCCGGCAGGCGGGCGTTCCCTACGACGTCGGTGTCGACGAGGCGCCGCTGGTGCGCGCTGCGTTCGGTCGCTGCTACGTCGCCACTGCGACGTCGCGCGCGCGCAGCCGCCGGTCGTTGTCGGCCGTTGCCAGCTTCCGCCTGATGGCGTCGGCGCCCGCGCTCGAGCAGGGCTTCCGCGCCGGTGTCGCCGAACACGAAGCCCGCGTGCGCCGGCTCGCGGCGATTGATCCGCACAAGCTCAGTGACGGCGATCTGCTGGCTCTGCACGAAGAGGTGCGGCAGACGTTCGTGCGATCGACCTACGCCACGGCGGAGGCGATCAACATCGCCGCCGAAGCGTTCGTGAACGCCGTGGTGCGGCGTTCGGCGCGCGGCGGCCTCGAACCGGCCAATTTGCTGCGCGACGACACCGGCACCGTGGTCAGCCGGGCGTTCGGCGCCTTGGCCGGGACCGGCAACGAGCAGGAGCGCGCCGATCGCTTCCTCGCCGAGTTCGGTCACCGCGCGCGCCACGACTTCGAACTCGCCGAACCTCGCTGGAGCGAGATGCCGGAGCACGTGCGAGCGATGGCGAAGGCGCCGGCGGCGGCCAAGGGTGGCGCGGGCATGCCGGTGGTCGATCTGACGGCGCTGCCGCGAGTGCTCGCGACGGCAGTCGAGCGGGCGCGTCGGTTCCAGGCCTTGAAGGAAGATGCCAAACACCTGGCGATGCGCGAGCTCGCCGTGCTGCGGGCGTTGCTTCGCCACGCGGGGATGCGGTTTGGTTTGCACGAGCTGGTGTTCGACTTGCAGGTCGACGAAGTGGCGCAGCTGGCGGATCCGGCGGCGCGCACCGCATTGCGGCAACGCGCGCAACAGCGTGCAGCCGCCCGCTTGCTGTTGCTCAAAGTCGATGCGCCGTCGCGGCTGACGCGGCGTGACCTCGAACGCATCGGCGACGAGGACGTCGTGCTCATCCCGCGTCCGGGCGAGCTGCGCGGCACGCGCGTTGCCGGTGCGGGTGACGTGATTGGTATTGTCCGCGTACTGTCCGACGCCACCCGGCTTGGCGAACTGCGCGATCGCGAGATCCTGGTGGCGCGCTACACGGACCCGGCCTGGTTGCCGGTGTTCGGGCGCGTCGCCGGCATCGTCACCGAGGTCGGTGGGTTCCTGTCGCACGCGGCGATCCAGGCGCGCGAACAGGATCTCGCGACGATCGTCGGCGTCGACGACGCGACCCGTCACCTGCGCACCGGTGACCTGGTGCGGCTGTGTCGTGACGGACGGATCGAGCGGATCGGCGATCGGCGCCGGCCGCGGCAGCGCACCGACCTGCCGGCCGAACTCGGCCACGCCGGGGCCTGGCGCGCCGTGCGCATTCGCGATCTGGGTGTTGCCGGTGCCATGATCGAGGTCGAGGACCCGGCGAGTCTGCCCGAGGGCACGTTCCAGCTGCGCTTCGAGGGAGCCGTGTTCGACGCCGCGCTCGCGTGGCGCAACTGCACGCGTGCCGGTGTGAAGTTCGACAGTCGCGATGGCGCGGAGGGGGCCGTGCCACCGGAATCTGGAAGCGCCGAGGTGGATCGACTCAGTTCGGAGTTCGCGCCGCGTCGATGACCGCGGAATGAGCAGCTTCGGCCGTGTCGCTACCATTCTCCTGACGACCGTCGCAGCGTTCGCCCAGAGCACGTCCGCGAGCCCTGGCCAATCGCCGGCGCCGACCCCGACGCGCATCACGCTCGGGGTCTACTCGTTCAAGAAGCCGACCGAGGTCTGGAAGCAGTTCCAGCCGGTGACGGTGGAGCTGTCTCGGCGCGTCTCGAAAGAACTCGGCGCCGAAGCAGTGGTCGAGTTGCAGATCACCAAGACCTACGAGGAGTGCCTCGACCAGTTCGTCGCCGGCAAGGTCGACGTCGTGCGCTTCGGCCCGGCCTCGTATGTGCTGGCGAAGAACCTCGAGCCGAAGGTGCAGCTGCTGGCGTCGGAGCGCGAGGATTCGCGTGGCGTGGGACTCATCGTCGTGCGCGAGGACAGTCCCATCCGCTCGCTGAAAGACCTGGCTGGCAAGAAGTTCGCGTTCGGTGACTCGCAGTCGACGATCGGTCGCTACCTGTCGCAGGCCGAACTGGTGTCGGCCGGCGTGCTGGGCAAGGACCTGGCCGCATTCGCGTTTCTGGAGCGGCACGACAGCGTCTTCAAGTCGGTCGAAGTGGGCGACTACGACGCCGGTGCGCTGCACCGGGACACGTTCACCGAGTTGAACGCAAAGGCCGCCCGCAAGCTGCGCGTCCTGCACACGTTCGACAACCTGGCGAAGCCCTGGATCGCCCGCGCGGGGTTGCCGCCGAAGGTGACCGCGGCGTTGACGCAGAGTCTGCTGCAGCTGTCGGACCCCGATGCGCTGAAGGCCCTGAAAGTGCCCGGCTTCGTCGCCTGCACCGATGCCGAGTTCGATTTCGTGCGCAAGGGCATGGCGAAGGCTGAGCAATTCGCGCCGGAAGCCCCGGTTGCGAAGCCGCCGGCCAAGCCCGACTCGCAGCCAACGCCCGGCAAGGAGTGAAGTGACCGGTGGAGCTGAAGCAACGCGGCCCGGATCGACGATCCGGCACGGTCGCATCGGGGTCAGGATCGTCGCGATCCTCACAGCCATCGCCACAGTGTCGGCGCTGGTGGAGTGCCTCGTCGATTGGCAGCGGGCGGAAGTCGCGGCGATCGCTGACCTGTACGCGCAGGGGCGTTCGGTGGCGCGTGGCGTTGCGCGCAAGGTGCCCGACCTGGTGGTGACGAACGACTACATCGCGCTCGAAGACCACGTCGAAGACATCGTGCGCACCGAGGAAGGTGTCACCGCCGCCGCGATCGTGCGTCCCGATGGCGTCACCATGTCGTTTCCGCGCGGAACGATGCCGGCGGATTGGCCCGGCGACGTCCTCGTCGAGCAGGTGATCCATGCCGGGCAGGATGGCGCGCCGATCGCGCGCGTGCAGCTTGCCTTGTCGCGCTTGCCGATGGAGGCGCGCTTGCGTGAGCGCGCCATCGCGTTGTTGGTGGGATCGGCGCTGTCGGCGATGGTCATCGGCGTTGCCATGTGGTTCGCATTGCGCCGCATCGTCGTGCAGCCGCTGCGCGAACTCGACGTCGAGGCGCAGCGTCTCGGGCGCGGCGAACTCGATCGCCCGGTGCTCGACCACGGAAGCACCGAGATCGGTCGCCTTGGGCGCACGTTGGACGAGATGCGGCAGAACCTGGCCCGCAGCCATGCCGACATCGCCGAACAGAACCGGCGCTTGCAGGAACTCGACCGCCTGAAGAGCCAGTTCCTGGCCAACATGAGCCATGAGATGCGGACTCCGCTGACCAGTATCCTCGGCGAGGTGGAGTTGCTCGCCGAGACCGGGAATGGCGGCGGCGAGGTCGTTGAGTCCACGCGCGCGATCCAGCGCAATGGCGTGCGGTTGCTCGAACTGGTCGATCGGGTGCTCGATCTGGCCAAGGTCGAGAGCGGCAAGCTGTTGCTCGAGCAGCGGCCGTGCCGCCCCGACCTCATCATCGTCGATGCGTGCGGTCGGCATGGTGCCGAGGCGCGCGAGTGCGGCATCGAACTGCGCATCGACGTCGCCGCCTTGGCGGCGACGACCGTGCTCACGGATGCAACGCACCTGGCGCAGATGGTGAACAACATCATCGACAATGGCGTCAAGTTCACCGAACGAGGCACGGTCGCGGTCACGGCCGGATGGCGTGGCGACGGCGAACGGCGCTGTCTTCGCATCGATGTCAAGGACACTGGCATCGGCATCCCGGCGACGTTCCTCGCCGAGGGCGTTGGTGCGTTCCGGCAAGTCGATCCCTCGTTGACGCGCCAGCGCGGCGGTTCGGGACTTGGCCTGCACGTGACACGATCGATCGCGCGAGGTCTCGGTGGCGACGTGCAGATCCAAAGTGAACTCGGTGTGGGCACCACGGTGACGATCGAGATTCCGGTGACCTGCATGCCTTCGGCGGCGGCGTCGACGGAGCCGGCGCCGGCGGCGCGGGTGCTCGTCGTCGACGATGCGCGCGACAACCAGCACTTGTTGCGGGCGATGCTTACTCGCATGGGGCATGAGGTCGAACTCGCCGACAACGGCCGCAAAGCCGTCGAGCTCGTGCTGGCGACCCGCCACGGCGCGCCGTTCGACCTCGTCCTGATGGACCTGCAGATGCCGGTGATGGACGGAATCGCCGCGACGCGCGCGATCCGGGCGGCGGGCTTCGGTGTGCCGATCGTGTCGTTGACCGCGCACGCGCTTGCCGACGACCGCGACCGCTGCTTCGCGGCCGGCGCGGTTGCCTACGAAACCAAGCCGATCACGCGCCAGCGCCTCTCCGAGGTCGTGGCCACGCACGCGGCAAACGCCCAGCGCGCGTCCTGACCAAAGCGGATTTCGTCACGAAGTCTCGCGGCGAGACACCGGCAACTGCCCTTGCTGCGGTGGTCATGGCGACAGCGCGCGAGAGCCCCAGGCGGGCGTCAAGGCTGGCGAAGTGCGGATCGATGCGTCTCCCAACCCGGCCTTCGCCGGCAGGAGAAACGCATGCAACTCTCATCGTTCGTACGTGCCTCATTGCTCGCCGCGGTGTTCGCGGTCGCCACGTCGCCGCTCGCGGCGCAGGTCCTCTCCATCGACCAAGGCAGCGTGCTGACCGCGGGTTCGACGGCACAAGTCTCGTTCTCGGACCCGTCGCAGGCGGGGCAGGACGTCACCGTGGCCGTGACCGGCGGGTTCCCGGTGCCGACGACGGAGTACCTGACGATCAC
>SXPB01000092.1 GCA_005776475.1 Planctomycetia bacterium
GTCGCGATCGGCGAACTGGTCGACGACGCCATCATCGACGTCGAGAACGTGTTCCGGCGCCTGCGCGAGAATGCGGTGCTGCCGCCGGAACGGCAGCAAAGCGTGCTGCGCGTGGTGTTCGCCGCCAGCAACGAGATCCGCAGCTCGGTGGTGTTCGCGACGATCATCATCGGCATGGTGTTCGTGCCGCTGCTGTTCCTGCAGGGGCTCGAAGGCCGCTTCTTCCGGCCGCTCGGCATCGCCTACATCGTCTCGACCTTGGCGTCGCTGTTCGTGGCGCTGACGGTGACGCCGGTGCTGTGCCGGCTGCTGCTCGGGCGAACCGCCGGGCGCAGCCACGGCGAAAGCGGCCTCGTGCGCTGGCTGAAGGCCCGCTACGCCCCCGCGCTGCAATGGGCGCTGCGCCGCGGCAAGTCGGTGGCGGCGGGTTCGGCGCTCGCAACCGTGGCGGCACTTGCCCTCGTCTCCACCTTCGGCACGAGCTTCCTGCCGGCCTTCAACGAAGGCACCTTCACGGTGTTCGTGATGGCGCCGCCCGGCACCTCGCTCGCCGAAAGCGACCGGCTGGCGACCGGCATCGAATCGCAACTGACGACGATTCCCGGCGTGCGCGCCGTGGTGCGCCGCACGGGCCGGGCCGAGCGGGACGAACACGCGGAACCGGTCAGCAGTTCGGAGATCGAGGTGACGGTGCTGCCCGGCCATCCCCGCAACGAGGTGCGCGCGAGCATCGATCGCGTGCTCGCCGGCGTTCCCGGCATCACCACCAGCATCGGCCAGCCGATCGAACATCGCCTGAGCCACGTGCTGTCGGGCACGCCGGCCGCGATCGCGATCACCGCGCTCGGCGACGACCTGTCGGTGCTGCGCGACCTCGCCAAACGCATCGAAGGCGCGGTGCAGGCGGTCCCCGGCACGCGCGACGTCGCCGCCAACCGCGAAGTGATGATCACGTCGTTGCCGGTGCGCTACCGCCAGGACGACCTCGCGGCCGCCGGGCTGTCGCCCGCCGCTGCCGCCGAGCAGGTGCAGCAAGCCCTCGCCGGGGTCACCGTCGCCGAGATCACCGACGGCCCGAGGCGCATCGCCCTCGCGGTGCGCCTGCATCCGGACGAACGCCGCACGGTGGAAGACGTCGGGGCCCTGCTGCTGCGCAGCGCCAGCGGCGCCCTGGTGCGCTTGCGCGACGTCGCCGACATCGGCCGCGAACGCGCGTCGAACCTGATCGCCCGCGACGACGGCCGCCGCAAGGCGGTGGTTTCGTGCAACATCGCCGATGGCCACAATCTCGGCGACGTCGCCGAGCTGGTGCGCAGTGCCGTCGAACCGATGATCACCGCAGCCGGGTGTACGCTGGTGCTCGGCGGCCAGTTCGAAGCGCAACAGTCGGCGAGCCGCACGATCCTGGTCATGGGTGCGGGCGTGATCGTCGTGATGCTGTTGCTGGTGCAAGCGGCGCTCGGCTCGCTGCCGGCCGCGCTGCTGGTGCTGCTCAACCTGCCGCTGGCGCTGATCGGCGGCGTGCTGGCGATCTGGCTCGCCGAGTCGCCGAACCCGTTCACCAATATGCTCGCGCTGTTCGGGCTCGGCAGCGAACGCTACCAGGCGCCGGTGGTCTCGATCGCCAGCATGGTGGGCTTCATCACGCTGTTCGGCATCGCGGTGCGCAACGGCATCCTGCTCGTGCGCCACTACCTCGACCTGCTGCACGAAGGCGCGTCGCTGCAGGAAGCGATCGCGCGCGGCTCGGCCGAACGGCTGGTGCCGATCCTGATGACGGCGCTGACCGCGGCCCTTGGCCTGCTGCCGATCGTGTTCGCCGCCGGCGAACCCGGCAGCGAGATCCTGGCGCCACTGTCCGTCGTGGTGCTCGGGGGTCTCGTGTCCTCAACCACTCTCAACCTGTTCGTCGTACCCGTAGGCTTCCACGTATGGTTCCGCCGCCGGCCGTTGCCGGTCGCCGCGACCACTGCCGAGACCCTGATCCCATGAAGACGTCCTCGTTGTTCCTGCCGTTTGCGTTCCTGTTCGTCACCGCCTGTGGTGGTACCCCGACCAGCACGCCGCCCCCCGCCGAGAAGTCGGGCGACAAGCCGACCGATGGGCACGCGCACGGCAAGGAGCAGTCGCTGGGCAACCTGACGATCGGCGTGCACACGTTCGAACTGGTGCAGTTGGGCGAAGTGAAGGCTGGCGCCGAGGCAGTGATCGACCTGAAGTTCCCGGCCGGCAAGCCGCTGCCGCCGATCGTGCGTGCGTGGGTTGGCATCGAATCGGCCGCCGGCTCGATCAAGGACCGCATCGGCAAGAACGGGGAGGGCGACGGCTTCCACGGCCACATCGAGGCGCCGACACCGCTGCCCGAAGGCAGCAAGCTCTGGATCGAGATCGAGGAGAACGGCACGAAGACGCACGCCTCGGTCGCCTGGAAGTAGGGACCTACCGCTTCGCCAACGCCGGGCGGAAGCCGACCTGTTCGCTGGCGGTGTCCGGCGCCAGCGCACTCCGCGCGGCGCAACGACACTCGATCGCCGGCGACGCGAAGCTGCCGCCCCGCACGATGCGATGGTCGCCCGCCAAC
>SXPB01000093.1 GCA_005776475.1 Planctomycetia bacterium
TGGATGACCAGCTTCTCGGTGATCACATGGTGCTGGTCGACAGCGAGATTCTGGAACGGCTGCCGCGCCCCACTCGGCCAGTGCACCGTCAGCGATTCGATCGTCGTCGCCGAGCCGAGCCCGAAGTGCTCGATCGCCTCGCCAGCCGACATGTAGCCGCGCGTCAGCGATACCTGGCGCCGCTGCGTGACACCGCCCGCTACCAGCTCGATCTCGGCGCCAACACCGCGCCGGTTGCTCGTCGTGCCGACCAACTCGACCAGCACCCGATGCCCTTCGCTGCCACGATTCTCGAACAGGCTGCACGGCGCATTGAAGTTGTTGGTGATGACATCGAGATCGCCGTCGCGATCGAGATCGCAGACCACCGCCCCGTGCGCGACGCTCTGTTCGTCGAGCCCCCACGCGGCCCCGATGTCCTCGAACTTCAGGCCGCCGACGTTGCGGCGCGCGATCTTCTTCTCCTGCACGCTAGGGATCGCCCGGAACACGTCGAGCGCCTGCTTCTGGTCGCCGGCACGCCACAGCTTGTCGAACTGCTCGCCGATGTCCGGGTTGTCGGTGAACACCGGGATCCCGTTCGTCGCAAAGCAGTCGAGCCGCCCATCGTCGTCGAGGTCGGCGAAGCGCACCGCCCACGTCCAGTCCGTGCTGGCGAGCCCAGCGAAGTGCGCGCCCTCCTGGAAGCGACCGGTGCCGGTGCCGAGGTACAGCGCGTTGCGCATGTACTGCTGCGGGTTGCTGTTCATCAGGAACCAGCGGTGCTGGTCCATGCTGCCCATCAGCATCTTGCCCCAGTAGTGCGACGTGCTCGACATGTCGGCGACCAGCAGGTCGTAGTTGCCGTCGCCATCGAGATCGCCGAAGTCCGCACCCATGCCGAAGAACGCGGTGTGCGGCAGCATCGCCTGCGTCACGTCCTGGAAGCGCCCGTTGCCGAGGTTCTTGTAGAGGTGGTCCGGCGACTGGAAGTCGTTGGCGACGTAGAGGTCCTGCTTGCCGTCGCGATCGAAGTCCCACCACACCACAGCGAGGCCGTTGCCGCGGTCGAGGATCCCCGCCGACTCGGTGACATCGACCCACGTCGCCTTGCCGTCGTTGCGGAACAGACGATCGCGCTGGCCGGCCTGGAACGGCGCCGGCGAGCCGGGCAGCGTGAAGAACTCGTCCTCGTAGCCCTTCGGCACGACCAGGTTGCCCTTGTCGTCTTTCGTGAACGTAGGGTACGGCGGCCGCAGCTGCGCCTTCGTCTTCTGCATCGCCTTCGGCAGCGTCATCTCCGCGACGATCGGGTCCGGCAGCGTGTGCTTGAGCACCCGATTGGTCAGCACGTAGAGGTCGAGGTCGCCGTCGTTGTCGTAGTCGGCGAACGCACAGCCCATGCTCGCCGCGGCGAGACCGAGCCCGTACGGCACGCCCCGCTCGGCGAACGTGCCGTCGCCCTGGTTGATGTAGAGCAGGTTCGGCGACTCGAGGTTGCACACGTAGAGATCGAGATCGCCGTCGCCGTCGACGTCGGCAAACGACGCCGCGTTGCCCCACGCGTCACCGCCGTCGAGCCCGCCCGCCTTCGCCGTCACGTCCTCGAACTGCAGCGGCGCCTTCTGCCGGAACAGCTTGTTCGGCCCGTCCTGGCTCACCAGGTAGACGTCCGGCAGGCCGTCGTTGTCATAGTCGCCGACCGCGAGCCCTGCCCCCGTGTAGACGTAGGCGACGATGTTCTCGCGGCGCAGTTCGTTGGTGAACGCGAGCCCGGTCGTGTTCGGGTCGAGTTTCGCGAAGCGCGTGCCCGGGTGCGCCGGACGCGACGGCAAGGGCTTGCTCGTGATCGACCCGGATTCCGGCAGGGGCGAACTTCCCCCACCGCAGGCACCCATCAGGACCAGCGAGACGAGCGACAGGCGACGCATGGCGGCAATCATGGCGCCGCGACGGCGCGTCGCCCAGTTTTGGATCGTGCTGCTTCGCGATCCTTGACTGGCGGAGTCGCATCGGCGCGCGTACCGTCGCCTCAGCAATGACGTCCGCACTGGAACCCCAAGAGAAGTCCCTGCCGCCGCCCTGGGACCGCATCTTCTCGCTCGCCACCAAAAGCTTCGTGTGGGGCCTGCTGCTCGCGACCCTGTGGCTGCTGCGCCCGTTCCTGCTGCTGATCTTCCTGACGTTCGTGTTCGCCTACATCCAGGCGCACGGCGTCGATGGCCTGGCCCACCGCATCAAGAACCGGCCGGTTCGCGTGGTCATCGTCGGCCTCGTCGTACTCGGCACACTGTTCGCGACCGGCTTCACGCTGGTGCCGCAGGTGAAGGAACAGGCCAACACGTTCCTGCGCGACAAGGACAAGTACATCGCCGACGCCGACGTCGAGCTGAACAAGTTCTTGAAGCAGTACCCGTCGTTCTATGCGGGTCTCGCCAAGCACCAGAAGGAAGGGCCGGACGCGACCACCATCCTGCAACCGCGACAACCGGAGACCG
Source organism: Planctomycetia bacterium (assembly GCA_005776475.1). GTDB lineage: Bacteria > Planctomycetota > UBA1135 > UBA1135 > UBA2386 > UBA2386. Next base: position 2,478 of record SXPB01000093.1, read on the forward strand.
GCACCGAGCCGAAGCAGCCCGAGGCGCCAAAGAACGGCACGACGCCCGGCACGCACCCGCAAGAGACTCCAAAGCCCGGCCAGGACGAACCGGAGAAGGTGCCCGACAACCTGCACATCGTGCGCGATCTGATCGCCGGCGCCACCGAGTCGCTGGCGAAGAACCCGCTCGAGATCGTGCAGTCCGGGCTTGGCTATGCGTCGTCGTTCCTGATGGCGCTGCTGTTCTCGTTCCTGATCGTGCTCGACCTGTCGAAGCTGCGCCGCGGCATCCAGGCGCTGTCGAAGACCAAGATCGGGTTCATCTACGACGAGGTCGCCGACAACATCGCGGGCTTTGGCGCCGTGCTCGGCCGCGCGCTGGAAGCGCAGCTGTTCATCGCGATCTGCAACACGATCCTGACGGCGATCGGCATCTGGATGATGGGCCTGCCCAACATCCTGGTGCTGTCGACGATCGTGTTCTTCTGCAGCTTCATCCCGGTGGTCGGCACCTTCCTCAGCTCGACGCCGATCTGCCTGCTGGCCCTGCAGGCCGGTGGAGTGTCGTCGATGGTGCTGGCGATCGTGATGATCTGCGTGATCCACGCGCTCGAGACCTACGTGCTCAATCCGCAGATCTACGGGCACCACATGCACATGAACCCGGTGCTGGTGCTGATCGTGTTGACGATCGGCGGCAAGCTGTTCGGCGTGTGGGGGCTGCTGCTCGGCATCCCGGTCGTGAACTACGTGTTCCGCCACGCGATCCGGCATCCCGCCGAACGACCCGCCGAAACCTGACGCGTCAGCCCTCGGCGCCGGCGACGTCGCGGAGCCGGAAGCCTTCGACCAGGCGCCGCAGTTCGGCAGACCGCTGCGAACTGCCGGCCGACGTCGTCGCCAGCCCCTCGGCGCTCTCGGCGCCATGCTGGATGCCCTTCTCCACCTCGGCGAGGTTGGCATTGACGCGGTGCAACTCGCTGGCGTTGTGGTCGGCGGTCGTGCTGATGCTCGCCAGGTGCCCTTCGACGCTGTCGACGGCAGAGACGACTTCCTGGAGCGTGGCCGCGAGCGCCTTCGCCATCACGCAGCCGCGTTCGGCACCTTCACGCGAGCGCGTGATGATCTGCGCCGACGTTCGCGCCGATTCGGCACTGCGCTGCGCGAGGGTGCGCACCTCTTCGGCGACGACGGCAAAGCCCTGGCCAGCCTCGCCGGCCCGGGCCGCCTCGACGGCGGCGTTCAAGGCGAGCAAGTTGGTCTGGAACGCGATGTCGTCGATCACCGTGGTGACCTTCTGCGCCTCGGCGCTCGCTGCACCGATCTGCGCCATGGCCTTGCTCAGTTCCTGCATCTGCGCCCAGCCCGACTGGGTGCGATCGCGCGACTGCACCGCGAGGCGCCGCGCGCTGCCGGTGCCTTCGAGCGTCTTCGCAACTTCCTGGCTGACGGCGGACAGGCTGCGTGCCAACCGGCTGATCGACAATGCCTGGTGCGCCGAAGCTGCGGCCATCGCACCGCTCGTCTCCTGCAGAACCTGGCTCTGCCCCTCCATCGCACGCGCCGCCGAACGAACCGTCAGCAGTGACGATTCGAAACCGGTGGTGAGATTGCCGAGCGAAGCCGCCAGGACACCGATCTCGTCGCGCGTCGCCTCCGGCATCGGAATCGTGAAGTCCCTGTTCTCGGCGACGAAGCGCAGCACCTCAGCGACACGGAGGATCGGACGCACGAACCGGCGTGAGAACAACGCCGCGTACACCAGCAACAGCGCCGCCGTTCCTACGAACACGCCGAGACCGACCAGGGTCGGCAGCCCGCGCACGGCCCGCTCGTCTTCCGTCCGCTGTTCGATGGTCTGGCGCAGCGCGACGCGCAACTGCAGCAGTTCCTCGACAACCTTCGACACGGCGTCTTCGGCGAACGCGGCATGCTCTTCGAGCTGATCGCGATCGTCGGCGGCGGCCGCTTTGCTCGCAGCCGCGAACTCCGCCGTCGAATCGGCCTTGACCGATTCGACGGTGGTCGCCATGTTCGCAATCGCGCCGTTGACGTCAGCCATCGACACCAGGGTGCCGAGATCCTTCCAGGCTGCGTCGAGGTAGATGCCGGCCGCCTGCAGACGTTGGGAGGCGTCGGCGACACGGCGAGCCTCGACGAGACCGGTCACGCCGTTACCGAACTGCTCGATGGCACGACCGCAGGTCTCGGAAGCGACCACGGACCGGTCGTGCTGCTCGGCTGCGCTCTCCAGTTTGCCGACGAAATGGCCCGTCGCCAACAACTGCACCAGTTGGAAGGCGAGCGCCACCACGAAGGCCAGGAACAGCTTGGTCCGGATCGACATTTGGGCAAGGCCGCGCGCCGGTGGCCGCGCGGCTCAGAACTCGAACATGACCTTCACGCCTTCGGCGCCCTTGGCGGCGTCGGCAGTGACGATGCCGAAGGCACCCTGATGCTTGGCGACGTGCTTGAGGACCATGCGGTCGGTATCGACGTCCTTGGGCGGCGTCGTGCCGCTCATGTTCTTCATCTTGAGCCAGTGGCGAGCGAGCTCGGCATCGGTCATGCCGAGTACGAGCTTGACGAACGCGGCGTGTTCGTCGCTCGTGCCTTCGCGTGCGTACGGGCGTGCCTCGGCGCCGCCGGGCCACTGCGTCAGTTCCTTGAGGAACAGCTTCTTCACCGTGGCCTGGGCATCCTTGCCCGACTGGTTGCACGCATTGGCGGTGTTCACCACCACTACGTACTTGGTCTGCTTGGTGTCGCCTTGCGCCTGGAAGGCACCGGCGAGCGCCAAGGACAGAAAGATTGCGATCTTTGTCATGACGTCCTCCGTTGGCTCAGAAGCTGATGGACCAGCTGAAATTGAGGTAGTCGACGGTGTCGTCGCTACCGGGAAGGTTGTTGTGGTGCAGGTCCAGGCGGAGCCGCACCGAGTCGTTCGGGTTGTACGACAAGCCGAACACGTGCTCGGTCGAAGTGCCGAGCGGCAGCACCGTGGTGGTGAACAGGTTCAGGTCCTCGCCACGGTCGTAGAAGTCGAAGCGGTACGAAGCGGACCACTGCGGCTGGAAGAACCACGAGCCCTCGATCGACGCGGCGCGCTGGTCTTCGAATCCGTCTTCCGCCGAGTAGTAGGCCTCGGACCGCATCAGCACATCGCCCTTGCGGTAGTCGAAGTCGAGGCCGCCGAATTGGTAGTCGCGGCCGAGATTGAACGCCGGCGCGAATGGCGACTGCAGGATGCCGAAGTTGGTGGCCGGCGCGGCCGTCGCCTCGCGGGTGCCGCGACCGTAGTTGGCCGCGACCGTGAGCCCGAAGTCAGAGAGGGTGTAGCCGAGCCGCGCACCGCCGATGCCATCGGCGGCGCTGTTGTCCTCCGCGCCGAAGTAGACGTCGTACTCGATCCAGTTCTGGCCGAGCACGTGCTTGCCCGACGCACTGGCACCTTCGACGATCTGTGGGTAGAGCGTGTTGGTGAGGAAGTAACGCGCGTGGAGGTTCGCCTGGCCGACGATGCGCGACGGCAAGAAGTACTCGCGATTGGTGACGCCGTGCGGCGTGCCGAGCACGCCACCACGCAGCACCAGCGCGTCGCCGTTACGCCATTCGGTCACGAGCCGCGACAGGAACGTCTTCGCCTGCGAGATGTCATCCGCCACGAAGAGCGGATCGCCCGCGACGAACGGTGTCGCCGGGTTGTCGAGCAGCGCACCGTTGAAGGTGTAGAAGCCCGGCGTCGCGAACGCCGACCAGTGGTCGTCGATGCGCGCCTTCAGGTACAGCTCGACCAGGCTCACCATGTGGCCCGCTTCGCTGTCGGACTCACCGTCGATGTAGGTGAACAGGGAGGTGACGTGGCCGCCGAAGTCGAGGCTGCGCGCGGAGAATGCCTGCACCAGCGCTCGGCCTCCGAGCATCTCCTCGTTCTTCTCCTGCGAGTCCTCGAGTTCGTTCACGCGCTTCTTCAGCGCGTCGATTTCGGCCTGCACGCCTTCCTGTGCACTGGCCATCGCAGCGACGGCCAGCATGGCCACGCTGATAGTGAGAGGGTTCTTCATGGTTTGGGGTCGATGTCGGAACGAGGCGTGCGCCCCGACTCAGGACCTCGCCCGCGGCGCCTGGATTGCGTCGCGTGCCTCTCGTCCTTTGCCTGGGCCGCGAAGCCCCCGCCTCATGGCGAGCTTCGCGGCTCGGCAATCGTCTTCCCGGATGCCTCGACTTGAGACACCGCCGAACAATTTGCCCGGAAGCCAGCCCCGGACTCGGGAAGCCCGGCGGTCCGGCGGACCGCCCACGACGTCAGACCACGGCGAACGGATCGCGGTCGGTGCGGGCAATGCGCACGTCGAGATCGCCGTCGAACGCGGCGCGCAACCGCTTCTGCAGGACCTTCAGGAAGCCGCGTTCGGTGTTGGCGTGACCAGCGAGCACGACCGTCGATCCGAGGGCCAACGCCGCCAGCACATCGTGGTGCGACATTTCCCCGGTGACCAGCACGTCGACGGCGACGCCGCGCAACACACTGCCGCCGGCTCCGGCGGCGACGGCAAGTGTGCGGACCATGGCGGCGGCCCGTTCCGGTCGCGCCAGCTGCAGGTGCCGGACGGCGAACCGCCGCTTGCAGCGCTGCAGCAAGGTGCCGATCGGCAGGGGGCGCGCCAAGGTGACGACGCGCCCGAACTCGCCTTCCCCACAGGGCCGCACTTCCTTCGGCGCGTCGCCCGCCAGCATGCTCTCCACCAGCCAGTCGCACAGCCCGCTCGGGGCCGCATCGAGCGCCGTGTGCGGCGAATGCACGGCGATGCCCGCCGCCGCCAGCGCCAGCAGCGCCCCCTGCTTGCCAGGAGTCGCCGCCAAGCGACGCAACGGCTGGAAGATCGGCGGGTGGTACGCGACGACGAGATCGGCGCGCACCGCGATCGCTTCGGCCGCCACGGCGGCGGTGAGGTCGATGGTCAGCAGCGCGCGGGCGACCTTGCCCGGCTTGCGGCGCGGCTGCAGCAACACGCCGACGTTGTCCCATTCGGCCGCGAGCTCCAACGGCGCGATCTCGTGCAGGATGTCGATGACCTCGTCGAACGACGGCGCCGCCATGTCACGAAGCTCCGGCGCTGATGACGACGAGGCGATCGGGGTGCAGATGCCGTTCCGCCGTCTCGCGGACCTGCTCCGCGGTGATCGCGCGGATGATGTCCGGATACCGCTGGATGAAATCGAAGCCGAGACCGAAGCGGCGAGCCCGGATCGCGTAGGCGGCGAGGTTGCTGTTGCGTTCCAGCCCGAACACGAAACTGCCGGTCAGGTAGTCCTTCACGTCCTGCAGTTCCTGCGCGCTGACCGGTTCGCTGCGGATGCGGCGGATCTCTTCGAGGAAGCCATCGACCGCCTTCTGGCGATGTTCTGGCGACGTACCGATGTAGGCGGTGAACGTGCCAGGCTCTTCGCCGGCACTGCCGGTGATGCCCGCACTCACCGAGTAGCAGAGGCCCTGCTCGTCGCGCAGCTTCCGCGACACGCGCGACGTGAAGCCGGGACCGGTGCCGAGCACGTGGTCCATGACTGACAGCACGTAGAAGTCGGGGTGCGTGCGGCGGATGCCGAGGTGGCCGAGGAACACGTGCACCTGTTCGCGCGGCATCGGCAGATGCGCATCGCGTCCCGCCGGCGCCAGGTCGACGTCGGGCGGCGCCTTGTGCTTGTGCGGTTTGCCGCGGAAATCGCGGAACGCCTTCTCGAGCCGGTCGAGCATCTTCTCCGGCTCGTCGGGCCCGGACGCGGCGACGTAGCCGCCAGCCGGCCTAAACCACTGGTCGTGGTAGTCGCGCAGGTCCTTGGGCTTGAGCCGCGCCACGCTCTTGGCCGTGCCCTGCGGCGGCCGGCCGAGCGGATGGTCACCGTAGACCTCCTTGCGGAAGCGACGCGCTGCGACCGTTCGCGGGTCGTCGTCGTCGGCCTTGATCTCGGTCAGCACCTCGGCCTGCACGCGCCGGACTTCGCGCCCGGGGAACTCCGGTTCGATGACGAGTTCGTGCAGCAGCGCGAGCGCTTCCTTCTGCGCCGTCGCCGGACACATCACGACACCGCCGCGCTGGTTGCCTTCCATCATCGCGCCGATGCTCTCGGCCGCGGCCGACAGTTCGAGCGAGTCGTAGTGCCGCGTGCCTTCGTCGAGGCACTCGCCGACGAGATGCGCCAGCCCCGGACGATCGGTGGGCTCGTCGCCGGCACGGATGTCCAACGACACGACGCCGGCGAACGTCTGCACGCCCGGATTGTGCACCGCCAGCAACGTCAGGCCCGAAGGCAGTTCGCGTTCGGCGATCGCCATGCGAATGGGAACGCTCATGCGCCTTTGCCTCCCTTCTGCTTGCCGGCCTTGGCCTTCTTCTTGGCCTTGCCGGACTTCGCCTCCGCCGCACCCTTCGCCTTCTTCGGCGCGACCTTGCCCTTCTTGGCGGACGCCGACTTGCCGCCCTTGCCCGCGGCGGGAACCGCCCACACGACGGCGGCGCGATCGAAGTCGAAGTACTTGGCGGCGACCTCGCGCAGTTCCTTGTTGGTGATCGAATCGTAGGTCGGCAGCACGGTCGCCAGGGTGCGGTAGCCCTCGGGCGTCCCGGCTTCAAACCGCGCGAGCTTCATCGCCGAATCGAGCACCGCTTCATCCTGGAACAGGAACGACGCGCGAATCTGCGCCCGGATGCGCGCCAGGTCCTTCTTGGCGACGCCTTCCTCGATCAGGCCCTGCACTTCCTGCCGCACCATCGCCTCGACGACGGCCGGCGCGACGCCATCGCGCAACTCGCACAGCACGAGCAAGGCGCCCGGATACTGGCGGGTCTCGTTCATCACGTTGATCTCGGTGAGCAACTCTTCCTTCAGCACGAGGCGGCGATAGAGACGGCTGTTCTTGCTGTTGCCGAGGTCGTGCGCCAGCAGATCGAGCACGTAGTCGTCGCGTTCGCCCATCCGACAAGTCGGGAATCCGATGCACATGCGGGTCACGGAGTGCGGCGTGCGCAGCACGGCGCGCCGTTCGCCCATCGGGGCTGGCTCGGACAACGGCTCCTGGCGCTCGATCGCGCGCGGCATCGAACCGAACAGTTCGCGGATGCGCGTCGCGGCGCGGGCCTTGTCGATCGCGCCGACGACGACCAGGAACGCACGATTCGGCCCGTAGTGGCGCGCGTAGTAGTCGCGCATGCCCTGCGCCGACAACCGTTCGAGGTCTTGGCGATAGCCGATCACCGGATGGTGGTACGGATGCACCTGGTACAGCAGCGACTCGGCAGCCTGGTAGAGCGGCCGCCACGGGTCGTCTTCGCCCATCGCCAGCTCTTCGAGCACGACGTTCTTCTCGCTGGCGAACTCGAGCGGGTCGAGCAGGCAGTCGCGCATGCGGCTCGCTTCGATCTCGAGCGCCTGCTCCCAACGGTCGGCGGCGAGCGTGAAGTAGTACGCGGTGCCGTCGTTGTCGGTGAAGGCGTTGTTGCTGCCGCCCATCTTCGCCGTGGTCAGGTCGATCTGGCCCTTCGCGTAGCGCTGGGTGCCCTTGAACATCATGTGTTCGAGGAAGTGCGACACACCGGTCTCGCCGGTGTGTTCGTCGCGCGAACCGACGCGGTACCACAGCACGGATGCCACCACCGGCAGCGGGCCACGTTCGAGCAGCAGTGCCTTGAAGCCGTTCTCGAGTTCGACGACTTCGACATCGGGCAGCAGGTTTGCGGTCGCAGTCATGGATTGCCTCGCGGAGTCTTGTTCCACACACCACCAGCGCCACCGCGGCCCGTGGGCTTGGCGGTGACCGCCGGTGCGGCGTCCTGTTCGCGGGCGACGCGCCGCAGTTCGTCGACTTCGTGCCGCTGCAGGAAGCGCCACTCGCCGGCACTCAGGCCGTGCAGCGTCAGCTCGCCGATGCGCACGCGCTTGAGCTCGATCACCGGATAGCCGAGCTTGGCGAAGACGCGACGGATCTCGCGGTTCTTGCCCTCGCGCAGCGTGACCTTCATGTAGGTCTTGTCCTTGCCGACGCGCTCGACGACCACGTTCATGCCGGTGGTCGGACCTTCGGCGAGCCACACGCCGCCGCGCGCCTTGTCGATGTCGCGCTGCTCGATGCGGCCGCGCACCATGACGGCGTAGAGCTTGGGCACGCCGTAACGCGGGTGCGTCATCTCCAACGCGAACGTGCCGTCGTTGGTGAGCAGGATCAGGCCCTCGCTGTCGAGGTCGAGGCGGCCGACCGTGAACAGGCGACCCTTCACCGTCGGCAGGAAGTCGATGACGCGCTTCTTCTGTTCGTGGCGCGCGTTCGTGCAGATGACGCCCGCCGGCTTGTTGAACAGCACGTAGGTCGGCCGCTCCGGTTGCACGCGGCTGCCGTCGAAGCGAACGTCGTCGGCGTCGGGATCGATGCGCACACCGAGTTCGGTGACGAGCGCGCCGTTCACCTCGACGCGGCCCGAGCGGATCATCTCGTCGGCGGCGCGGCGACTGCAGACGCCGCTCATCGCCAGGAAGTGGTTGAGGCGGAGCTTGCCGTCCTTGGTGCCGGCATCGGGGGCGCCGGCTGGCGTGACGACGAGTCCTTGCGCGCGCCGTGTGCTGCCGCGCACCGGCCGCGGTTTGCTCGCGCCAAAGCGTGGTCGCTCGTTGCCCGCCGGGCCCTGGTTGGCGCCGGGGCCCTTGTTGCGCGGGCCACGCGGTCCATCGCGGCGTGGGGCGTCGCGGCGCGGGCCGTCGCGTCGTGGAGCATCGCGGCGCGGGCCATCGCCTCGCACAAACCGCTGCCCGGGCTTTCGATCTTCGTGACGACGGGCCATCAACGCACTCCGGGATCGCAGAGGATCACGTTCAGGTGTTCGGTCGGTGACAAGGTGAAGCGTGCAGTGCACGCCGGCACGAGGGCAGTGTCCCCCGTGCGCAAAGGCAGTGTGCCGTGGACGCGCGCGCCGGGCCATCGCAACGTGCCCTGGCCGGCGACGACGGTGATGGTGACGAAGCGGCCGCCGGAGCGCAGTTCGAGGTTCTGCCGCAGCGAGTAGCGGCGCAACCGGAAGTCGGTGGTCAGGATCAGCTGCGTGCCGCCGTCGGAGAGCGCAACCGGCATCGTCACCGGCCGCGGCGCCGGCGGCTCTTCGACGCGCATCACCGCAGTGGCCTCGTCGATGTGCAGTTCGCGACCGCGGCCGTAGTCGTGCAGGCGGTAGGTCAGGTCGCTGTTTTGCTGCACCTCGAACACGACGACGTCGGGACCGATCGCGTGCACGGTGCCAGGCGGAATGTGGATCGTGTCGCCCACTTCGGGGCGGAACGTGTGCACCATCGCTTCGACGGCGGGCGAGCCGAGGCTGGCGAGGAAGCCCTCGCGAGTGACCCCGGGGCGGAGCCCATAACTGATCCCCGCGCGGTCGCCCGCGTGCAACACGACGCAGGCCTCGTTCTTGCCGCTGTCGGTCGAAGCCTGCGCGTCGTCGGGATGCACTTGCAGCGACAGCTGGTCGCGGGCGTCGAGGAACTTCAGCAACAGCGGAAAGCGACCGCCATGCGCCAGCGGCACACCGCGCCCGACCAGTTGTTCGGGCATCGACGCCATCAGGTCGGCGAGCGTGGTGGTGCTGCCGCGCAGGCGACTGCTGCCTTCGGTGCGGTCGTAGAGCTCCCAGGTTTCGCCGACGTTCTGGTCGGGCTGGAGGTCGATGCCCAGCAATCGCTCCAGAGCTCGCCCACCCCACACCTTGGGCAAGGTGATGCGTTCCATGAGGAAGGGCTCGAGCGACAGCATCAGGCGGGCAGGGCGGGGCGCGGGGTCAACGGTTGCGAAGCGCGCAGTTCTACCCCCTGCCCCGGTCGATCGCCACGCAACGGCTGCCCCGTATCGCGGCGTTACGCGAACGTGGAGCGGGAACGGCGGCGAGGGCTTGGACAAGTGGTGGTGAAGCCCGATGCTGCGCCGCCACTCGTTCCGAGGTTCCCATCGCATGGCTGACAGCACCGCTCTCCCCGGCGCCGATCTCGACCCGCGTCTCGCGGCAATCCGCAACTTCCAAGGCAAGTATCCAAA
>SXPB01000094.1 GCA_005776475.1 Planctomycetia bacterium
ACCACGCTGCTGCGGCTGCTCGCGGGCATCGGCCAACCGGCCGGCGGTGCGATCAAGCGCGCGCACAACCTGCGCATCGGCTACTTCAGCCAGGAGAAGAACGACCTGCCGCACCAGGGCACGGTGCTCGAAGCGTTGCGCGAAATCGACCGCACCGTCGACGAGCGCACGCTGCGCGACCATCTGGCCCTGTTCCTGTTCTGCGGCGACGACGTCGAGAAGCCGGTCAGCGAGCTGTCCGGCGGCGAGAAGCAGCGGCTGTCGTTGGCGCGCATGACCCGCGCGCAGTTCGACCTGTTGTGCCTCGACGAACCGACCAACCACCTCGACGTCGCCGGCACCGAAGGTCTCGAGCAGGCGTTGAAGGAGTTCCCCGGCACCGTGGTGCTGATCACGCACGATCGCAAGCTGGTCGAAGAAGTCGCCGACCGCGTGCTGTGGGTCGAGAGCGGGGCCGTGCGCACGTTCGAGCAGGGCCTTCTGCACTGCCAACGTGTGCTCGCCGAAGAGCGGGCGGCTGCGCGCGCCGCCGAAGTCGATGCGCGTGAGCGGGCGGCGAAGAAGGCCGAAGCCGCGGCGCCCGCGGGCGAGCCGAAGAAAGCGATCGAGACCGGCAAGGTCCGCAATCCGCTGATGTTCCAGAAGCTCGAGGAGCGCATCTTCGCGCTCGAAGCCGAGATCGAGGCCCTGCGCGCGGCGATGCTAGATCCAGCGAACTACGCGTCGGCGAGCAAGATGAAGGAACTGCAGGCGAGCGAAGTGAAGAAGAAGCAGGAGCTAGCCGAGGCCTACCAGCAATGGGAGAACTGGCAGTAGCGAGAGCGGTCGTTCATTGACGACCGCGAGTCCGCTCAGTTTGGCGCGTCCATCAAGAACAGGACGAGCACGCCGCCGACGTACTTCACGCGACCCGAGGCATCCCAGGCGCCAGCGACGCCGGTGTCGAGCTTGGCGTTGATCTCCTGCGCTTCCGCGATCGGCACGTTGCTCAGGCAGAGCATCTGGCCGGCATTGACCATTTCGTTGGTGCCGTCACCATCGAGGTCGAAGCCCGGGCCGAGGTTGTTGACGTTCGTCATCTGCTGGTGCAGTTCGCAGTAACCACCGAACGGATTGTCCGAGAGGTTGATCGGGTGGTCGATATACGGGCCTTTCCAACCGACCGTGCCCGGGTTCATGCTGAGCCGGTGGTTGGCGGCGCCGGTTTGGCCGGACAGTTCGATGGCCAAGGCGCTGGTGTCCGCGTAGTGCCGTTGCACCGAGTTGCGCATTTGGTCGTAGAGCTGCGTGATGCGAGCGATCTTCGCGTCGCGGCTCACCGTGCCGAACATGGGAACGACGACGCCGGCGAGCAATGCCAGGACGGCGACGACGATGACGACTTCGACGAGCGTGAAGCCGTGCTGACGGGTGCGTGAGTTCATGGTTTCCTCTCCGTGTGATCCATCGGGCGATTGGGTTGGTTTCCCTTAGCCTTGATTGCTGGTTTCGACGGCTGGCGCGGCGGGAGGCGCGGGCGTCGATGGCATCGAAAGTTCTTGCAGCCACGGGCGGATCCCGGCGAGGCGCGGATCAGCGAGGTCGCCGCCGCGCAGCAGGAAATCGCGGGCAGCCGCCATGGCACCGGCCTTGTCGTCGGCACGAAGATGTGCCACCGCCAGATTGACGTGGGCTTCGTGCAAGGCGGGGTCGAGCGCGATCGCCTGCCGGCATTCGGTCGCAGCTTCGGCGTGCTTGCCTTGCTGCAGCAAGGCAACTGCGAGGTTGTTGTGCAGGATCGCGTGCGGACCGGTGGCCAATGCAGCGCGGAAGTGGCCTTCCGCGGCGACCGGACTGCCGGCGCGCAGTTCGAGCATGCCGAGGTTGCAGCGCGTCACCGGCTCGGTCGGCATCAGTTCGGCCGCGCGTTGCAGCGCGCGACGCGCCGACTGGAAGCGGCGATCGGTCAGATCGACCACGCCGCGCAGCAGCCACGCCATCGGTTGCGAACCGTCGAGGGCGAGCGATTCGTCGATCTCTTCGCGCCCTTGCGTGGTGTGGCCCGCGTCGAGGCTGCGGAACGCGCGCGCCAGTGACAGCTTCGCCAGAGCAGCACGCGTCAGCACGCCCTTGCCCGTTTCGGTTGCGATCTTGGCCGGAGCGGGCCGCGGGTCGCCATCGACCCGGCGCGGTTGGTCGGGCAGCGCGTTCTCACGCCACAGCGAAGCGCCTTCCTCCATCGCAATCGACGACAGTTGGAACGGACGACGCAGGCGCACCAGGCGATCGGTGCCGCGATCGAGGTCTTCGTCGGCCCACGCACCCGACAGGATGCGCGGTTGCAGGACGATCAGCAGTTCGGTCTCGACGCTGTCGTGCACGGTCGTGCTGAACAGTGCGCCGAGCCACGGGATGTCGCCGAGCAGCGGCACCTGCGTCAGGGTCTCGGTCTTGCGCGTCGAGCGCAGGCCGCCGATCACCGCCGTCTGGCCATCCTGGATCTGCAGCGTGGTTGTGATCGAGCGTGTGTTGAGGATCGGCTCGGTGACCAGGTTGTCGGGCGTGCTGACGAAGCCACCGACCTCGACGATGGAAGGCACGACGTCGCAGCTGATGGTGCCGTCTTCGCCGATCTGCGGCGTCACGCGAACCGACACGCCGGCGTCGGCGAAGCGCACGCTGAACTGGGTGCGCGAGACACCGTTGGTGTCGATGATCTCACGTTCGATGATCGGCACCTGCTCGACGACGCGAATCGTTGCGGCGACGTTGTTGAGCGTGGAGACGCGCGGGCTGCTCAGCACGCGGACCTGGTTCTTCGACTGCAACATGTCGAGGAACAGCGAGAACTGGCCGGGCTTCATGAAGCCGACCTGCAGCGCATCGACGCCGCTGGCGAGACCCTGGCCGAGCGTGTAGCCGTTCGCCAGTGTGCCGGTCTTGCCCGAGTTGAAGAACCCGGGGAACGCCGAGAAGTCGATGCCCATGCGGAAGCCGTCGCTGAGCTGCACTTCGAGAATGCGGGCTTCGATCGACACTTGCCGCGAGGCGCGGCGGCGCACCGTGTCGACGTAGTCGGAGACGCGATCGACGAGGCTCGGCGATCCCTCGGTGACCACGATGCCGAGCAGCGGGTTCACGACCACGCGCGCGTCGGTTTCGTCCTGCGACAGCGTGCGCAGATCTTGCTGCAGGCGCGTCCAGAAGCTGTCGGACGAGGAGTTGCCCGACGACGAAGCGTCGCTGGCAGAGCCGCTCGCGCCACCACCGCCGCCGCTGTCGCTCACGCCGCCGGAACTGGCTCCGTCCGAACCGGTGCCGCCGCCGACGTCACCCGAGGTGCCACCGCCCTCGCCACTGCCGCCCGACGCGGTGCGGTTCGGCATGTCGACGGTGAAGGTGCGCCGTTCCATTGGCGTGATGCGCAAGAACGTGCCGTCCCAGCGGTAGGCCAGATCGAACGCCGACATGAACACCTGGAAGGCTTCGGCGACGGTTGCGTTCTTCACGTCGAACGTCGCGGTGCCGGAAGTGTCCGCTTCAACCAGCAGGTTGATGTCGCTGTCCTTGAACAGCGCAAACAGCAGATCGGTCATCGGCGTCTCGCGCGCCGACAGCGATTGGATGCGCGGTTCATCGGTGCCGATCGCGACATCGGTGGCCGGCAGCATGGTGATGCCAAGGCCGGGGAACTCTTCGAGCGGCGACGAGGTGGGCGCCGTTGGTGGCGTGGTGGTCGGCGCGGCAGCGAAGTGGCAGCCGGCGCACACCATCGCCAGGACCGAGGAACGGACGAGGAATCGGTTCATGTGTTTCATCTCCTGGTCGCGCCAGTGGCGGCCGGGGGCGTGGCCCCATTGCGGGCCTCGGTCTGGTTCAGCAGGGTCTGCAGGTTGTCGACGAGGCTCGGTGACGTGCCGCCGGTCGCCGGGGCGTCCGCCGGGTCGGCATCGGTCACGTCGGACTTCTTCGCCGGTCGAGTGACCTTGCGCGCGCCCGACGTCTGCAGCGGGAGTTCGATGCGTTCGCCGGCTTCGTTGCGCACGACGACGCGATCCACGGTCATCGCCTCGACGATGCCGAAGGCGATGCGATCGCCGACGCCGACGAGACGACCATCCACGAGCGCTACGGCGCCGCGGTTGGTCTGCATCAGCATCGAGACGACCGGCAGGCTCGTTTCGGTGATCGCCACGGGTGCGGTGTCGGTCTTGGTCTTTGCGCCTTCGGCCGGAGGATGCAGGAACGGGTCGGGCAGCCGCTCCGTCGGCAGCTTGGAACCGGCAATGCGACCGGAACGATCGACTTCCCCGCTCGCGGTCTTCGTTTCGCCGATCGGCACCGCACCTGGCGGCAAGCCGCCCGGCACCGGCCCATACATCGTCGGATCGTGCGTCGCGCCGTTCGCGGACGTCAGGCTCGCATCGCTGCTGCCGAACAGGCCGGTGATGAAGTCACGGTTGACCCACGCCGACACCACGACCACGGCGACCATCAACGCGACCTTGCCGTTGGTGCCGTTGCTCTTCTTCTTCGCCATGTCAGCGTCCTCCCGGAGCCGCGGGCATCGCGGCGGCGCCCGTGGTGCCGCCAGGTGACGTTCCAGCGAAGTGGTAGCCGCGTACCGTCAGAGTCGCTTCGACGATCCGCGCGCGCGGTTGCACGTGCAGATCGACAAGTCGGGTGAGTCGGGGGTTGGTTTCGACGGCGTGCAAGAATCGCACCATCGCGTCGAACGAACCTTCGACGCAGACCACGAGGTCGAGGCGATCCAGGGTCACGACGTTCAGGCTCGGGTCGTTGGGTTGGCTGCTCACGCCCGGTGCCGTGGCAGGCATCGGCGGGAGTGCTGGCGTCGTCGCCGCCGCCGCCGGTGCGGGCGTCGCACTGCCTTGGTCGACGGCAACATCGACGGTCACGATGCGCACCCCGTTTGCCGCGGCGCGTTCCGCCAGTTCACTGGCGAGATCGCCCATGCCGCGCCGCGTCGGCAACTGGTCTTCGTGCATCGAAGCGGGAGTCGTGGTTGCCCCGGCGAGGCCGCGGGCTTCGTCCTGCAGCGTCGCGATCTCGATGTCGATCCGGTAGCGCTCTTCCTGGCGTGGCACTGCCAGCCACCAGGTCGATCCGAAAGTGAACGCGGTGCCGCCGGCGACCGGCAGGATCGTCCACGGCAGCCAGCGTTTGAGGAATGCGTTCACTTCGACTCCTTCGGGCTGACCCACGACTGGAACTTGGACAGGCCCTGTTCGTCGGGCGGTTCGACGTTGCCACCACTGGTGCGCACGCCGGGCAACGAACGCAGGCGGCCATCCAATGCCGCGAACATCTCGACCGTCGAGCGTCGCGCGTCGGGTGCGAACACACCTTCGATCGAGAGCCGCTGGTCCTTGTCGATGTCGATGGAAGTGAGCTTCGCCGATGGCGGCAACGCTTGGGCGAGGCTGGCCAGCATCAAGCTGGACGAGAGATCGCTCTCGTGCTGCGCGAGCGCGCGCTTGCGCTGCATCACGATTTCGGGCACGGCCTTCTCGGCGCGCAAGCGATCGACGGCGACGCGCGCTTCGCTGAGTTCCCGTTCCTTGTCGGCGATCTCCGAACGCAGGATCGCGACGCCCGGCTGCAGCGCCTGGTGGCCGAGCCAGAGGCCCGCGGCGAGGCATGCAGCGGCAAGCGTCTGCGACACTACGATCACCGTCTTCTCGACCTTGGTCAGGTAGCGCGGCTCGACGACGCTCGGCAGCGACCGCGGATCGGCGACCGACGCCAGCGCCGGCACCGTCCACGTCAGCGGCATGTCGACGCCTTGCAGGCGATCGAGTTGCGCCCGCTCGGGGAATGCGACCGCGGTCGACAACATGGTCGTCATCGAGGTGATCACCATCGCCGGGCCGCCTTCGAGGTTGCCGGCGACGAAGACTCGGTTCGGCGCGGTGCGGCCCTGCTGCTTGAAGAACTGCAGCGAACGCTGCATCTCGGTGGTCAGCAGCAGAGTGAGGTCGTTGTCTTCCCACGGGCGAATGCCGACGCCGCCGGGCAGGCGCAGGCGGCGTTGCGCCACGGGCAGCCCGTTGCTGACCAGCAAGAACGAACCGCGGCCTTCGCGCAGATCGAGCACGCCGTTGGTTTCGCCAGCGGTCGTAGCGAGGTTGGCGAACACCGCTTCGCTGGCGGTGATGCGACGGCGCGTGAAGCCGGCGGCGACGATGCCGCGGTCGAGTTCTTCGACCATCGACTTCGGCGCCACGCAGTAACCGACCACGTCACCGCGCGGCACGAAACCGACCATGCATTCGTCGGGTTGGCCCATCAGGCCGTTCTTGCGCGCGTCGTCGAAGATCGCCGCGGCGATGTCCTTGCCGGTGGCGACGGTCGTGCCGCAGACGAAGCGCCGGTCGTTGACCGCGAGCACCAGCTCGACCTTGCCCTGCATTGCGTCGCCGCACACGTCCGCCAGCGACTTGCCGATGCTCTCGGGCGTGGCAGTGCACGTCACGCGCTTGCACGTTGCCGTGGCGCGCTTGCCGCGGCCGCGCAGCAGCAGCACCGACAATTGGGTGTCGTCCCACTCGGCATGGATCCAGGTCTTCATGTCAGTTCGTGAGGTTGTCGGCCGTCGTTGCGAAGTTGCGGTCGGGTCCAGCGCTGCGCACGACGCGGTCGGTCGTCAGCAGCTGGAACGTGGTGCCAAAGCCGTCGGTCGCGTACTCGGCACCAAGCCCAAGTGCGGTGCGGTCGGTGGTCCAGTTGCCGGTGATGCTGCGGCCAGCCGCTAGGTGCTGGGCCAGGGCGCCGCCGATCACGTTGAGGCGAGATCGCGTCTTGGGCAGTCCGGCGAGCGCGCCGTGCACCGTGATGCGCAGCGTTTCGTTGATGGAGCCGCTGTCGAAGCCGTCGGGCCCGACGCTCCACACGGTCGCCGTGTCCGGGTTGCTGGTCGTCGCGTAGCGGTAGTAGGTGTTGGCCGCGGCCCAACCGTCTTCGAGCAGGTCGTCGCCAACACCGGGCGCGACGTTGACGCCGTAGAAGCCAACGGCGTTCAGTGCTGCGGGAAAGCGCGCGTTCTCGGCGTAGTGGCTCTGCAAGCCGATGCCGATCGCTTCGAGGTCGGTGCGCACCGCGGCCGTCTTGTCGGCAGCGAGCTGCGCGCCGGCCATCGTCGCCAACGTGCCGGCGAGCATGCCGACGATCGCGATGACGATGACGAGTTCGAGGAACGTGAACCCGGACGATGGGGATTCTGCGCGGGGCATCATGGGATCCTGATGTCGTCGGTGGTGTTGAACCGGCGGTCCGGGCCCGCGCTCCACACGAAGAAGCCGAAGTAGTGGCCTTGCAGCGTCGTTCCCCATGCATCCGTCAGCGGCACCGTGGTCGGGAGGCGTGTGCGGCTGTAGGAGAGTGCGCGATAGCGGCGGTAGTAGCTGTGGTTCAGCGTGCTGCGGACGTAGGCGGCGTTGATCCGATAGCACTCGTTGACGATCAGCGTCATCAGGTCCCGCGTGGTCTGCACGGGGTTGGCCACCACCAGGGGATTCACTTCCGAGGGCAGTACGTCGATCCGGTAGCTCTGCTGGTCGGGCGGGCCAGAGATCGGCACGGGTCCCACGCTCCAGACGTGCGCGACATCGCTGGCCACCTGGTACTGCAAGGCAGCTCCCGTGGGACTCCAATCGTCGCGAATGCCGTCGTTCTCGATGCCCGCGGCGAAGTACGGACCGAGGAACGTCGCATCGCTGAGACTCGCCGGAAACGCGCCGCGATCACGCCGGTAGCGGGTCATTCCCTGCTCAATGCGCGCGAGCTTGTCGAGCACACGTTCGGTCTGGTCGGTGCGTCGTTGCGACGAGCCGAGCGGCAGCACGGTGCCGGCGACGATCGCCAGGATCGCAATCGCGACGACCACTTCGAGCAGCGTGAAGCCGGACTGGCGAGGTGGGCGCGGCATGGTCAGCCCTTCCCCAACGTCAGCATCGACGAGTAGAGCGTCTTCAACACGATCACGGCGATGCCGCCGACGATCACCGCCATGAACAGGCTGAGGATCGGCGTCATCAAGGCCAGGGCCTTGGCGACCGACTCGCCGGCCTTCTCGCGATAGAACGCCGCGAGGCGCGCGAGCGTCGCCGGCATCTGGCCGGACTCTTCGCCGACGTGGATGAGATTGAGGGCGCGCGGCGGCAGCGCTTCGGTGTCCTGTGCCGCCTGCAGCAGCGACTTGCCGCCGGTGATTTCGTCCTCGACCAACTGCAACTTGTCGCGCAGGGCAGGATCGGCGACGACGTCGCGGCTCAGTTGCATCGCGCGCAGCAGCGGAATGCCGGCGTTGGACAGCACGGCGAGGTTGCGCGTCAGCCGCGCCAGGTCGAAGCACGAGACGACGCCGCTGACGATCGGCATGCGGCAGAACACGCGCAAGAACAGATGGCTACCAGTGTGGGTCTTGCCGATCGCCCACAGCAGCAGCCACAGGCCTGGCCACGCGAGCACGAACAAGACGAGGTTGCCGGCGATGACTTCGCTGATCGCCATTGCCTGCTTTGCGCTCGGCGGCAGGTTGGCGCCGAGCTTGCCGAACAGCGAGCCGAACTGCTGCATCACGAAGCCAAAGATCAGGACGACGACGTAGTAGACCGCCGTGATCACGATCGCCGGGTACATCGCCGCCTTGCGCAGCGTCTTGCGAGTCTGCTCGCGCCACGTGATGAAGTCGGCGAGGTCGTGCAGCACCGGCACCAGCTGGCCGGATTGCTCACCGGCGCGGATCAGGTTGACCAGCAGCTGCGGGAAGGTGCGCGGGTGTTTGGCAACCGCCTCGGCGAGCGGCGCGCCGGCGGCGAGGTCGGTTCCGATCGCTTCGCAGACTTTGCCGACCACGGGCAGCTCGGCCTGTTCGACTTCGACCGAGAGCGCGCGCATCAGCGGCACGCCGGCGTCGAGTCCGGTGGCGAGGTTGCGCAGCAGTTCGCCCATCGCGGCGGGCGGCACTTGCAACTTGCTGCCGAACGACGTGTCTCTGGTGCGGCTGCGCCGTTCGACGTTGCCTTCGTCTTTGACGTTGGCCGCCGCTTCGGGCGGGCGTGCGAGCATCGGGCTCATGGATGCCTCATGCGCACGAGCCAGCCGATGTCGTCGCCGACCGGCCGGGCGTTGTAGTCGTAGGTGGTCGTCTGCACGCAGCCGTCGGGACCGGCGCTGAGCACCCAGACGCCGCGGTCGGCGACCACATCGGTGGACCAACCTGATCGCACCGTGACCAGGTAGGGTCGGCCCCACGGATCGAGCGGCGACTGCTTCAGGTACGGCCCGATCCACGGCGAGGCTGTTCCGGTTGTGTCCCAAGCTTCGGCGGCAACGCCTTGCGGCGTGTTGCTCTGCAGCTGGTTGCGTAGCGTGTCGATCGTGCCCGCGGCGAACTCGGCATCGAAGGCGCTGGTGTTGCGCCAAGGATTGACCGTGGGCAGGACGTCGCCCGACACCAGTTTCGTCACCGCGATTGCACCGGCGCGATTGCACGCCGGCCACTGACCGACGCTGGCTCGGAAGTGCTCCACGGCGCGTCCGATCGATTCGACTTCGCGGGTGGCGCGGTCGAGGCGAGCCAATTCGAGGGCGCTGCCGGCGAACGGAGCGATGGTGCCGGTGAGCAGCGCGATCGCCGCAATGGCGATGACGATCTCGATCGTGGTGAAGCCTGTTTGTCGCCTGGTCGACATGATCCCCGCGGCCCCATCGGCGGGACGCGGCCCGAGTCTTGAACAGGGACCTTCAAGAAACGCTAGTCGGACGTTCGATCAGGTCCGCATGGAGACGATTCCTCTGGTCGTGGAACTTGCCGCCAGCATCGGTGGCATCCCGCCCGAGAAAGCCCAGGAGCTGTGGCGCACCGCAGGTGCCAACGACATCGACTTCATTGAGCGACTGCACGTGCTCGGCCTCGTCCCGGAGTCGGACGCGTATCGTCTTCTCGCCAAGAGCCTCGAATTGCCGTTCGAGAATCCGGATGCGCTCGATCTCGACCCGGTCGTGTTGAGTGTGTTGCCGAAGGAGGCGATGCAGCAGTTCCAGGCGCTGCCCCTGCGTTGGCAGGAGGGGCACCTCGTCGTCGGGCTGCAGAATCCGACCGATCTGCACACGATCGATGCGATCCAGGAACTGGCGCGCGCGCCGGTGATGCCGACCGTGGTGACGCCGACGGCGATCGCTGCGGGCTTGCGCCAGCGCGACAGCAAAGGCGAAGGCATCGAAGCGTTGCTTGCGCGGCTCGACCTCGACCGCCTCGACGAGTCGGCCCTGGCGACCCCGCAGAAGCTGCGCGAAGTCGCCGGTGACAACGCGATCGTCGACCTCGTCAACCTGCTGATCGACGCCGCGCTGCGTCGTCGCGCCAGCGACATCCACATCGAAGTCGGCCGCACGCGCTGCAAGGTGCGCATGCGTGTCGACGGTTGCCTCGAAGCGACGCAGATGCTGCCAAAGCCCCTGCACTCGGCGCTGATCTCGCGCATCAAGGTGCTGGCTGATCTCGACATCGCCGAACGCCGCAAGCCGCAGGACGGCCAGTTTCGCCGCAAGACGGGTTCGGGGCGCGTCGTCGAATTCCGCGTAAGCACATTGCCCGCCGTGCACGGCGAGAAAGCAGTGTTGCGTGTGCTCGACCGCACCAACGTCAAACTCGACCTTGCCGAGCAGGGCATGTCTAAGGACCAGGCGGATCGGCTGCGCGCCGCCGCCAGTTCGCCGAACGGACTCGTGCTGGTGACCGGCCCCACGGGCTCCGGCAAGACGACCACGCTCTACGGTGTGCTGCACTACCTCAACCAGGAGGACAGCAACCTGATCACGGTCGAGGATCCGGTCGAATACGAACTCGAGAACGTCACGCAGGTGCAGGTCGATCCGAAGGCCGGGCGAACGTTCGCGACGGTGCTGCGGTCGATGCTGCGTCAGGACCCCGACGTCGTCATGGTCGGTGAAATCCGCGACCAGGAGACCGGCGAGATCGCCGTGCATGCCGCACTGACCGGCCACATGGTCCTGTCGACGTTGCACACGAACTCGGCGATCGGCGCGGTGACGCGGTTGATCGACATGGGCGTCGAGCCCTACCTGCTGGCGCCGACCATCACGGCCGTCGTCGCGCAACGACTCGTGCGTCGCCTTTGCCCCGATTGCAGCAAGCCGGGGCCGGCCCCCACGGAAGTGCTCACGCGTTTCGGGCTCACGCAGTTCGCCAAAGGTGGCAATTGGCGGCGCGCGGAGGGTTGCGGCAGTTGTCGCTCGCGCGGCTTCATCGGGCGCGTGCCGATCTACGAGATCCTGTTCTGGAACGACGAGCTGGCGCGGTTGCTCGCCAAGGGAACGGCCGAGGAAGAGTTGCTGGTCGCGGCGCGAGCGAGCGGTTTCCGCGATCTGCTGATGGACGGCGTCGAGAAGGCGTGGGCCGGGCTCACAACGATCCAGGAAGCGATGACCGTCGTGCGCAGCAAGGCCTGAACGGGTTGCCGGGCGCAGAAGGCTGCGGGTGCCTTCCCGCACCGCACGCCGTCACTAGATCACAGATCGAAGATGGCGAGGATGTCGTCGCCCGCTGCGACGCCCTGGTTCTTCTGTTGCCAGCTCGTCTGTTCGATGCCGTCGGGCCCGTACGACATCACCCACACGTCGGCGATGGCGCCGGCCGCGGTGGTGATCTCACCCATGTAGGCGCGTCCCCATGGATCGACGGTAGATGGCTTGCTCAGGTACTTCTTTTGGCCAGACACGAGCACTCTTGTGTAGTGCGGCACCAGCGCGGCCGGATCCAGGCAGAAGGCGATGCCCGGGATGTTCGGGAGAACGGGGCCGGCGGGATAGGTGCCGGTGTCGAGGCGATAGCGGCCGATGGCTTCGACGATCGCTTTCACTTCGGCCTGCGCCTGCGCCTTCTTGCTGTCGGCCATGGACGAACCGACCATCGGCACGATGGTGCCGGCGAGCAGCGAGAGCACCGCAATGGCGATCACGATCTCAAGCAGCGTGAAACCGCCGGAGCCCAGCGACCGGACTCCGTTGCAGTTGGCATCAGTGCTGTTCATCTCGCTCTCACAGATCGAAGAAGGCGCCGGCGTCGTCGCCGAGTGTCTGACCGATGTTGGCTTGGGCTGAGCCAGTCTGTTGGACGCCATCCGGCCCCATCGACAACACGAAGACGTCGGTGATGTTGCCCCCCGCAGTGTTGATGCCGTAGATGTACGGCCGGCCCCACGGATCGCGCGTGATCGCCTTGCTCAGGTACTTCTTGGTGCCGTGGACCAGGGTCGTCGACAGCGACAGCATCGCCGAGTCGGTCGAGCCGAAGTTCGCGTTCGGGTTGTTCTGTTCGCCTGGCGGATACAGGCCGGTGTCGAGCTTGTAGCGGCCGATCGCTTCGACGATCGCTTTCACCTCGCTCTGCGCCTGGGCCTTCTTGCTGTCGGCCATGGTCGATCCGACCATCGGCACGATGGTGCCGGCGAGCAGTGCCAGGACCGCAATCGCGATCACGATCTCCAACAGAGTGAAGCCACGCTGGGCGTGGACCGATTGTGTGTTCTCTTGCATCAACCTCTCCTCGTGCCACGAACTGCGGCGGGGTTCCTTTCGGCAATTGCCCTTCGCGAATTCAGTGATTGGCCCGAGATGCGCTCGGCGAGGGCGCGAGGCTTCGATGCCAGTGCCTGCACGCGCCCGTCCCGGATCGAGACGATCGCCGCGCGCGTGGCAAACTCGGCGACCAAGGAACGCATGCCTCGCGTCGAGCCGGCGGCGGATGTGGCTAGACTCAGCTTCCGATGCGCGCGTCGTTTTCGCTCTCCATGGTCGTCGTCGGGCACCTGGCCCTCGCAGCGTTGACGGCGCAGCGACCGATGTCGCTGCCGGTGAACGTGACCGCCACGGTCGATGCAGCGACCTTGGCCAAGACCGGCACCGCGGCGCTGCGATTGGGGTTTGTGTGCGAGGAAGTGCTCGATCGCCCGTGGGCGGTGCGGGTCGAGTTGAGGCGCGCTGGGCGGATGCTGTTGCGCCGCGACCACGCGCCGCCGGTTCCGACGAAGCAGTGGGCCAAGCAGAAGCCGGTCGAGTACTCGTTGCCGCTGGTGTTTCGCACGCCGCCACAAGGCGTGCTGGTCGGCGACATCATCGAGGTCGCGCTCGGCTTCCACGACGCCGCAGCCGACACCGTGTCGCCGCCGCTCGCGCGCAACGTCGGCGGCGATGGGATGGTCGTCGTCGCTACGTTCCCATGGCCCGGCGAGGCGCCGGTTCCGGATTCGACCGCTGTCGATGCCACGATCGCGACTGCGCTCGCTCTGGCACCGACGAAGCCACAGGAAGCGTGGGACCAGCTCGAGTTCGCGTTCCGCAACCTCGACGACTATCCGCTGAAGGGCAAGTTGCAGAAGGCGCTGTTGGTGGTCGGCAAGTCACCGCCGGCGGCGCTCACGTTCGAAGAGCACGACATCGTGCAAGAACGCATCCGAGCCGAGCGCGCGCGGTATCTGCGCCAGGTCGCCGGCCGCATGTTCGATCGCGGCAAACTGCTCGGGGCCCTGATGCTGCTCGACGAGGTCGGTGGCGCCTTGCAGGCCGATGCCGACCGCGCCGTGTTGGGAGCGCTCGACGAGGCGAAGCGTGCGACGCAGGATCGCGACGGGATCGCCAAGAAGGTGTTCGCCATCGGTGAGGAGCAACAGGCGGTCGTCGACCAGCTGGCCGCGAAGTGGAAGGGCCTCGACCGCATCGCGCACGCGCTGCATCTCGCCAAGGACAAGTCCCAGCGCGGCATCGCCCGCGCGCTGCTGCACACGCTGACGTTCACCAACGAGTTCCGCGCCGAAGGCGAAGCCGCCCGCGACCAGTTCGACATGGAGTGGCTCGCCGATGTTCCGGCCGACGAACGTGCCGAAGCGAAGGCGGCGATGGACCATCCGTGTTGGGCGCGCACCTCGACGCGAGTTTCGCATCGCTTCGTGGTGATCGGGCCAAAGCAGCTCGTCGACACGATCCCCGACGACAGCTTGCTGCGCTTCGACCTCGCCTACCTCTGGCTGACCGATCTGTTCGGTCGCGTGCCCAATCCCAACGGCGATCGCGTCACCGTCTATTGGAAGGAACTGTGGGAGTTCGGCGGCGGTGTCGGCGGCGGCAAGATCATCGACATCGGCAATGCCGACGCCGCGGCGAAGGGCACACGGGTCGACAATGGGTTGCTCTACCACGAGCTCACCCACTGCATCGACGACACGACGCCGGTCTACGGCGGCATGCACGAAGGTCTGGCCGACTTCGGCGCTGCGTTCGCGCAGATGGAACTCGGCCAGGTTGCCGGCGGCCGCGCGTCGATCGGGCTCGCGCTGCGTGCGTTCCTCGGCGACTACCTCGAACGCGACCTCGAATACTGGCGCATTCCGAACTACGGGCCGTCGGCGGGCTTCTTCCTGCACTTCGTCACCGAGTACGGCAAGAGCGGCGAAGGCTACCAGTGGCAGCGCTACCGCAAATTCTTCCGCGACTACCGCAAGGATCTCGTGAAGGACGCGCGCACGCCAACGCTGGCGCGCGCGTTCGCGTTCCATCTCGTCGAAGCGTTTGGCGAGAAGGCGTTCGCCGACTTGATCCGCTTCCGCTGGCCGTTGGTGCCGGCCGATCTCGCTGCGATCCGCGCGGAGCAGCAGCTAGCGACGCGACGGGCTGGGGCAGGCGCCCTCGACGATGCGCCCGGTTCGCCGGTGCCGCGCGACGTGATGGCGGGCAAGCTGCAGAGTGAACAGGCCGACCTCGCCGCGTACCAACTCGAACTCGGCGTGGTGAAGGACTGGTGGGTCATCGGGCCGTTCCGTCGCGACGGTGCCGACGCCGATGCGTTTCGCTTCCCGCCGGAGCTCGAGATCGATCTCGGCGCGAAGTACTCTGGCTTCAACAACAACCCGACCTGGCGGCATCCTGGCGACAAGCCGGTCACCGTCGATGCGACGGGCTACGTGCAGTTCGACTATCCCTACATGGATTGGACGGCGCTCTACGCGCTGACCCATGTGCACATCGCCAGCGAGCAGCAGGCGTTCCTGCACTTGCGTTGCGACGACGAGGTGACGGTCTTCGTCAACGACGAGTTGGTCGGCAAGTACGCCGGCGGCGGCGGGCCGCTCGGGCCGTGGCGACCGCACTGGAACGTGATGCTGCCGGATGCGATTCGCTTTCCGGTGACGCTGCGCGCCGGCCGCAACAAGATCCTGGTCAAGCTCTACAACCACATGGGGCTCGCGGGGCTGACGATGGCGGTGGCGCAACGCAACGGCACGCCGCTGACTGGTTGGTCGACCGACCTCGATCCGCCGGTGAAGAAGCTCGCTGCGATCGACGTGCCCGATGGCCGCAAATGGCCGTCCCGCTGGAAGGCGCGTTTCACCGACTCCGGTGCGCATCGCAAGCTCGACACCGAAGTGGGTTCGTGGCGCGTGCGCAACGGCGCGCTCGAAGGCTTTGCCACCGACCGCGGCGTCGAATGGCGCAAGTTCACCGTGCGGCCTGGCTTCCCCAAGGACTCGCCGAGCAACCTCGCGTGGTTACCGGAGAAGGCCTGCGACGCGGTGGACGCGTTCTTGCTGACGTTCGAGTTCGCCGAAGGCTCGGGACCGCCGAAAGCGTGCGTGATCGTGCAAGGCGAAGGGCGGCGCGACGCATTGTCCGGGTGGACGCTGATCCTCGAACCCGAGGGCTCTGACAAGGTGCACGCCTGGTTGGAGCGTTACGACCAGCGCATCTACGACGCTGGCGTCAAACCTTGGCGCGTCGATCCGAAGAAGACCAACACGCTCGAACTGCAGT
The DNA here is from genome assembly GCA_005776475.1 of Planctomycetia bacterium. Taxonomy (GTDB): domain Bacteria; phylum Planctomycetota; class UBA1135; order UBA1135; family UBA2386; genus UBA2386. Next base: position 15,829 of record SXPB01000094.1, read on the forward strand.
GGTTCGGCAAACGACTCACGGTGAAGGTCGGCGACGAAGTGTTGTTCGACCAGGCCCCGTTGCTGCCGATTCCCGGCAGGAACCGCATCGGGCTCGCGACGTGGGGTGAGCAGGTGCGCATCGCGGAGATCGAACTGCGCGGGCCTGGGCGCACTCGGTAGCGATCTGTTCGCGACAGCCATGCGCTCCACAAAGCGAACGCCGTTGCGGCGGTAGGCGCCACCATGGCTCTCATTGGCATGGTGGGGGCAGGACCCACCCGCCTTCTCCGAACGTGTGGCCGCGCTGCCACACCGGCCTGCAGTTCCGGATGACATGGCCATGCCCCTGCTCGCCACGCTTGCGCTCGACCTCGTGTTTGCGTTCGCGGGGCTGTGCAGCGTCTACATCGCGTTCGCATGGGGGGAGCTGTGCGGCATCCGTCCGGGCGGCGACAAATCGGGGCTCGGCGGGTTTGCGTTCGTGTTGCTGTTCGCGTTGCTGCGGGGCGTTGCGGTCGCGATTGGACTGCTTTGCGTCGCCCGCGATGGCGAGGCCTGGTGGTTGCTGCTCGCGCACTTGGCAATCGGTGTGATCGCATGGCGCTGCTTCGAACGCGAAGTGCGTCGCGTGCAGGCCGAGCACTGGCCGTCGTTGTCGGTGGGCCTTCTCGTCGGAGTCTTGCTGCCACTGCCCGCGTTCACGCTGGTGCTGGTTCGCACGAACGAACGCTGGCTTGGCGATGGCGTCAGTGCCTGGTCCATCGTCGCCGGCGGGCTCGCCGGGGCGCATGCGTTGTGCCATCTGCGGCAGCGCCGCGACATGCTGCGCCAACGGCGGTAGCGGCGCTACCGCAGTAACTGCGCCATCACGCCGTGCACGCTCGTGCGCAGGTCGAGGTCGTCGGTTGCGAGAATCGGATCGAGCCGCGCGAGCAGCTCGATGCCGAACGCGCCGAGTTGCGGCAGGTACGGTTCGATGCCGGTGCAGATCTCGAGCACGTCGCGGGCCGCCGCTTCCCGCACGGCGAACTCGGCGTCGGCGAGCACCTCGTGCAGCAATCGCAGCGACCGCGTGCGCGCGCCAGTCAGGCGCCAAAGGGCCATCGCGGCGCGGCGTTTGTTCGCGGAATCGGCGCGCGTGGCGAAGCGCGCCACGTGCCCACTCGCCCAGTGCGCGTCCGGCCCAAAACCCTCCAGCATCGCGAAGGCGACGGCGCGCACATCGTCGAGAGGATCGTCCAGTGCCAGCAGCAAGAACGGCACCATGCGCGTCGCTTGGGTTGCGTCGGCAACGGGAGGCGTGCCGCGCCGACGTTCGTGTCCTTGCCGGATCCGGAACACCTGGCGAGCGGCGCCACGTCGCTGCGCGTCGTTGCCGCGCACCAGTTGCTGCAGCGCCGCGTCGAGCGTGCGTTCCGCGGCGGGTTTGCCAACGATCGAGGCCGACGGTGCCGGGGGCCGCGATGGCGCGAGTTGGCACCACATGGTGAAGCTGCTCGCGGTGAGAGCGATTCCCAGAGCGATGCCGGACAGAAGTAGCCCGTGCGCGGACGACATGGGGAGGCTGTGCGCACGGGAAAGGGAACGTGGGCACGGTGCCAGCAACGGCGACCGCGCGCCGCCGGTTCACTTGCCGAGCGAATCGAGCTCGGCGCGCACCCGAGCATCGTCGGGGCGCAGCGCGAGAGCTCGCTGCAGCGCGGTCCTGGCGGCGGCTGCTTCGCCGAGGCGAGCGCGCACGCGACCGAGGTTGAACCAGGCCGTGAAGTAGTCGGGATCGAGCGCGACGGCGCGATCGTAGTGCGTTGCCGCCGACGCCAGCCGCCCGAGTTGGAAGTGGGCAGTGGCGAGATTGCTATGCACGATCGCCGCGTTCGGCAACGAGCGCAGCGCCTGTTCGAAATGGGTGAAGGCGTCCTCGCCGCGGCCCTGCCGGCCGAGCAGAGCACCAAGCTGCAGGTGCGCGAGGCCACGATCCGGATCGAGGCGCAGCGCCGCCTCGTACTCGCGGCGCGCTTCGTCGAGCTGGTTCTGCGCCTCGGCGAGCATGCCTGCTTCCAGCGCACAATCGGCAGCACCTGGCGAGATCGCCCGCGCGCGTTCGATCGAGCGCTGCGCCACCGCGAAGTCGCCGCGTTCGCGCGCAAGCCGGGCGTGGCGCAGCAGCACGTTCCACGCATCGGGCACCTTCTCGAGTTGGCGCGCGACATCGGCGGTGTCGAGGGCGATGCGAGCGGCGCGGTCCGCAACGGTGACCGCGATCGTCCACGTCGCCATTTCGTCGGAGGAGGCTTGGCCGAAGCGAACGCGCTGTGGCGGTCGGCTCGGATTGTTCGGATTGTGCTCGCTGTTGTCGAACACGTACTCCATCGCGAGGCGCGTGCCCGCCGGCAGTTCGATCGGCGTCGCGAAGCGGTAGTCGTCCTGCCAGTCGAAGTCCCACGCGTCGACGCCGAACAGCACGCGCTGCTCGCCGCTGGGCAAGGTCGCGGTGCCGCGCATGCGGCGGCAGAGCCAGTGCGCATGCGGGTAGATCGCGTGCAGCACGACAGGCACCGGCAGGTCGAGATGGTCGCGCGCGGTGAAGTCGCGCACGCCGGCTTCGATGTCGATCTTGTCGTCGAACAACACCACGGGCACAAACGTGGTCGTCGTTGGTGCGTCGGTGAAGTAGAGGCCGATCGCCGGTTGCACGCGTTCGGGTTTGCCGGTCGGCACGAGGTGCAGCTGCAGCACGAAGTCGTCGCCAGGCCGCAGACGCCACGCCTGCCCGGGCGGCGCTCGCCGCACGCTCTTGCCGGGCGTCCAGCCGAGGAAGTTGCCGTCGGGTGGCTGCGCCGTGCCGAGCGACATGCCGCCAAACCCAGGCCCATCGTCTTCGGCGTCGCGACGGCGCGACTCGCGCGTGGCATCGACACCGAGCACCGCGTGGTGCACGGCGCGGTTGCGCGGTTGGATCTCGATGGCTTCGACGAAGCGAAGGCGATCGACGGCGATCGGCAGCACCAAGTTGCGCACGCGGTCGGGACCGGAGGCGGGAACTTCGATTACGTCGGTTGCCGTGACGACGAGGTCTGGTTCGCGCAGTTGCCAACCTTCGGTGAACTGCGGTGGTGCTGGCTCCTTGGTCGCATCGCCACGCTGCCCGCCTGCATCGGCCCAGCGCTGCAGCAAGGCGATCTCGTCGGCGCGCAAGCGGCGATCGTCGGCGAACTCGCCGTGCACGGGCAGCCATGGCGGCATCACGCCAGCCTGCGTCACTTCGACGATTTGCGCGCGCCGCTTCCACACGTCGTCGAACGTCAGCAACGCGAACGGCGCCGGCTGGCCGGGTCGATGGCAGTTCGCGCACGCACGGTGCACCAGCGGTGCGATGTCGCGGGCCCAAGTCGGCGCTGCATTCTGGCCGCGCGTGGTTGCGGCCCATGCCAACATCATCGCGAGACAAGAAGCAGGAAACCGCATGCGAACGCAGCGTACCGCACGAACCTGTTACCGACCCGGTTCCGCTGGCGGCCCTGACCATGGTGCAAACCAGCCTCCGGGAATCGCCGGCAGGAACGGAAGCTTCAGCGACGGCGGCCACAGGCCGACTCCCGCGGTGAGGCCGATCGCGTGCAGTTCGACGCCTTCAACGAGTCCGGCACTCGCCCCGAGGATCGGCGTATCGACGCGCAGCCCGAGCCCAGTGGTGCTCACCCCCACCGCGAGCCATTCTGTGTAGTCGCGGCCGACGGCGTTCGGCGGCAGATCGACGCCCATGCCGGTTTCGCGCGCGAGCCAGGCGATGAACGTGTTGCTGTTCGGCCCTGGCCACGCCCGGTAGCCCTGTGCGTCGGGGAACGTGTCGGCGACGGCGCGGATGCGTTCGCCCAGCACGCGCGCCGCTTCGCCGCGCCACACCGCGTGCACCGCGACGCCTTCTTCCCAACGCACATCGGCAATCAAACCCTCGCGTCCGATCTCGCTGTGCAGGATGCCACCTACGCCCTTGTTCCATTCGATGCGCTCGCAGCCGCTCGGCGTTGCGATGTCGACCCACGCGTGTTCGGCGAACCGCGTGTACCACGGCAGCCAGGATCGTTCGGGCAGTCGCACCGACTTCACAGCGACAAGATGATCGTCGATGTGCAACCGCGACGGCCGCATGGCGCATGCAGAAAGCAGCAGCGCGAGCGTGACGGCGAACGGCAAGCGGAATGGCATTGCCGCTGCATACGCACTCGGTGGGCGCCTTGCGAGAGTGGGGGGCCCCCTGGAAGATCCGCGCGCCGCGCACCCTCGCCCGTCGATGCCGTTCGCGATTGCGTTCGCCCTCTCGCTCGCCAGCGCCACCGCACCGGCGCAGGCTGTGCTGATCGCGCATTCGGTGACGTCGCAATGGTCGACGGGGTTCCAGGGCCGCATCACGATCCTGAACCAGGCCCCCTACACAATCCACGACTGGCGGCTCGGCTTCGACGCGAGCTACACGATCACCAGCATGTGGAACGCGCAGATCGCCGCGAACGCCGGGGCGCACTACGAAGTGACCGCGGTGCAGGCGAGTTGGGAGGACGGCGACCTGTCGCCCAACGAACTGGCGTCGATCGATTTCGTGGCGACCGGCGTGCCCGCGATCGCGCCGTGACGAATCGGGTCGCTTATCCGCCCCCGATCACGGCCTCGGCTGCATCCGAAAGCACGGCCCCAAGCCCGTTGCCTGAGTTCGCATCGAGCAGCAGTGCTTGGTTGAAGAACCGAGTTCCCACTAGAGACGGGACATAGGGAATCGGGAGGAGCCAGCGGGCTTGGTTGGCCTGCCCTGGAAGCAAGACTGTGCCATCCACTTGCACGTGCAACAGGCAGCCGGGCGCTCCGACCACCGCCAACGACACCGGGGAGATCGATTGCCATCCGAACGCAAGCAGGGCCAAGTTGTCGGGCACGTCGAAGAGTGTCAATTCGAACGTGCGGCCGATGTGCGGAGTGTCGCGCGGCACGAGCCTGGATGCTGGGCGAGAACCGGAACAACCTGGCGCGATACCCACGTAAGTCGAAGTTGGGCCGACGCGAGCCGCAAACAGGCCGTTGCCGGCGGTGACCTCGACATACGAGGTCCCCGGTTGTAGCGGTGGCGGTGGATACGCGGGCCCGACGATGCCACAAGCATCGGCCAGCCCGTCTGAGCGACGCAGGACAGTGAAGCTGTAGCCCCCATCCAATTCCACGAAGTAGACACCGAACGGCAGCGTCGGGATCGGTCGCCAGGTCGAGACACCGGGTCCGAAAGAGCCCCACGCGACGACACTGCCATCCGAGCGAAGAGCGGTGTTGTAGTTGTGGGATCCCGCCGCTTCGACGTAGCGCAAGCCAGGTGGCAGTGCGGGAACGAGGCTGTTTCCCGAATAGGTTGTTCCAGCGTAGATCAGGTTGCCATCGGAACGCACGAGCAGTGTTTTCGCGTAACGCACATCAACACCGGTGTAGGTCATGCCGGTGAGGAGCGGGGGAAGCACCGTGCAGCCGAATGCATCGGGTCCAATCGCCACCGCCGCGCCGTCAGAGCGCAACGCTACGGAGTGATTGTCGCAGGCCGCGAAGTCGCGGTACACAACGCCTGCGGGAAGTGGCGGCACATTGCACTGGCCGTGGCTGTTGGATCCCCAAGCAAACAGACTGCCGTCGATGCGGAGGGCCATGGTGTGCGTGGTGCCAACGCCGACCTTGGTAAACTGAGAAGTCACCAGCGGCGCCGGGATTGTCATCTGGCCGTACGTATTGCTGCCCCAGGTCTGGATCTGGCCCGTGCTCAGTACGGCCGCCGCGTGGATGCCACTGGTTGCGATCGAGGTGTAATGCACGCCGATGGGCGTATCTGGAAGGAACGGGATCGACGCCTGGTGGTTGGTGTTCTCTCCCCAGGCCAAGATGCGACCTGAAGTCGTCACAACCAAAGAGTGATTTGCTCCACACGAAAGCGATCGAACAGACTCCGTCAGGACAGGCACGTCGAGCTGACCAACGTAGTTGGCCCCCCATGCGACCAGTGCCCCGTCGGATCGGTAGGCAACGCTATGGTTCATTCCACCGGCAACAAACAAATAGCGTAGACCAGTCGGCGGCCCTGGTATGTTGCACTGTCCTGCGAAGTTCGATCCCCACGAGATTGCGGCGCCATCGGAACGAATCGCGAGGCCGTGGTCGCTACCTGCGGCAATCTCAGAATAGGTGATCCCCAGAGGTGGGGTAGGAACCGAGCATTGGCCCAGCGCATTGTCTCCCCAAGCAACCAAGGAGCCGTCGGACAGCAAGGCCAATGAGAATGCTACACCACCCCTAACTTGAACCGCTGGCCCTGGAAGCGATGGCACGTTGCAACAACCGAAACTAGTATCCCCCCAAGCAACTACGGCCCCGTCAGATCGAATCGCGAGAAAGTGGGCGTGTCCGGACTCGACATCCAAATAGACAGTGCCCAAGGGCAACGGGGGAGCAGGTGTTGCCGGCACAATTGGCGATTGGCCCCAAACTACGATGTTGCCATCCGATCGCAATGCAGCTGCCGCGTAGACATTGCATGCAATTTTGACCGTCGCGAGGCCTGCGGGAGGAGCCGGCATCTGCCCAAGGAATTTATTGACGCCGTTTATGAGTACCCGACCATCGGTTCTGACGACCGCTGTCAAGAGGTGGTTCGCAGTCGCCATCAGCGCCGGCGCCTGCATCGAGTCCGTGTCGCTCCCCCAGTCTCCCCAATGTACTACGGCGCTCTGTGCCCTGATAATCGATCCGGCTACGTTGGTCGCCCCAAAGGCGATCAACGGAGTGAAAGCGACAGCCAAGTTAAGCAAGCAGTGAGCCATCGTAAGGATCAAAAAGAGAGGAAAGCGCTGGGCTGGCGGCTACGTCCGACTGACAGGTTGCCGTGTTGTGATGCGCCAACTACTGCACGAGCCTGCCGAACGACGCCGTGAAGCGCGGCGACTCCGCCGGTGGCGCGACAATGCCTTGCAGGAACAGCGGCAGCCCCACCAGAGTCGGCTGGTTGGGGATCGCGAGCGCGAACGGTGACGCCGACCCGGGCAGTGTCGTCATCCCGGAGAACACGACGCCCACGTTCAGGTCGATCGCGAGTTCACCGAACGGCGGCAGCGGGAACGGCGACGTGAGGCCGACGAGCGAGACTCCGAGCCCCGTGAAGTGCGGCCCCGTCGCGTAGCCCGGCTGGCTCCACACGACCGGCGTCCACGGCTGGCCGATCGCCGGCTGCCCCGGCACCAGATCGCGGTGCCGGTTGATCAGCAGCGTCGGCGGCAGGAACTGTTCGCACACCAGCAGGTCCATGTCCCCATCGCGATCGCAGTCGAACGGCAGCAACGCCGGCACTTGCCCACCGACGAGCGGATGCCGTGCCGCACCCGACGTGAAACCACCCAGGCCAAGGCCGAGTTGCAGGTCGAGGCCGGTGATGCCGCCACGCCACAGGTCGAGATCACCGTCGGCGTCGACATCCGCGAGTGCGAGCCGGTACGAGCCGTTGGGTCCAGTCGCGAGCGACACACCCGCCGCGAACGTGTTGCCGACGTCGAGCAGCACGTCGTCGCTGGCGACCCCCTGCCGCGCCACGACGAGGTCGCGATCGCCGTCGCCGTCGAGGTCGCCGACGGCGACGTCGCGGATCGAGCCGGGCACCAGCCCGCCCACCCACGCCGCACTGACGTCGGTGAACGTGAAGCCGCCCTGGTTGCGCAGCACGAGCACGCCCCCGGTCGAGCCCAACACGAGGTCCTGGTCGCCATCGGTGTCGATGTCAGCGGCGGCGATCGCGTTCGACCAGGTCGTCGGCAGCACGTTGAGGCGCGCGAACGCACAGTTGCCCTGGTTCGAGAACACCGCGTTGAGGCCGCCGGCCAGTGCTTGCCCGCTCGCGGCGATGTCGAGGTCGCCGTCGCCGTCGAGATCGACCCCGACGAGGTCGGTGTAGCCGCCCATGTCGGTGAACCCGGTATCGACGAACGTGCCGGTGCCGAGGTTTCGCCACACCACCACGCCGCCCATCATCGAACTGAACACGTCGATGTCCCCGTCGCCGTCGAAGTCGGATGCGACCGCGTGGCCGTTCGACATCATCATCGTCGACTGCGTCGGCAGCGCCGAGGCACTGACGTCGGTCCAGGCTTCGTTGCCGTCGTTGCGGTGCAGCCGTCGCGCCGGCATGCCGCCGAACAGTCCGATGCAGGAGAGCAGGTCGAGGTCACCGTCGCCGTCGACGTCGGCGGCGACCGACTCCTGCGGCCAGGCGCTGATGATCGCGGTCGGCGTGCGGGCGACGAACTGCGTCTGGGCGAGCAATGGCGCCGAGAGCAGGACTACGAGGGTGGCGATGGTCTTCTGCATGGCGGGCGGCGCGCGATGGTAGCCGAGAGCGGCGATCCATGGGACGCGCCGCTATCCTGCTCACCCCCCGAACGAGCCACACCGTGACCGACTTGCACGCCCATCTCCGCACCCGCCTCCTCGACGCCATTGCCGGGCTAGGGCTCGACCGTGCAGCCGCCGAGCCGTTGGTGCGTCTCGAACCGCCGAAGAACCGTGACCATGGCGACGTGGCGTTGCCCGCGTTCCAGCTGGCGAAGCTCGCCGGCAAGGCGCCGCCCGCGTTTGCGAATGAACTCGCCGCGCGCGTGACCGCCGATGACGTTGTCGAGTCGGCGACCGCGACGGGACCGTTCATCAACTTCCGCTTCCGTCGCGCGGCGCTGGCGCGCGCCGTACTCGAGGCGATCCAGTCCGGGGCCGCGCCGTACGGCAAGGCCGCTGCGAACGGCCAGGTCGTGTGCATCGACTTCAGTTCGCCCAACATCGCGAAGCCGTTCCACATCGGCCACATGCGCAGCACGACGATCGGCAACGCGTTGTGCCGCATCCATCGCCATACAGGCGCCACGGTGCACGGCATCAACCACCTCGGCGACTGGGGCATGCCGTTCGCGAAGATGATGACCGCCTACATGCGGTGGGGTAACGAGCAGGAACTGCACGCGTCGCCGATGCGCTACATGTTCGAGCTCTACAAACGCTACGGCCGCGAGGTGAAGGAGAACCCCGGCCTCGACGCCGAGGCTGCGAAGCACTTCCAAGCGCTCGAGAGCGGCGCCGACAATGTCGAACGGCGCATGTGGCAACTGCTGCGCGACGAATCGCTGAAGGCGTTCCAGGGCCCGTACGCGCGGCTCGGCGTGACCTTCGACCACATCACCGGTGAGTCGTTCTTCGAGGACAAGATGGCGGGCGCGATGCAGCGCGTCACCGCGTCGGGCGTGCTCGAGCAGAGCGAAGGGGCTGCAGTCGTCTGGCTGAAGGAGCTCGGCATCAAGGAGCCGTGCATCCTGCAGAAGAGCGATGGCACGACGCTCTACCACACGCGCGACCTCGCGGCGGCGTTCTACCGCGAGGTGACGTTCCACCCGACGCGCATCCTCTACGTCGTCGGGGCCGAGCAGAAGCTGCACTTCGATCAGTTGAAGGGCGTGCTGACGAAGATGAAGGAGCCGGTCGCCAAGGCGGTCGAGCACGTGCCGTTCGGCCTCGTGCTCAGCAAGACCGACGACGGCAAGTGGGAGAAGTTCGCGTCGCGCTCGGGCAACGCGGTGTTCCTCGACGAGATCCTCGACGAGGCGGTGGCGAAGGTGCGCGGCGTGATCCGCGAGAAGAACCCGGACCTCGCCGATGCCGACCAGATCGCCGAGCAGGTCGGCGTGTCGGCGATCGTGTTCAACGACCTGAAGAACTCGCGCATCAAGGACGTGAAGTTCGACTGGGAGTCGATGCTGCAGTTCGAGGGCGAGACCGGTCCGTACGTGCAGTACGCGTGCGCCCGGCTGTCGTCGATCCTGCGCAAGGCCGAGTGTCCGGTGCCCGCTGCCTCGGCGATCGACCACGGCGTGCTCGCCGACGCCGAGCGCGTGTTGCTGACGATGATGGACTTCGGCACCGCGGTGCAGAAGGCGGCCGAACAGAGCGAGCCGAGCCACGTCACCGGCCACACGATCGCGCTCGCCGGCGAGATCCACAGCTACCTGCGCGACCACTACGTCGTCGGCCAGGAACCGAAAATCCGCGATGCGCGCCTCGTGCTGGTCGACGCCGCGCGGCGCCTGCTGGTCACCGGGCTCGCGCTGCTCGGGATCACGGCGCCGGAACGCATGTAAGCGCGCGGTCGTTCGTCGGGCGCAGCTCAGCTCAGCGTGCGCTGGCCGATCGCGTGGGCGGAGAAGTACTCACCGATCGCAAACGACGCGCGGCGGCGTCCGCGACCCTGGTAGACGTTCTTCTGGCGGGCGTGGTCGACCACCGGCAGTACGCGGGCGTCGAACGTCACGCGCGTTAGCTCCGTCAGGTTGTGCGGACCTGCGTGCAGGCACCGCGAGTCGAACAGCAGGATCTCGCCGACATCGAGGCGAAGGGGCTGGCAGATGCGTTCGCAGCGCGCCTGCAGGCTCGCATCGTTTTGCGTGTCGCGACCGAACGCAGCGAAGTTCCAGTCGTACTCGCGCAGCAGCTCGATGCTCTCGGGCAGTTGGGCCAGCAGCAGCGATCGCGTTGCTTCGCAGCGCACCAGCGGGAAGAACACGTTCACCTCGCGCGGGTTGTGCCCGATCATGAGGTCGTTGTGGTAGCTCGTGGCGCCTGGATAGCCGGGCGCGTGCGGGAAGAACACGCGGAACGTCGGCGTGCGCTGGAAGTGCGCCGGCCCGATTCCGATCGCTGGCACCACCACTTCGGTGAGCAGCCGCTCGTAGAGCGCGTGGAACGCCAACGGCATTTCGTAGAGCACGCGCGCCGCGGCGCTCTGCTGCGAAACGTCCATCGCCTGGTGCACCGGCGCGATCAGCTCGTGCAGGTGTTCGAGGCGGTCACCGCGTGCCGACAGCGTGCCGCGGTCGAGCATGCCGGCGGCAGCGAGCGCATCGCCGACGATCGCAACGAAGTCGAACTGGCGCGGGTCGTAGCGCAGCCGCGTCACTCCGGTCGGGAAGCGCTTCTGGAACGGGCTCGTGCGTTCCATGTCGGCGACGAACTCGGCACGGAAGCCGGGCTCGGTGTAGTTCGCGTAGTCGGGAGCCTGGCCGGTGGACGTCGTGTACGTGGTCGTCATGTCAGACCTGCATCGCTTCGGGAACGGAATCTGGTTCGAGCTTGCTGCCGTCGCGCATCCGCTGTGCGAGCACGGTCCGGTAGGGCTCACAGCTGCGGGCGGCGCGCAGAACGTCGTCGCTGCCGGGCAGACCGGTTGCGTCCAGCAGGTTGGCGAGCGCCAGGCGCAGCGACAGCATCTCGGGCAGCTGGGTTGCGGCCGCACGCAGCAGGCACGCCGCAGTCGAGGTGTCGCCGTACAGCAAGGCGGTGCCGAGGAACCGGTCGAGGTTGACGGCTTCGAGCAATTGCGCAGGGGTGAGGATCCCGAGGCGCGCGTGGCTTTGGGCTTCTTCGACGATGCCGGGAGCGAGCAGCGTGCAAGGCAGCGGACGCTGCGCCACGAACGGCAGCGCGGTGCTCGGTGGCGCCAGCTCCGCTCGCGCCCGCGCCACAGCGGCGAGGTCGCAGGCCGGATCGCGCAGATGTCGCCAGGCGGCACGGGCGGGGCTCGTCGACAGCAGCGTCGACAACTGCACCGCTTCCGCAGTGGCCAGCGCGGCCAACCAGAAGGCGTACTCGGCGGCGGCGCCGTAGGTCGGGTCGAAGGGGCCGAGCCGATCGTGCAGCGATCGCCGCCACATCGGATGCGAGCCGATGCCGTTCTTGGTCGGCAGACGCAAATGCGCCGCCGGTGGCGGGCACGTGAAGCCGAGACACGACACGGGTTCGAAGCGGCCGACGAGCCCGTTGGTCCAACCTTCCGTGCCGAACGCGACGGCAGCCTGCGGTCGTCGATCGAGACCATCGGCGAGCAACGCGAACGCGTCGGGACGGAAGCGGTCGCCGGGCATCGCCACGGTCAACAGCGGTGCGGTCGAGGTGGCGGCGCAGGCCGACAAGCGAGTTGCCCATGACGTCGACTCGGGCACGGACACCCAGCGCACCGCAGCGAAGCCCCCGGCGGCCGGGTGTCGCGTCAGTGCCGACGAAGTCGCGATGACCACTTCGCAGCAGGCGGCGCGATTCTGGTTCTCCAGTTCGGCGAGCAGGTCGGTGAGTTCCCCGTCGTTGCCCGCGAGCGGGATGAGCACGGCGATCGCGGCGGCTTCGCTGATGCCACGCTCCCGTTCTGGTGTCGCCGTCGCCGCCGACTTTGCCTCGCGCCGCTCCACTGCGAACACTTCATTCGCGCGCAAGTTGGCGTCGAAGGTGTCGACGTCCATGCGGAGTGCCGCGCGCAGCGAAGTGTCGCCGACGAGCTCGCGGGTCGCGGCTTCGCCCAACTCGTTCACCAGCAGGCGCGTTGCCGTTGCGAACTCGGAAGATCCTTCGGCGAGCTCGCCGAGCAGTCCGAGCGCGCGAGTGCGACCAGTGTCCCCGCCCCGGCGCAGCAACGCCTTGGCGAGATCCAGGCGGAACCGCGCGAAGGCCGGGTTCCACGCGACGGCCAATTCGTGCAAGGCAGGCTTGCCGGTCTTGCGCGCGACGTAACCGGCGAGCGCCGCCAGCACGATCCGCGCGAACTCGATGGTTGCGACAGCGCCGCCCTTCTCGGCGTGCGTCACGAGATCGAGGTAGCTGCGGAAGTCGAAGCAGTCCTCGTGGAAGTCGAACGGCATCACGTCGTCGTGCGGGCCGATCTGCCACCGGGCCGGATCGCCTTCGATGGTGTCGAACGCCAGCTGCAGTGCGCGCATTCGCTGCGCTGCGTCGCCGTGGTGCCACAGCGTGCGCACCAACAGGAAGCGCGCCGCGAGGTGTTCGGGCCACAACCGGATGCACTTGTCGAGCAGCCCGATTGCATCGGTCAACATCGCGCGTTCGCTCGCTTCGCACTGCCGGATCTTGTCGTAGTACGCGAACTCGCACAGCAGTTCGCGCGCCATGTCGACGAGGGTCGATGCCTTCGCCTTCTTCTTCAGTTGCGCGCTGAGGTGGCGGAAGTTGGCCTGCATCGTCCGCCGCCGTACCGACGGTTCGTCGGGCACCCACGAGCGCGACATGCACATCCGTTTCTGCGTCCACGACGAAGCATCGACTGCCTGGCGAGCCGGGCGGGGTGCCGCCGCGCGGAAGGTCAGGAAGCGGAAGTACTGCGAGGCGACACGCGGCATCGCGAACTCCGCGCGCACGACTTCGGCGCCGATGCGTGCCGCCGGCCCGAACTCGTCGTGGTGGTCGAGCAGGCGTCGCACGGCCTTGGCCAGATCGCCTGGCTCGTTGCCGTACGTGGTGACGCCGTGACGCTCATCGACCCACAGCCGGAGGCTGCATTCCTGCTGCAACGCGATCGTGCAGCCGAGCGCCAGCGACTCGAGTCCGCGGGTCGGCATCGCGCCCGGTCGGCGCACATACGTGAACGACGCCTTGCTCGCCGCCAGCAAGGCGTGGAACGCCATCGTGCCGGCGAAGCCGCGCACCACGCGCAGGTCGATGCCCGGCATGCCGAGCAATTCGTGCAGCAACCGCGCCTTGTCCGGGTGGTACGGATCCAGCATCGTGCCGGACACGAAGAAGTCGAGGTGGCGCGGGCCGACGGGGATCGGCGCGATGCCATTCGGCAGTCCGAAGACCTTGGGGAACGACGACACGAGCCCCTTGCCGAGCCCTTGCACGTCCAGCCATTCACTGCGGTCAGTGACGCACAGTTCGTCGAACAGGTCGAGCCACGGCCGGATCGTCTGGATGTGCAGGTCGTGATCCGCGAGGTGCCCGAACAGCGGACACTGCAGCTGCTGCAGGTTCGGTGGCAGGTGGTGCCACTCGACCATTGCCGTGGTGAAGAAGTCCGGCACGAAGCCGTCGCCCAGGAACGACTCGACACTGGCGTAGGGACGATTGCGCGCGTCGCCGGTGCGATGGCCGATGGTGCGCACTTCGAACCGGGGGTCGTGGCGGATGCCGCCACCGAGATCGGTCATCGCGCCGTCGGCCCAGGGCAGTTGCGCCAACACGCGGATCTTCGGTTGGTCGAGCAGTCGCCTCAGCTTGCGTGCGTGTTCGAGATCGATCGTCGCCAACTCGCGGCGAGCGCGGGCTTCGTCGCCGTGGATCCAGCGCGCCGCGGCGAGATGCAGTCGGGCTTCCGGCGTGCTGGTGTCGAGCAACGCCTGGAACGAAACCGCATCGCCGAGCAGCAGTGCGCGGGCGGCGTGGAATTGCCACGTCGCCGGGTCGCCGTACATCGCCACACCGGCGTAGTCGGCCGCGGCGAACACTTCGCGCGTCCAGGCCCGCGAGTCTTCGCCGTTGCCGGGTTGCAGCCGCGCGGTCGTCACTCGGCGCCTCGCGCGGTCGGACGCCAGACCACGACCGAATAGCCTTCGTGGAAGAAAGAACCCAGGCCGGTGCGCTGTTCGGCCAGGATCTCGATGCGGCCTGCCGCTGCGAGCGCGCGCAACTTCGGCAGGAAGCCGCGCAGATAGCCGCGCGCCCGGTGGTATCGCCTGGCGACGTCGTCGAACAACGAAGTCTCGTCGTACAGCTCGTAGATCGGCTCGAGATGCACACAGATCGCCGGGTTGCCGGCGAGCCAGTGCTCGAGCAGGGCGTCGTGGCGTTCGCCGAGTTGCTCCATCGCTGCCGACGTGAACACGCCGCAGCGCGGACCGAGCCCGAGCGGCGTGGGTGCGAACATGTCGAAGCGCATGGCTTCGATCGGCCGACGCAGGTGTGCCGACAGGCGAGTCAAGATCTGTTGCGAGGAAGGCGCCCAGTCGAGGCCGCACAACGCCAGGTGGCGATACTGCTGCGCCAGCAGCATCAGGCTCGTGCCGGTGCCGCAGCCGTACTCGACGACGCGGTCGAGACCGGCGAACCACTGTGCGAACAGTGCGTGGCGCAGGGCCGTGTAGACCGTGTATTCGAAATGCGGATGCGCGACGCGCACGTAGTCGCCGCCGAGGCGCACCACGAGGTGGCGGTTGTACTTCGGCACCAACAGGGCGGGTTCGTCGCCGGCCTGTTCGAACTCACGCAGGTTCTGGTTCCAGCCGCGCTCCCAATCGTCGGCACGGTGCGGACCGCTGACGGTGAGGTTGGTGGCTTCGCTGCCGCGCAGCGCGCGCAGCAGCTGCTCTTCGCGCGCCGCACCGTGGAGCACTTCGTGGCCGAGGTCCGTCGACGCCAGCGCCTGCAAGCTCGCCAGTGGCAGTTGCTCCTGCCGCACGCCGAGCATCGCGGCAAGTTGCCGCGCATCCACGATCCTGGTCTGGTCGGTAGCCGTTGCCGTCATTCCTTCACCTCTCGGCATCAGGCATCGTCGAGACGGGTTCCGGTTCTTGATAGGGGAGTGACCCTAGGCCTCTTGCCACCGGAGGAATGCGACCGTCGGCGCCCCGGTCGGGCTCAATTCGCGGCGGGGCGACGGTCGATGTGCGAGGCGATGGGGAGGATCGGTGAAATGGCGAATGCCACCGCGGTGGCGTCGGCAGTGGCGGCTCCGGTACTGCACGTGAGTTTCGTGAAGTCGGGCAGCTACTTCCTGTGGCAGGCCTTCGACAGCCTGTTCCGGGCCGCTGGCCAGAAGCGCAGCTTTGTCCAATCGCACCCGATCCAACGCTTGCGCGGCAGTTGGCCGGACTTCTCGATCGACCAGTTCGACATCGACCAGATCCTGGTGCAGGACGAAGCCTGCTACTGGCAGGTCGAGATGCAGCATCTGGAGCCGATCGGCGACCTCGACGCCTACCTCGCAGCGTGCAGCCATGTGTGGACGCACTCCTATCTGTGCGAACGCAGCTGGGAGGTCTATCCGTTGTTTCCGCGCGTGTGCTGCATCGTGCGCGATCCGCGCGATGCGCTGGTGTCGATGGCGCACTTCGTGCAGACGCCGTTCATGCGGCGATATCACCCGCACGCGGCGCGCTCGCCGGAGGAATACGTCGCCCTGGAACTCGACAAGTTCCTCGGCGACTGGGTGCGGCACGTCGGTGAGCACTGGCGCGCCCGACGCGCGCTCGACATCGAGATCCTCTTCTACGAACGCATGGTCACGGACCTGCCCGCGCATTTGCGCAGGCTTGCCGACTGGGTGGGCCTTCGACTCGACGACGCGCAGCTGGCGACGGTGGCCGCGAGCCTTGGCCTCGACGCGATGCAGCAGAAGAACCCGCAACACGTGCGCAAGGGCGGCAGCGGCGGCTTTGGCAAGTTGCTGACCGAGATCCAGCAAGAGCGTGCGCTCGCCATCTGTGGGCCAGTGATGCGCGAAGTCGGCTACGAAGTTTGAGGCGAGCAATGAACCCCGACTCTCCGATCGATCGCGGTCTGGTCACGCACCTGGACGCTGCCGACGTCCGTTCGTATCCGGGCTCCGGCATGCTCTGGCGCGACCTCAAGGGCAACCACGACGGGGAGCTGCCCGGCGATCCGACCAACGAGCGCAGCGATCCGCACTGGAACGGCCGCGGCTTCCGCTTCAGCGGTCAGAACTTCATTCGCTTGCTCGGCAGCCAGAAGGGCTTCTTCAAGACGTTCTGCCGCGCCGGGGCGAAGTTCACGCTCGACTGCTGCTTCACCACAGGCGCCGACATCAGGAACCCGCACTTCCTGCTCGCCGACGCCGCGCACGGCAATCCGCTCGGCGGCTCCGGCTTCGCGTTCTACTTCTTCAACTTCGAGAACCGGAACCTGCGCCTGTCGATCCAGAACCGCGGCAACACGCCGCTGACGCGCGCGGTGCACTGCACGCATCCACTCGCCGTGCCGACCTCGCGCACGCAGCGCGCCGCCGTCGCAGTCGACGATGGGCAGGGGATCGGCCTGTGCGCGCTCGACGACGAGGTGTTCGCCTTCGACGGGCACTACGTGCAGCCGGCCGACAGCGATTCGCCCTACTACGTGCACATCGGCGCGCCCGGCAACATCGAATACAACGCCGGCGCCCGCATCGAGCAGCACGTCAGCACGCTCGACTTGCGCATCGACGACTTCGAGCAGCGCATGCAGATCCCGTATGGACGCATGCGGTTCCATCCCGGCTTCGAGATGCACGCGATGCTGGTCTACGACCGCGCGCTGGCGCCGGACGAGCTGGAACACAACCGCCGCTACCTGGCGGCGCGCTTCTTCCCCGGCGGCTTGCGCGACAAGGTGCTGCCGCGACCCGAACGTGATTCCTACGGCAACCTCGTGCGTCGCCCGGACGTCGCCGAACCCGTCACCCGCTGATCCGATGCCGCCCACCATCGCCCCCGACTTCTTCGGCCCACGCGACAACTTCAAGCTGTCGACGACCGACTGGGATCGCATCTGCGGCCTGTGCGACTCGGTCGCCGGGATCCGCGATCGGCGCGCTGCGCATCTCGCCGCGCACGGGCTCGACGAGAAGGTGCATCTGCCGGCGCATCTGTGGGGCCAGGGCTTCTGTCCTTCGAACTTCCGCAAGGTTGCGCGCAAGGACCGCCACACGATCGAGCACCTGCGCTGCCTCACCTACAACTTCACCGGCTACAGCATGCTGACGATGGCCGGGTGTGAGAACACACCGGAGGTGCTCGAAGTCCCCGCCGACGCGGATGCGATCATCCGCTCGGTCGCGAAGCGCGCGAGCCAGGCCGCGGTCGAGTACGTGCGGTGTTCGCAGGGCATGCCGCCGGACCGGCTGGCGTGCACGCCGCGTCTGTTCGGTGAGAGCGGCTGGGACGTCGATGGCGCGATCGTCAACTTCGACACGTGGTCGCTGCAGCAGCGCCTGAACGGCCTGCACCACTCGGGCGTGCTCGATTTCCTGCAGCAACGGGTGCGAGAACGCGGATACGCGCGCATCGTCGAGATCGGGGCCGGCTTCGGCAATCTGGCGCATGCGTTGCGGCAGGCAGTGGGGCCGGTCGACTACACGATCGTCGATCTGCCGGAGTCGCTCGTCTACTCGACGATCTGGTTGTCGACGGTGGCGGCGACCGAGCGTTGCACGCTGATGGACACGGGACAGCCATTGCCGGCGAACACGCCCGGCTTCACGTTCGTGCCGAACCATCTGATCGACGAGTTCCTGCCGCAACTCGGCGAAGTCGACCTGGTCGTCAACATGCTGTCGCTATCGGAGATGTCGGCGCTGCAGGTCGCGCACTACGCGCGCGTCGTTGCGCAGCTGCTCGGGGCCGGCGGGGTGTTCTACGAACAGAACTACGTGGTGCCCGGGGTGCACACGGACATCGCCGCGCTGCTCGCCGGCGTGTTCGGGTACGGCGCGCGATTGGCAGAGACGCGCAATCCGCACCAGGGGCGCGGCCAGGTGCGCATGTGGGCGAATGCGTACCGCGGCGAATTGTGGAACCGTGGCGGGGTGACGCCGATCACTGCGGCACGCGAAGCGACGATGTTGCTGGCGCGGCCGACGCCGACCCCGGTGTTCGCCGGGTCTTGAGGTCGAAGCAGCCTCGCCTCCACCCGGTGGTGCCGGCTACCAGATTTTGCGCGTCACCTTCAATTCGGGGCGCAGCCGCTGCAGTTCGGCGGCCGTGGCGTCGGTGAGGCAAGCAGCCCGGGTCGCGTCGAGTTCGCGCAGGTTGTGGGCGTCGCGAATCGTGGCGAACGAGGCGGCGGTGAGCGCACTGCAGTCGCGGATGTCGAGGCGCTGCAGCGACGGATTCTGCAGGATCGCGGCCAGGGCCGCGTCGGTGATGTGCTTGTTGCCTCCGAGTTGGAGCCAGCGCAGCTTCGGGAAGCGATCGCGCAGCAGCGTGCCGGCGTCGGCGCCGATGCCGGGGCATTCGTCGAGGTCCAGCGACTCGAGGGTCGTCGGCAGCAGCAGCAGTGCCGAGGTCACGAGGTTCGGGTTGCCCGAGAGTTGCAGCACCTTCATGCCGCGCATGTCGGCGAGCGCCTGCATGCCCATCGAGGAGAAGGTGCCTGCCCCCAGGCGGAGTTCGCGCAGCTTCGTCAACTTCTGCAGGCCCATCAGCGCCGAGTCGGACAGCTTGGGCAGGTTGCTCAGGTTCAGGGTCTCGAGGTCGGTGAGCGTGCCGAGTTGCGCGATCGCTTCTCCCGTCAGCTGATCGCAGCCGGTCAGGTCGAGAGTCTGCAGCCGAATGCACGAGCCGATCGCCTTGGCACCGTCCAAGCCGAACGTCCGCACCCCCACCAACGACAGGCTGCGCAAGGCATGCAACCCGGTGATCGTGCGCAGCGCGGGTTCGTTGACGTTGCAGCCGATGATGTCGAGGGTGTGCAGCGACGGCGCGTTGCCCAGGGCGAGGAGCGCGTCGCTTTCCAAGCGCGGCAGGTTGTTCAGTTCGAGCTGTTCGAGCTTCGGCAATGCCGCCATCGCCTGCAGGCCTGCTGTGGTGAACGGGTCTTCGTCGTCGCGCACAACCTCGACGTGACGCAAGTTTGCGAAGCGACCCAGCAATGCTGCGGCCCGGTTGCCGAGGCCGCGCAGCGCGATCCGCGTCGTGCTCTTCGGCAGCGCCTTGATCTCCCCGACGGTGCGAACGAGGTTGGGATCGTCGCCCTGGAACAGGTGTTGGTACTCCTGCCGGACCTGCTGCATCGCTTGCTGGTACTCGGGGTCGTTCTTCCGGACGAACGTCACGTCCTTGCCGGTCGCCATCAGCCGTCGCACCTGTACCAGCGACGGCCAGTAATTGCCGCTGAGATCGACGGACACCAGGTGCCGGGCAGCTTCGAGCTTGGGCAACACGGCGGCCGTGACCTGGTGGCACCCGCCGATCATCAACACCCGCAACGTGGGCATGCCCAGCAGATCGCCAATCGTCTCGTCGCTGACCAGCGCACAATGTTCCAATTGGACGCGCTGCAACGCCGGGCAGTTGTCGCGCAGGAAGGCGCCTACGGAGGAGCCCAGGTCGTTGGCATGGTCGACGCGCAGCTCGCGCAAATTCGGCCACGCCGAGAGCAGCTCCTCGGTGACTCCGTTGCCCGTGCGCGGCGTCTGGAACCGCATGCCCAACCCGAAGCGGCGGGCGACGTCTTCATCGGCAACGCCACGCGCCCAGAGGCCAACGCCCTCCAGGCACAGGAAATCGAGCAACCTCAGCTTGCGGAGCGGCTCCATCCTGGCGCCCTTGTTGCCACCACCGGCGCGCACGGTCAGTCGGCGCAGTCCGACGCATTCGCCGACAGCCTCCCATCCACGTGCCGCGAACGCGTCGTTGTGCGAGATCGTCAGATCGCGCAGCGACGGCATTCGTGCCAGGAACGCCAGTTCGTCGTCGACCACATCGAAGAACCCGAGCGTCAAGGTGTCCAGCAGCGGCAGCGCGGTGAGTTCCTGCAGGCCAGGCCCTTTCACGAGGACCACGCCGTGCAATTCGAGCTCCCTGAGCTTCGTCAGCTTCGCAATGTGTGGCAGTGCGGCATCGGTGATCGACTGCGCAGGATCATCACCGGCCCGCTTGTAGGCCGTGCTCGCGAACACCCGCAGGTGCTCGAGGTCCGGACAGCGCGCGACGAGTGCCGCGACGGCGGCGTCTTCGAGATTGCGCAGCTCCACGGCCTTGAGATCGCGCGGCAACGTGGCGATGTCGCCGATCTTCGCCACTTCGCGCAGCTGTGCCACGACCGGTTGCTGCGCTTCCTCCCATCCGCCGTCGTCGCTGTTCCCGGCGCCATCCGCGCGGCCGCTCTGCGACCACGCCACCGCGAACACGGTCAGGATGCCGAGCAAGAACACGCCTGCCGCTGCGAGCCGCCTCGTCGTCGAACGCGCCGTCGCCGGGGCCACGTCGTCGACGAACTCGCCGGCTGCCGCCCGCGCCAGCACCGCCGCCGTCACGTCGGGAACACGCTCGCCGCGTTCCTCGCGCAGTGCCGCCGCCATTCGCCGTTCGAACACTTCGTCGTCACGCTCGTCGTTCACGCATCACCTCGCAGTCGCCGTTCGATGCACTCGCGCAGCAACGCCCGAACGCGCTGCAGCAGCGTCTTCACGCCCGTTTCCTTCATGCCGAGCCGCGCCGCGACGTCTTCGCGCGCCAGCCCGTCGCCGTAGAACCGTTCCACCGCCTCGCGCGCGCGCCCGTCGAGTTCGCCAACGCACGCGCGCAGCGCGTCGCGCCACCGTTCCCCGTCGTCGGCGCCACAATCGCGCACCCACGCCGAGTCGGCATGTTCGAGCAGCAGCTGTTCCCGCCGGCCCGCGTCGCGTCGCCGCCGCAGCCACAGATGCTTGCAGGTCTGCCGCAAGAACGTCGCCACCGCGGCATCGCCGCGGTCTTCGCCGAGCTTGCGCATCGCCACCAGGAAGGTGTCCTGCAGCAGGTCCTCGGCCTCGGCGGCCGGCACGCCGAGCGCGCGCGCGTAACGCCACAGCCCGAGTTGGTGCCGTCGCACGAGGGCGCCGAGGTCGAACGCGGGCGGGTTCATGCGCTTGGCAAAAGGTGGCGTGGCGACGGGCGGCACGTGCCGTTCATCCCGTGCGGCGGCGCAGGGTATTCGACGGACTCGGGAATCTCCCCAGGTGCACGAAGAGAACCCCAGGGCACACTGCCCCCTGCATGACCTTCCCGATGCTCGCCTGCCTTGCCGTAGCCATCGCTGCCGTGCCGCAGGAACCAGCGCCGCTGCTGCACAAGCTGCTGTCTCCCACCGCGGCGGTGCACGAGGCGGCGGCGCGCGAACTCGAGACCCTTGGCCCGAAGGCGCTGCCGGTGCTGCGCGCCGAACGCGACGCGCAAAAGGACCCGGAGCATCGCGCGCGCATCGAGCACGTGCTCGGCGGCATCGAGCTCGCGCATCCGGGCGGACTCCTGGTTGCGTTCACGCGTGGCGACGAGAAGGCAAGCGAGCTTTGGGTGTGGCGCGATGGCGAGGAGACGGTGCTGACCGCCGATCGCTCGATGGACTACTCGTTGGCGCTGTCGCCGGACGGCGCGCACCTGGCGTTCGTGCGCACTCCCGACCACCACGATTTCGGTGCGCATCCGACGATCGTGCGCGAACTCGCCACCGGCAGCGAACGCGAACTCGCGCGCGGTCATGCGCCGGCGTGGTCACCCGACGGAGCGTGGCTCGCGGTCGCGACCGACGGCGGCATCGTCCTGCAACCGTTCGGTGCCGACGCGAAGGAACGCAAGGAACGTGCGATCGGGCAGAACCTCGGCAAGGTCTATCGTTCGGCGTGGTCGCCGAACGGTCGGTTCCTCGCCTGCGAATCCGACGACACGGTCGTCGTCCTGGATGCGAGCACCGGCGGCGTGCATGCGCGCATCGACGGCTCTCCGGGTGCAACGCGGTCGCTCTACAGCTTCTCGATGGGCAACAGCCTCGTCTCGATGGTCTGCGGTAACGGGCCGTACCACTGGTGGGTCTACCTGGCGCCGATTGGCGGTGGCGAACCGCGCCTGCTGCAAGAGAAGCCGTTCCGGCACGGCATCACCGCGTTGTCGCCGCGCGAGGACGTCGTGTTCTGCACGCAGAGCAAGGGCGAGGAGTACGCGTCGTACGTGCTCGACGTTGCCGACGGTGCGTCGCGCGAGGTGTTCGGCAACGCGAGTCCGCTGTTGCGACCGACGTGGTCCGACGATGGCCGCTTCGTCGTGTTCGTCGATGGCGGTGACATGATCCAGCTGCTGCACGCGCGGTCGGGCCGCACGCGCGCGTTGGCGAAGATGCAGGAAGGCTACGGTCCGAACGGCATGGCGTTCGCGCCGGCGGCGTGGTTCGCCAACGGACGGCCGCTGCCGACGGTGCGCGGCGTTGCCGCAGTTCCGGCCGCGAAGTGAACGCGCGTCAACGGCGTCACTGCCACCGCATGCCGTCGATGAACTCGAGCGGGCCTCCGCACGCATGCGAATGGCAGTTCACGCAGCCATCGATGATCGAGTTGAACGTCGCCTTCTTCGGCTCCGCGTCGAACGCGCGCACCGCGGCGAGGTAGCCCTGCGCCAGCGTGTCGAAGCGTTCGTGGCGCTCCTCGGGTTTGGTCGGCCACGCGCAGCGCATCTTGCGATGGGTTGCGAACATCGCCGGCACCTTCTCGCCTGCTTCGGCGAGCGTGCGCGCGTTGCGCAGGTCGTCGACGAACACGCGCATCAGCGCCGACAGTTCGCTGTCGCCGTTGGGGTTGCGGGACGACTTGATCAGGTTGCCCGGACTGCCCGGAACGCCGGGCACGAGCGGCGTCGACAGGTTGCAGTCGGCGTCTTCGGCAACGGTCTGGATCGCGGCAGGACTCGAGCACGCCGTGAACAGGAACAGGAACGACAGCAGAAGCAGGCGCATGGGCGAATAGCGTGGAAGGCGCCGGATGGTCGGCGGCGACGCGACGACGCGCAATAGGCACGCTTCGGTGGTGCGCGGAATGGCGCGTAGCATGCGCGCGTGCGTCCCGTCGCCAATCCGCCGAACCCCTGGGCCACGAGCCACGTCGAGTGGCTCGGTGAGCCGCCGACGGATGGCGTGCACATCTTCGAAGAGGACGCGAAGTCGATCCTGTCCGAGAACGACAGCCCCGATCTGCCGTTCCGTTGGTCGCTCAACCCGTATCGCGGCTGCTTCCACGGTTGCGCGTACTGCTACGCGCGGCCGACGCACCAGTATCTGGGCTTTGGCGCCGGCACCGATTGGGAACGTCGGCTCGTCGTGAAGCGCAATGCGCCCGAACTGCTGCGCGCGCACCTTTCGCGCTCGAGCTGGAACGGCGAGCTGATCATGTTCAGCGGCGTCACCGACTGCTACCAACCGCTCGAAGCGAGCTACCAGCTGACGCGCCGTTGTCTCGAAGTGTGCCGCGAGTTCCGCCAGCCGGTCGGCGTGATCACCAAGGGCGCCCTGGTCGAACGCGATGTCGATGTGCTCGCTGACCTCGCGCGGCATGGTGCGGCGACGGTGTTTCTCAGCGTGCCGTTCGCGGACGGCGCCGACTCGCGCGCGATCGAGCCGTTCGTGGCGTTGCCCGAGCGTCGCTTCGCGGCGATTCAGGTGCTCGCCAGTGCTGGCGTGCCGGTCGGCGTGTCGCTGTCGCCGCTGATTCCCGGACTCAACGACCACCAGGTGCCGGAGATCCTCGAGCGCGCGCGCGCCGCCGGGGCGACGTCCGCGTTCCACGTGCTGCTGCGCTTGCCGGCCGAAGTCGAGGACGTGTTCGCGGCGCGGCTGCGGGCGGCGTTCCCGCTGCGGGCCGAGAAGGTGCTGTCGATCCTGCGCTCGATGCACGACGGCAAGGCCAACGATCCGCGCTTCCACGAACGCATGCGCGGTCAAGGTGCGCGGTATGAAGTCGTCGCGAACCTGTTCCGCACGGTGGCGAAGCGTCTCGGCCTCACGCCGCCGGAGCGACCGGGGCCGTCACCGTTCCGCCGCCCGTTCCAGCAGGGCTCGCTGTTCGGGTGAGGGATGGATTCCTGCGTTCGCCTGACGCGAACACGGGTGGATTTCGGCGGTCTGGCGCCGGAAGGAGCCGGTTGATCTGGTCGTGTGGCGAGACACCTGGCGAGCGTTCGCTGCGGCGACCACTGCCAGGTTTGGCTTCGACGAGCCGTCCGCGTTTCAGCGATTCTCTACCCGTCCCCCGCTATCCTGCTCGCCCTTCACCATGCGCGACAAGGTTCTCATCGGTTACGGCCAGGGCTTCTGGGGCGACTCGATCCTCGGCCCCGTGCGTCTCGTGCGCGAAGGCCCGCTCGACTACCTCGCCCTCGACTACCTCGCCGAAGTCACCATGAGCATCATGCAGAAGCTCAAGGGGCGGAATCCGAAGGCGGGTTACGCCACCGACTTCGTCGCGATGCTCGACCGCACGTTGCCCGACATCACGAAGAAGGGCATCAAGGTGATCGCCAACGCCGGCGGCGTGAATCCGCAGGCTTGCCTCGACGCCGTGCTCGACCTCGCCCGCAAGAAGGGCATCAAAGGGCTGAAAGTAGGCATCATCGAGGGCGACGACATCCTCACGCGCATTCCCGAGCTGCTGCGCACCGGCCACGACCTGAAGAACATGGACGACGGCCGCGCCCTGTCGGCGGTGCAGTCGAAGCTGCTGAGCGCCAACGTCTACATCGGCGCCTTCGCGGTCGCCGAGTGCCTCGCTGCCGGCGCGCAGATCGTGATCGGCGGCCGCCTCACCGACCCGGCGCTGGTCGCCGGCCCGATGATCCACGAGTTCGGCTGGAAGGCCGGCGAATGGGACAAGCTCGCCGCGGGCACGATGGCCGGCCACATCGCCGAGTGCGGCGCGCAATGCACCGGCGGCAACTACACTGGCTGGCGCGAGGTGCAGGACTTCGTGCGCATCGGCTACCCGATCATCGAGGCCTCGCCCGATGGCACGTTCGTCGTCACCAAACACGACGGCACCGGTGGCCTGATCAACCGCAACACGGTGGTCTCGCAGCTGCTCTACGAGATGGGCGATCCGAGGCGCTACCTCGGCCCCGACTGCACGGCGGACTTCACCTCGGCGAAGATCGAGGAAGTCGGCAAGGACCGCGTGCGCCTGTCCGGCATCAAGGGCGGCCCGGCGACGCCGACCTACAAGGTCTCGCTCAGCTACCTGAACGGCTTCAAAACCACGGGCCAGCTCACGGTCAGCGGTCCCGATGCGGTGGCGAAGGCCAAGCTGTGCGCCGACATCGTCTGGGGCCGTCTCGCGCTCGACGGCTGCACATTCGAAGAACACCAGAAGATGGTCGAGATCGTCGGCGCGGGCGTCTGCCACGCCGGCATCAACGAATCGGCGAACCCGCCCGAAGTCTTGCTGCGCCTCGGCGTGAAGTGCGACGACGAGGACAAGGTCGACCGCTTCGGCATGGAGATCGTGCCGCTCGTCACGAGCGGCCCACCCGGCGTCACCGGGTACGCCGGTGGTCGCCCGAAGGCGACCGACATCGTCGGCTACTGGCCGGCGCTGCTCGACAAGACGACGGTGCAGACGAAAGTTCGCGTGGAGGTGTCGTGATGGCGAAGGTCAAACTGGGTTCGTTCGCGTTCGCGCGCAGCGGCGACAAGGGCGACGGCAGCAACGTCGGCGTGTTCGTCACCAATGCGAAGGACTACGAGATCATCAAGGCGCAGCTCACGGTCGAACGCGTGAAGCAGCACTTCCATGCGATCTGCAAAGGCGAGGTGACGCGCTACGAAGCACCCAACATGCTGGCGCTGAACTTCCTGCTGCGCGATTCGCTCGGCGGCGGCGGCAGCGAGAGCCTCAAGACCGACGCGCAGGGCAAGACGCACGGCCTCGCGCTGCTCGAACTCGAGGTCGAGCGCTAAGTAGTCGGCGAAGTCGCCTGGCCAGAGCTCGATGGTCCGTCGCCGCCCCAGGCCATGCGCATGGCGGGGATGTTGGCGGTGCGCGCCTTTCGGTAGAGTGGCGATGCTCGCGGCGCCGCGGGCGCGGATCGTTTGCCCAATGAAGCCCTGGTTGCCGTTCGTCTTCTTCGTTGCCCCGGTGGTTGCTCAAGCGAACTGGTCGCTGCAGTCAGCGGCCGGGCTTGGCCAGCGCGAAGGCCACCGCTTGGTCTACGACCCAGCGACGCAGCGCACGTTCTCGATGTGGGGCACGACCTACATTTCGACCTACACTTGTTCGATGTGGAATGGCTCGTCGTGACACCGAGTAGTGTGTCGTCCAGCGGCTTGCTGCTCGTCGGCCGCGACGTCGCGCTCGCGAGCAACGGCGGCGCTGGCGGCATGCTGATGTTCGGCGGTTGGCGACCGGGTTTTGGCATTGGTGGCGGCACGCCGACCGTGCTCGATCAGACCTGGAACGTGGTTGCCACCGCGGGTGGCTCGCTGCAGTTCACGCTCCTGGCGCCGGCGACGCGCCCGTCGGCGCGCCAGGGGGCGAGCATGGTCCTCACCAACCAGGGGCCGCTGTTGTTCGGCGGCGCGGCGGTCAGCGGAGTCCCCGTCTATGGCGACACATGGCGTTGGAACGGCACGACGTGGTTGCAACTGACGACGCCCGTCGCGCCCGCTCCGACGGCTTACAGCGCGATGGCCTACGATGGCGCTCGCAACGTCGTGGTGCTGTTTGGCGGCTTCACCAGCAACGAGACCTGGGAGTTCGATGGCGTTGCATGGCATCAGCGCGCGCCGGCGCAGAGTCCGCCCCCGAGGGCACGAGCCGCGTTCGCCTGGTCCCCGGTGGCAGGCAAGTGCGTTCTGTTTGGGGGTGCTGGCACCACCACGCAGTTCGGCGACACCTGGACTTGGGATGGAACGGCGTGGCAGCAACTGCTCTCGCTCGGCGCGCCGTCCCCACGGCAGGGTGCAGCGATGACGTTCGACGCCGCGCAGCAGAAGCTCGTGCTGTGCGGCGGCAGCTACTACACCCCGCAATCGACGACGTGGTACGAAGATACGTACTACGTCGAGCTGCTGGCGGGGCAGGCTAGCTACACGCCGTTCGGAGCTGGATGTCCCGGTCCGACGGCGCAGGTTCCCGTGTTCGCCGCGGCGGCGAACGAGTTGCCGGTGCTGGGCACGACGTCGCACCTCGTGGTGTCGAACCTGCCCATTGCGCTGACGCTGCCGGTGTTCGTCCTCGGCACGAGCAATGCATGGGAGCCGAGCTCGAACCATCCGCTGCCGTTCGACCTCGGCTTCATCGGCTGGCCGGGCTGCCAGCAACTCGTCTCGCACGATTTGCTCACCGCCGTGCCGACACTCACCGGCACCGCGAGCCTCGCGTTCGTGGTGCCGGTAAACGCCGCGCTCGTCGGCCTTTCGTTCCATTCGCAGGCCCTCGTGCTGTACCAGCCGAGCGGCGCCGCGGTGAGCAACGCTCTGACTGGCGTCGTCGGGTTCTGACCTCGTCTCTGCTCGAGGAGCAATCGCGCAGCGACGAACCCGAACTGGTGCCGCACGCCTCGCGGCACGAGGTTGACGTACGCCTGACGTAACTGCGGGCACGCGCTTTGCTACAACTCTGGTATGGCGTCCCCAGACCCGTTGTTCGCGGTTGCCGTATTGGTGGTCTTCGCTGCCAGCGCAATCGCCCAGAAGGAGGTAACACCGATCGTGCGCACGCCGGATGCGGCGGCTTCGGCACGGCGTCAGGCGATGCAGAACATTGCCCTGGCGCTCGCGGTGCCAACGACGGATGCCAACGATCCGCAGGCGGGGTTGCTGACCGAAGCGGACATGGAAGCGATCGCGCATTTCCGTTCCGCCACCACCACGGCCACCGGTTTCGAGTTGCTGGTCGCCACCGCCGCGGCGTCGCCGCCGTTCGTGGCGCGGCGAGCGTTCGTGGCTTTGCGCGACGCGCACATGGTGGGCAATCCCGCGCGGACCATTCCGTTGTTGCTGGCGGCGATCGATCACCCCGATCCCATCGTTGCCGCCACTGCGATGCCGGTTCTTGCCCGGTGCACCCGCTACGCGTTGCCGCCGGAGCTTCGCGCCAGCGTCGTCGCGGCTGGCGTCGCGGTATGGCCGAAGGACATGCTCACGCTGCAGTGGATCGCGCCAGAGACGTCGAGTCCCACGCATCCGGCGTGGGGTGCCATCGATCCGGCGCACAAGGTCTTCCGGCTCGTCGCGATTGCGGTGGGCACCGGTGACCGCAGCTTGATCGACCGGCTGGTGCCGCCGCCGGGCGCCAAGGCTCCGGACCCCAAGGACGATCGCTACCCCCACTACTCATGGTTCGTGCGCAACTGTCTCGCCCGCGCGGCGCCGAACGTCGATGACGACACGTCGCGCATGCTGTGCAGCTGGTTTCTGCCCGCCGCGAGCGATCGCACACACAACCAGAACGACCAACACTGGGCCGAACTGGCCCTCGACGTGCTGTTCGGCGTGTATTGCCATGCGCCCGCGGACCTGCACCCGAACTTCTCCACGCTGCTGCAGAACCGGGATGCCAACAACGGGTTTCGTCGGCGGCTGAAGTCGCATCCGGTTCCCGAGGCGCAGTTGCGCCTGCTGTTGCGCCCGCTCGAAGCCGAGTTCGATCGCGACCTCGTGTTGGCGTTTCCCGACTACGTGGCGACTGCGATTGCCGGCACCGAAGCGCAGCGAAAGAGCATCGTGGATTTGCTGCAGTGGAAGGTGTGGGTGCAGGACAACGAGCCACGCGTCGGCCAGACGCATCTGACGGCGGCACACTGGCGCGCGATGCTCGAGGTCCTCGACACGTTGCCGGCGGCGGAACGCGTCGACGTGCTCGGCTACATGTTCCAACGCGACCATCTGGCGAACTGGGGCATCGATGTGCAGCCGGCGATGCTGCGTGCCTGCGTCGAACGCGACGCCGCGCGCAAGCGCATGGCGCGGTAGCGCCGCGGCTCAGCGGGCGTAGAGGCCAGCCGGGGCCCAGCAGGCGCCCGGACCACCGTCGTGACCATCGAGACCGATGGGCTCTCGATCGGGCCAGGGTGGACGGCGGTGCAGGGAATCGGCCCACTTCCTCGGCCGTCAGGGTGGCGCCCAGAAGGGCCACGGACAGGAGTGCGTTCGGATTCATGCCAGGGTCATCCGGAACCTGGCCGCGTGTTGCAGCCATTCCGGTGCCCCGGCACTCGCCCGGCCGAACGCCCGGTCAGAAGGGGCGATCGCCGAGCACGTAGCTGGCGTCGTTCGACACGGTCAACCCGAGCGAATTGACCACCGGGTCGAAGCACAGCGCCTGCTGGTAGATCTTGAGTCCGAGCGCCGACGGCGTCCAAGCGAACTGGTAGCCGTACTCACCGTTGCCGGAGGCGTCGGTCAGCACCGCGATCATGATCAGCGGATCGACGCGCACGTAGCATGGCGTCGGCTGGTTCTGCGGATCGAGGCCGCCGTAGCTGATCAGGAACGGCAACGGGATCGAGCCGTAGCCGAGCGTGTTCGAGGTGCCGATCATGCCGACCACGAACGACGACGCGAACGCGCGTTCGACGCGCGTGATGAACGTCGAGCCGAACGCCGGCGTCTCGCCGCTCATGTAGCCGAGCAGCGGGCGCAGGCCGTTGCTGCCGATGCAGGCGTTGGTCGAGGCCGGTTCGACGCGCGTCGTCGTCGAGACGTAGAGCGCCGGCGTGGAGCCGGTGTGCAGCAGGTAGTTGCCGGTGACCGCGATCGTCGGGCCCGCGACGCTCAGGTAGTAGACGCCAGCGCGTTCGATCGTGAAGACCATCTTCGCGTGCGTGGTCGAGCCGCCGGAGGCCGTGGTCACCAGGGTGCCCGCCGCGTCGTAGAGGCGCAGCGTCGAGCCCGCGAGCGGAGTGCCGCCGGTGCCTTCGGCCATCGCCCCGAATGTCGTTGCGCCAGCGCTCGTGAACAGGAACCAGTCCTCGTCGAGGCTGCCGGTGGTGTTGCCGGTCAGGTCGTCGCCGGGGTTGAACGCGCCCGCGAACGTGGTGGTCGTGTTGTTCGGCTCCACGCCTTCGGCGGTCGTGTTCGAACCGGGCATGTCGATGAGGGCCGTGCGCAGCGAGTACTTGCCGAGCTTGGTGTAGTCCCACGGCGGCGTGCCGGCGGCGGCGGTGCCGCCCTTCACGGCGATCGCGTAGCTGCCGGCGAGCAACATGCCGGGATGCGTCAGGTTGGTGATGCGGTGGCTGGCCGAGTTCGACACATCCCCAAGACCGATCGCGGTCCAGGCGCCGGGGCCGCCGGTGTGGTAGCGCAGCGCCAGGTTGTCCGCCTGCGGCACGCCGCCGTCGTCGTAGGTGGCGGCGAGCACGATGCCACGGCCGGTCAATTGGAACGCCCAGTAGTCCTCGTCGGCGGGCGCGCTGACGACCAGTTCGCCTTCCAGCGTGTCGCCGAGAGTGAATTGCGTCGGCGCGTTGGCCGCGCCGTTCGGTTCGGCGGCTTCGACGGTGTCGATCGGATTGACCGGGTGCACGTAGAAGTCGAGGTCGTAGGCGACCGCGGTGCCCGACTTGAGGGCGACGCGGGCGACGTAGGAACCCGCCGGCAGGGTCACGCCGCAGTCCGCCATCGTGCCGACGGCGCCGTCGTTCCAGGCGAGGCGCGTGGTGCCGGTGGCGTCGTAGAAGGCGATGCGGTTGTCGCGCGACAGGCCCAGCAACAGCGTGCCGTTGGCGACCGTGTGCAGGTGGACCTGGCCGGGCGCCGTCAGGGTGAACGAAAACCAGTCTTCGTCGGCCGTAGTCGCGTAGCTGGCCGCGATGTGCATGCCGGACGTGATCGGCATCGCCGTGGCGGCGGTGTCGTTCGGTTCGACTTCGTTGACCTTCTGGGCGGGGAGCGTCGCAACCACGGTGGCAGCGGCGAGCAGGGTGAAGATGCGCATGACGGAGCACAGGCGACGTTTTCGCGATTGCGGCCAACCCAATCCGCGAATGGGCAGAGAACTCAGGCGCGCGCGTTCGCCTTGGCGAAAGCGTCACGAGCCCGTTGGGCCAGGAGCCTGGCGAACCCGAGCACGGCATCGTCGCGTTCGGCGGCGATCACGCGCGAGGGCGCGACCCGCGCGCAGAAGGTCGAGATCATCCATCGCATCACGGAGGCGCCGCGGCAAGCCGCCAGGCTGAACGTCACTGGCGCGTTGCTGGCGGCTCGGCTACGACGCGGCGATGACCGACGTGCTCGCCCAGTTGCGCACTCGCGCCAAGGCCCGGCGGGCGCGCATCGTGCTGCCGGAGACTGGCGATCCGCGCACCGTTGCCGCCCGCGACCTGCTGCTGCGCGATGGCCTGTGTGACGTGGTCTGGGTCGACGATCCGGCGCGCGATCCGCGCCTGCCCGAGGTCGCGCGACTGCTGCACGAACGCCGCAAGCACAAGGGACTCGACGAAGTGCAAGCGCGCGCGCTGGCGGCGCTGCCGGTGATGTTCGGGGCCGGGCTCGTGGCGCTCGGCCATGCCGACGCTGGCGTCACCGGCGCTGCCCACGCGACTGCCGACGTGATCCGCGCCGGCCTGTTCTGCATTGGCACCGCAGCGGCGATCCCGCTCGTGTCGTCCATGTTCCTGATGGTGCGAGGGCCCGAGGTGCTCTCCTTCGCCGATTGCGGCGTGGTGCCCGATCCCGACATCGACCAGCTCGTGCACATCGCTGCCGCGACCGCCGACAACCATCGCCGGTTCACCGGCGAGCAGCCCCGCGTCGCCTTCCTGTCGTTCAGCACGCGCGGCAGTGCGAGTCACGCGAAGGTCGACAAGATGCGCACCGCGGCGGCGCGCTTTCGCGAGCGACACCCGGCGATTCCAAGCGACGGCGAACTGCAGTTCGACGCGGCCTACGTGCCTGCCGTTGCGGCGCGAAAGTGCGCCGACAGCCCCCTGCAGGGCCGCGCCAACGTGTTCGTGTTCCCGGATCTCGATGCGGGCAACATCGCCTACAAGCTGACCGAACGGATCGCGGGCTTCCAGGCGTTCGGACCGCTGCTGCAGGGCCTGGCGAAGCCGTATCTCGATCTGTCGCGCGGCTGCAAGGCCGAAGACATCGCCGGCGTCGCCATCATCGCTTCGGCGATGCTCGACTGACGCCGGCTCGGCACGTCACAGCCAGCCGCCGACCGTCGTGCGCACCGCGTTGGTGATCGTGAAGTCGAGCGCATTGGCCGGCGGAGTCCTGTCCTGTTCATCAACGTGGCGCGCTGGTTGTGACGGCACTTCGCGGAATCCGGCCGGGTGCGGTGCCATCGCAGGATTGCGCGCCAAGTGCGCACCATGGCACACTCGGGTGCATGACGATTCGTGTCTTCGCGCGCGTGCTGGCTCGCACCGGATGCCGGTCCGCCATGCTGGCGGCGTTGCGCGACAACATGCTGGCTTCGCGTCGCGAGCCCGGTTGCGTGCGGTACGAACTGGCGCAGAGCCTCGGCGCGCCCGATGAGTTCGTGACCATCGAAGAGTGGCGCAGCGAAGCCGACGTCGACGCCCACATGCAGACCCCGCACGTCGCCGCCTTGCTGGCGAAGGTGCCGGCTCTCGTCGCGGCGCCGCCGGAGATCCGCAGTTACCGCACGTTGCCGGATCCGTCGTGAGTTCGTCGTACCCGGCCGCGAACGCAGCGACGCCGGCGCCGGCGCCGGCCCGGTGGCGATGGCCTGTGCTGGCGGTGGCGTTCGTCGGCGCCTGGCTGGGCGCCAGCCAGCTGGAGTTCCTGTGCGACGACGCGTTCATCACGTTCCGCTACGTGGCGAATGCGCACGACGGGCATGGGCTGGTGTGGAATCGCGAGCCGTTCTTGCCGGTCGAGGGCTTCACCGGGTTCTCGTGGGCACTGTGTCTGTGGGCGGCGTGGAGCTGGTTTGGCGTCGAGCCACCCGCCAGTGCCAATGCGATGTCGATGGTGCTCGGACTCGTGCAGGTGGCGATCGTCGCTGCGGCGGCGCTGCGGCTGCGGGCGCGCGACGGCGCGCGGCTGCCGGACGGCATCGGCTTGTTGGCACTGTTGGTCGTCGTCGGCAACCGCACGTTCTTGCAGTGGTTCACCGGTGGGCTCGAAACGGCGTTGTGCAACGTCGGCTTCGTCGGTTGGGTCGTGTGGGCGTTTCGACGCGAACGCGGCACCGCGCGCTGGCTCATGGTCTGGTCGATGCTCGCGGCGCTCACCGCGCTGACGCGACCCGATGGGCTGCTGCTCGTGCTGGCAACCGCAGCCGTGGCGATGTTCGAACGGTTGCGCTCCGTGCGCACCACGGCGGGAACGGCGACCGGCCTTGCCCCGCTGCTTGCGGTCGTCGCCCACGTCGGCTGGCGCCGCGTCTACTACGGCGAATGGCTGCCCAACACCTACCACGCGAAGATCGTCGCGGCGTGGCCTGAGGCGGGGCTGCGCTACCTGGCGACGTTCGTGCTGGAGCACGGCACCTGGATCGTCGCCGGCGTCGCCGTGGTGTGGCTGGTGGTCGAACACGGGCGCCGCCCGACGTTCTTGTGGCGCGTCAGCATGCAGCACACACCAGCGGTCGCAGCGGTCGCCGCAGTGGTGTTCCACGCGGGCTACTACGTGCTGAAGGTCGGCGGCGACCACTTCGAGTATCGCGTGTTCAGCCAGCTGGTGCCGTTGTCGGTGCTGGCGACTGCCGCGATGGCGGCGCGCCTTGGCAGCGGGCGCATCGTCATGGTGGCCTTGCTGCTGCTCGGCGCTGGCTCGTCGGTCGGATGGTTGCACTTCGCTTGGACGCGGGACATGCCCGCGCATGGCTTCGTCGCGATCGCCGAACGCTTGCCGGCCGCGCTGCAACCGCTCGGCCGTTGGTACGACCGCCAACAAGCGTGGCTGCGCTTCCACAACATCGGGCTGCGTTGTCGCCACCACGCGATGATTCTCGCAGACTTCGCGCGGCCGTTTCCGACGCGTCTGTCGCTCGTGGAATCGGCGGATGCGGTGCCGGTGTTCGGCGCCGCTGCGGTCGGCATGGTCGGTTGGAGCCTGCCCGACGTCGCGGTGGTCGATCTGCACGGGCTCAACGACTGGGTCGTTGCGCGCACGCCGGTCTACGGTGGCGGCCCGCGCGTGGATCGTTCGTTCTTGACGCCGGTGATCGACGGCGCCGACGCCGATCGCGACGGTTGGCTCGATCGCGCCGAACTGCGCGCCGCGGTGGCGGCGGTGGCGATTTCGCAGGGAGCCGATCCGGCGGGAAGCCACGGCCCCAACGTCGGTGCCGAGTTCATGGTCGCCGTGCTGTTCGCGATGCAGGCAAGGCAACGGCCCGATGCGATGACGCGCGACGAAGCGCTCGGCATCGCCGACATCATGCTCGGCGCCCGCTCGATGGCGCACGAACGCCATCCGCCGCCAGGGTATCTCGCCGAGCTGTCGCCCAACGTCGTGTTTGCCGACGGCAGCGCGCGGGCGCTGCCGCGTGCCGTTCCGCTCACCGTGGAACGCGTGCGCGAAGTCGAGCAGAAGTGGCGGCAGAAGGCGCGCGACGGCACCCTGCTGGTGAAGTGATCAGCGGTTGGCGGGCACCGTGACGCCGAGCGGGAAGCGGCGTTGTTCGTCGCCCTTCTGCACGACCAGCGTGATCGTCACCGGCACGTCGGCGGCGAGCGTCCTTGGCAACGGCACGGTCAGTTCGCGCACGATTGCCTCTGTCGAGGCCGCCACCGTCACCGGTGCTTCGAACCAGCGAAGTTCGCCGAGGTTCGCTTCGGCCCACACCAGCAGTGGCCCATCGGTGTGGAGCACCACGTGCACCGGCAGTTCGGAACCGACGAACGGTCGCGTGCGACCAGGTCGCGCGTAGCCGATCGAGACGCCTGGGAACGGTTGCGCCGGCCACTGCGGATCCAGCGCGAAGCGCTCCAGTGAACCGTCGTGCCATTGCGCGACGAACGTGGGCATCGGCAGCTGTTTGCCCGGGGACGCGGCCGCCGTGGCGAGTTCGTGCAGAACCGTGTGCCACTCGAACGAACTCGACACTGCACCGTTCAGGTCGGTGCCGGCGGGCGCCGCCAGCTTGAGGAAGGTGAACTCGGTCTGGCCGTTCAGGAAGCCGAACGCGCCATCGTGCACGCCCGGCGCATCGAACACGCGCAGCGGCTGGCGGGTCGTGCGCGCGATGTCGAGGATGTCCGCGCGCATCCGTTCGTAGTTGGCCGAGACGCGCAACCACGACGTGCGGTTGTGGTCGAGCACCCAGGCGTGCAGCGCCACCATGCCAGCGAGGACCACCACCAGCAGGCGCCACGGCAGCGTCGCGAGGCCAAGCCCGAACAGCACGCACAGGCCCAGCGCCGGTTCGTAGGTGTAGCGCACGTTCTCGAGCGTCGGCAGGTGCAGGCTTTCGAGGCCGACGCCGGCGAGATAGCCGAGTCCGAGCAGCAAGGCACCGATCGCCGCCGCCGCGCGCGCCGCGCGCTGGCGCAGCGCGGCGAACGTGAGCGCGAGCAACACGCCGTGCGCGGCTGCCATCACCCATGCGATCGTTGTGGGAACGAACGTGTGGTGCGCGGGCGCCAACAGCACCTGCAGCCAGTCGAGGCACGAGGCGGCGTCGATGCGGCTCGCCTTCCAGCCGTAGCCGGTGCCCGTCCCCCACGTGCCGAGACCATGGGCACGCCACGCGAGCCAGGCGAAGAGGCCAAGTGCCATCGGCAGGGTGCGCACGACGGCGAGTCGAAAGCCGACACGGTGCCACGCCAGCAGGCCCGCCAGCGGCAACACGAAGATCGCCGACTCCTTGGTGCCGACCGCCACCACCGCCGCGAACGCTGCGAGCCCCAGGCCGATGCGCCGCTGGCCTGGGCGTGCGCAACCGAGCGCCACGTCGTGCACGACCAGAGCGACACTGAGCCAGCAGATCGACATCACGTTGGTGCGCGCGGCGATCCAGTGCGTGACCTCGGAGTGTCCCGGCCAGCCGGCGAACAGCACCGCCGTCGCGAGCCCCGCCAGCGCCGAGCCGGACAGTCGCCGCACCAACAAGGACCACAACACCGCGGTCAGGCAGTGCATCAGCGAATTGACGACGTGGTAGCCGAACGCGTCGATGCCGAAGAACGGCTGCTCGCAGAAGAACAGCAGGTCGAGGAACGGTCGATAGAGAGCGACCGCAGGGATCGCGGCGCCGTCGGGCAGCGGCGGCAGCAAGAACATGCTGCCGAACGACACCTGCAGGGCCTCCGGCAAGGGCGCCCCGCTCGGCATCACCCCGTGCCGCAGCACGCCCATGCCGACCATCTGGTGGTCGTCGGCAAGCAGCCCGACACCCGTCCACGCCGCCGTTGCGGTCAGCAGGTGCACGAGCGCGACCAATGCTGCCGTGACGAGGAAAGCCATGCGCGGTCGCACTCTACGGCGATCGTTGGCGCAACGCACGACACTGAGGGGGAGGCTGCTGGGGCGCCGACGTCGGGGACGCTGGCGCCGAAGCGGGGAATCGTTCCCATTCCCGAATACTCGGCGCCACACTGCAATTCGGCGTCCCGCCGACGGCATGTCGCCGCCAGCGCCTACGCCCCACCTCCCTGGAGGTCGTGATGTCCGTCCGCTCCCACTTCGGTGCCTTCCTGTTCGCGGCGTGCAGCGCCGCATTTTCCCCCGCCCAGTCGCTTCCCGAGAACGCGATCGAGACGCTCGAACGCGCGACGACGCGCATCGAGACTGCCGAGACCGAACTTGCGCAGGCCAAGCGCGAGCTGCAGCAGCTGCGCAAGGCGCTGAGCAAGGCGCATTCGACGCACGAACGCGAGATGGCGGAGCGACACCAGTCGCAGGAACGCGAGCAGCAGGCGCTGCGGCGCGAGATGGAGCAGGCCCACCGTGAGGCGGTTCGCGCGGCGGAGCAGGCGGCGCGGGAAGCGCAGCAGCAGCACGAGCAGTCCCATCGCGAGGCGATGCAACAACACGAGCAGGCGATG
Organism: Planctomycetia bacterium; assembly: GCA_005776475.1. Lineage (GTDB taxonomy): Bacteria > Planctomycetota > UBA1135 > UBA1135 > UBA2386 > UBA2386. The sequence continues at coordinate 53,114 of SXPB01000094.1, forward strand.
CGCGAAGCGCAGCGGGCGGCGACCCAGGCGCAACGGGATGCCGAGCGACACCTGCGGGACGCGGCCCGCGGCCAAGAGGACCACGGTCGGTTGCGCGAGCAACTGCTGGAAGAGCTGCAGAAGGCGCAGGTCGAACTCGATGCCGCGTCGCAGGCGCTCGGCGACGAGGCCCCGAAGGCGGCACGGACGAGCGTCGCGCGCAGCAAGAACCGGGTGCAGGCGGCGTTGCAGCGGGCGTCGGGTGATGGTGGTCGCTGCGCGCCGCCGCGGCGCGTGATCATGAACACGGCCGTCGGGCAGGTCGCGCCGTCGACGGCGCCCGCTGCCGACCCGGCGGCGGCGGCGTGCAGCGCTGCCTGCACGGAAGCGCCGGCGCCTGCCTGCCCCCCATGCGAAGCGACCCCGGCGACCCCGGCCTGCCCTGCATGCCCCGAGACGCCGGCCTGCACGGCGACGGCTGCCACGGCGCCAACTCCCGCGCCCGCGCCGACGCCCGCGCCCAAGCCCACTCCGGCGCCGAAGCCGACCAAGCCAGCTCCGGCCGCCCCGCGCCAGATCAACTGAGCGGCCCGACGCAGCGCTCGGTCGGATTCTCGAATACCTTCGGTGCCCCTGTGGCACTGAAGGACATGAGCTCGCTGTTCGCGAACGTGGCATCGGCGCCGCCGCCAGCGGCCACCGTCGAAGCGACGATCCGCCGGCACCTGCAAGGGGTGTGGCGCTATGTGCGCATGCTCGGTGCCGGCCCGGAACTCGCCGATGACCTGACGCAGGAAGCCTTCGTTGTCGCCCTGCGGCGTGACGCGACCGGGCTCGAACCGGCGGCGTTGGCGACGTTCTTGCGCCGGACGGCGCGCTTCCTGTTCTTGCGGCATCTGCGCGATCGCGAGGACGCGGTCCTGCTCGCGGACGCCGTCGATGAGCTGTGGGCCCGCGACTGCGAAGCCGACGACGGCGACGGCATGCTGGCGGCGCTGCGCGCTTGTGTCGGCGAGTTGCAGGGACGAGCCCGTCTCGCGGTCGAACGCAGCTACGGCCTCGTGGCCGAGCCCGAACGCTCGCGCGTCGAGCTGGCGCGCGAACTCGGCATGGAACCCAACGGCGTGAAGACGCTGCTGCAGCGCGTGCGCCAGACGTTGCGTGCCTGCGTCGAACGGAGGCAGAAGTCATGAACCAGGATCCACGAACGGACGCGCGCGAGCGCGCCGAGGAGTCGCAGATGGACACGTTGTTGCACGAAGCGGCGGGCTACGGCCCGAGTCCTGCCTTGGTCGATCGCATCCGCTTCGCGCTGCAGGCGCCCGGGGCGCCGCCGCTCGCGGTTGCCCGGCCGCGCGCGCTGATGCCGGCGCAGTGGTTGTTCGCCGCGGCGCTGGTGGTCGGCGTCGGTGTGGTGACGGCGGTTGCCTTCATGCGTGGCAGTGAGCAGAAGGCGCTGGCGACGGTGCCGCAGGATCCGGTTCCGGTGCCTACGCCCGTTCCGACGCCGACTCCCACCCCCACGCCGACTCCCGCGCCGACTCCCGATCCCGCAGCGAAGCAGGAGCCAAAGCCGACCCCCGCACCCGCAGCGAAGCCGGCGTTGGCCTGGTTCACGTTGATCGCCGACTACTCCGACAACCGCATCCGCGAGTACGACGACAAGGGCAAGCTCACGCTGGAGCTCAACGAGATCTTCGGCGCCTGGGACGTCGAGCCGCTCGCCAACGGCAACCTGCTGATCACCGAGTTCTCCGTGAGCCGCGTCCAAGAAGTGACGCGCACCGGCAAGCAGGTCTGGGTCTTCGAAGACTTGAAGAACCCTTACGACGCCGACCGCCTGCCCAACGGCAATACGCTGATCGCGGACACGTTCGGCAGCCGCGTGATCGAGGTGAATGCGAAGGGCGAGATCGTCTGGACCTTCGACAAGAAAGTTCGTCCGTTCGATGTCGATCGCCTCGCCAACGGCAACACGCTGATCACCGACGTGGTGAAGGAGCGCATCATCGAAGTCGACGCGAAGGGGGCGATCGTATGGGAACTTGATGAAATGCCGAACGCGCACGACGCCGATCGATTGGCGAACGGCAACACGCTCGTCACGCTGCGCAACAAAGGCGTGGTTCGCGAATACGACCCGGACGGCAAGGTCGTTTGGGAGGTCGACGGCCTGTCGTCGCCGAGCGACGCCGACCGCCTGCCCAACGGCAACACGCTCGTGGCCGAGAACACGCGCGTGCGCGAGTTCGACAAGGACAAGAAGGTCGTCTGGGAGACTCCTTCGACCTGGGTGGTCGAAGTCAGTCGCTACCAGCGCTGAGTCACTTCGTCCGGCCCGCCGCCGCGTTCATCGCGTCGAGGAACTTGCCCCAGTTCTCCGTCTGCGCGCCCGGCGTGAAACCGTCGGGCTGCGCTTCGCCGAGCACCTTGTTGGTCTTCGGATCGAAGACCACGAACGTGGGCATCGCCCGGATCTTGGTGAACTGCTTCTGCAGCTCGCGATTGCGCGCGAGTTGTTCCTTGGTCAGGTGCTTCTGCAGATCGACGTGCAGACGCGCTTCCACGAACCCCTTCTTCATCGTTCCGGCGACCGCCGGACGCAGGAAGACGTCGTCTTCCATGGCGCGGCAGTTGATTCAATTGAACCCGGTGAAGTTGTAGAGCAGCAGCTTGTCCTCGGCCTTGGCAACTTCGAGCGCGCGATCGCCGTCGTCCTTCACGATCGCGTGGTAGGCGCTCTGCTTCGGCTTTCCGTCATTGGTCGCGCCCGAGGCATCCGCCCGCGTCGCCGACAGCGGCGCCGAATAGGGCGGCGCGAACGCCGTCATGTAGTAGTCGAGCTTGTAGCCCATCGCGCCGAACAGGAAGTAGGTCGCCACCAGCACGACTGCCATGCCCGTGGCCATGCGACCGGCGCCGACGCCTTCGTTGACGGTGCCGGCCTTGCGCAGGATGCCGAACAGGTACATCGCCCACAGCACGAAGATGGCGACGATCAGCAGCAGGAACAGTTCGCGCGGCAGGGCATTCCAGTCGAGCGCGATGTCGACCATCGACACGAACTTCAGGGTCGCGGCGAGTTCGACGAAGCCGAGCGAGACCTTCAGCGTCTCCATCCAATCGCCCGAGCGCGGCAGGGATCGCACTTTGCTCGGCATCAGCGACAGCACTACGAATGGTAGAGCCATCGTCAGGCCGAACACGGCCATGCCGACGGAGACTCGCGTGTAGCCGAGTTCGACAATCTGCGGCAGGATCGTGCCAACGATGGGTGCCGTGCAGGTGAACGACGTGATCACCAGGGCGGCGCCCATGAAGAACACGCCGGCATAGCCGCCGGTGGAGCTCGCCTTGCCGGCGAGGCTCTGCAAGAACTGCGGCGGCTCCAGCGTGATCCAGCCGAACAGCGAGAACGAGAACAGCAAGAACACGATGCCGATCACCGAGTTGGTGGCCCAGTGGTTGGCGATGTCGAGGATGACCGTCGACAGCAGCACGCCCACCAACACGAACATCACGATGATCCCGAGCCCATAGGTGATGGCCAGCGACAGAACGTTGCCGCCGCGCTTCTCCGCCTGCTTCGTGAAGAAGCTGAAGGTGATCGGGATCATGGGGTAGGTGCACGGCATCGCCAGGGCGAACAGGCCGCCACCGATGCAGGCGAGGATCAGCACCCACCAGTTCATGTACGGGTTCTCTTTCGTGCCGGTGTCCGCGGACGATTCCCCGGTTCCGTTCGTCGGCTTCGGCGGATCCTGCTTCGGCGTGTCTTGCTTCGGGGGATCCTCCTTCGGCGGCGCAGCGGGCGCGGCAGTGCGGTCGGCGCGCGCGTCGCCGGCTTCGACCGTGAGCTTCACTTCGAAGTCGAGTTGCGAGGTCGGTTCGCACACCCTGGAGTCGCAGATCTGGTAGACGAGCGCTCCGGAAACGTCGACGACGCCCGGTTTGGTGGCCGCTGGCACGCGGAACGCCTGCTTCACCTCGAACACCGGCGGCAGCGGGTAGGTGGTCTTGTTGGCCTTTTCCGTCGGTGTGCCGGGCGGCACGTCCGCCTCGCCGATGCGTTCGAGCACACCAGCGTCGACGTTGTCGGCTGGCAGGCCGACCGGCGTCTGCTCGGTCTCCAGCGCGCCGTACGCATGCCAGGCGTGGTCGTGCACCGTGACCGTCAGCACCAGCGTCGCCACTTCGCCAGCGCGCGCCGTTGCCGGCTCGAACTTCGCCGCGATCGTGACCTTCTCGTCGGGAGCGAGCTGCAGGCCGGGCTTGGTCGTGGTCGGCATCGCCGCCGGATCACCGGCAGTGACGACGAGCTTCGCGGTGAACGCGGCCTTGTCCGGCGGCAGGCAACCGGTGTCGTTGCAGATGCCGTAGTCGAGTTCGCCGGTCACCGTGATCTCGCCAGCGGCGAGGCCGGCCGGCAGCTTCATCGGCTGCTTGACCTTGAACTGGTTCGGCAGCGGGAACGTCGGCAGGTTGCCGTGCATCTTGCGCATGCCCGGCGGGATCTGCGGCTCGCCGTCCAGTTCGAGGCCGTTGGCCTTCACGTTCTCGGCCGTCAGGCTGACCGGCGTGTTGGTCTTCTCGAGCGTGCCGTAGGCGTGCCAGCCTTCGGTGACGTCGCAGGACAGCACCAGCACAACCTTGTCGCCGGGTTTGGCCGTCGCCGGCTCGAATGCCGCGGTCAGGGTGAGGGCTCCGTCCTGGGCCGCAAGCGGCGCCAGCAGAACGAACAGGAAGGCTGTGAACGTGAGCCAGCGCATACGTGCTTGCATCGGGGGCGGGGATGATACGAGCCCGCCCCGATTCGGCACGTTGCCGCGGCAACTTGTCAGCAAAAGGCCGCGCCATCGGCCGTTCGGCGCATCACTTCCTGGGTTGCAGGTGGATCTGGGTGATCGCGCCCTTGGCGGCCTTCTGGATCTCGGCGTCGGCGTCCTTCGTCCAGTCGATCAGGAAGGGCAGCGCTTCCGGCACGCCGAGGGTGCCGAGCGAGGTGATCGCGAGCAGGCGCTGTTCCTTTCCGGCACCGGGCTTGCTCTGCAGGAGGAGCTTCTCGACGGCGCTCGAAGGTGATGCGTCGAGGCCCTTGGTGATGCGTTCCCAGTGGGATTGCTGTTCGTGCACGAAGCGGATTCGGGTCAGGGCTTCGGTGGCGACCTCCTGCACTCTCCCATCTGGGTCGCGCAAGAGTGCCAGCAAGCCCGGGATGGCTTCGGGAAGCGCGCGGTCGCGGGTGTGCCTGCAGACGTCTTCACGAATGTAGGGATCTGGATCCGTGAGCAGTCGCAGGACCACGTCGATGGCGATCGTCTTGTTGCTACGCGTCAGTTCACGGAAGACGTGTTGGCGAACTCGCGGATGCCGATGGGCAAGCAGCTCCTTAAGGTCGATTGCGACGCCGTTACTGATCAGCCGATCCACTGCCAGGGAGGTCATTTCCTCCTCAGGATCTTGCAGGAGCGCTTTCACGGTCTCGGCAAACGCACGGATGGTCTCCGAGTGGGCCTTGTTGATCAGGTCGTAGCTTCCGGTCGGTTCGCTGAGTGCCGTGCGAACGAGATCGGCAAGCGGTCCCTTGTTGTCTCGTGAATTGACGAGGTTCATCACGGTCTCTGTCCACGTGACGTATCCGCTCTGGAACGGAAACCTCATCGGTTGGCAACGAACCAATTCCATCAGCATGCGGTCCGCCACCAGCTCGCCAGAAACGTCATGCGGCGCCAGCAGCTGCGCATCGGCCTTGCCGACACGTTCGAGCAGGCCAAGCACTTCGGCCTCCGAGTACGGATGCGGGGGCTTCGGCGTCTTCTGCACGAGCCACGCCAACGGCTTGCCTTCGAATGCGTCCTCGCCGCCGTACGGATGCTTGGAGCGGATCGGATACCGCGAGTAGGCGAAGGTCAGATCGAGCGCCTGTTCGTCCTTCATCGACAACAGCGCGAGCAGCAATCGCCCGCGTGTGTCCGGAAACATCGACTCCGCGCTCGCCATCGTTCGCATCGCGGCGCGCACCGTCTCGTCCTGCGAGCGGCGACTCAGTTCGAGCATCGCAAGGACAGAGGAACGGTCCTTGCCTTGGTCGGTGTCTTTGGTGTGCCGCCAGTCGTCGAGGATCAACGCAGCTGCGTCAGGATGGCCCGTGCGCACCATGGCGC
>SXPB01000095.1 GCA_005776475.1 Planctomycetia bacterium
ACTCCAGTTGCTTCCGTCACCTCGCGATGACCGCTCCAAGTCTGATGGCGTCGCTCGCCGGCTTGCTGGCTTGGTTTCAGCTCTGCCTCTGCTCTGCAGATCGGTGAGGGGCTTCCCTCGCCCTTTGTCTGCATAACGTCTGTGGCATTGAGCCGCGAGCGCCGCTGCGGCGCTCGCCGGCTCCTATGCCTTGTTGGCCAGCATCCTACTCCAGATGCCGACGCGAAGGGCAAGCGACCGGGAATCCACGCCCCTCGAGGCTCTCGAGAATCGTCTCCACAGCTGACATCGATATCGTGCCGGGGACATCGACCGAGAACACTCCCAGCTGTGCCGCGCTCACCGTCGAACATCCAAGCGATCGGAGTTGCTCGAGGCCATCGAGCAACTCCCGCTCATCGCCCGACCGAAGCAGCCAGAAGGTTGAGTGATCTGACTTGGTCACATGGTGCCACTCCGCCACTTGGTTGCAGGTGGAGTCGATTCGGTACCCGAGCACATCGCCGACCGACAAGCCGCGAACGAAGAGCGGCGCTACGAGCAAGCGGACCCCCGCATCCTCTGCCATGAATGGTAGGCACTCGACAGCAACCGGAGGCCACCCGTCTCTTACAACAAGAGGGAAGCTCAAGCTCACAGTGCCGTGCTCCCAGTGTTTCATGCAGTCGCTGCGCAACCGGTGACCAGCGGTTGTCTGGCCAACTAGTCCTCGACTGAAGTGCCGAAAGCCGGCACGCAGCCTTCCTCGCAGCCTACCTCCGCCGAGCCGGGACGCCAACCACCCGACGAGGCACAAGCCTGCCCGACATCAGCGCTTGGATGCAACCTCGCCGCGATCCCCTACGTCCCTCGACTTCATTCGAACTGCCTAAGTCCGGGCTTGTGATCCCCCTCCCCGGCCTGCTCCCCGGCCTGCTCCCCGCCACCACCGACACCAAGATCGTCTGCGCCTTTCCCCTTCGCCAAGTCACCTCGCCCCCCATCCACCCCAGACGCTTTCCCTTTGCCACCAAGCGACTCCGACTGCGGAACGGCCGGCGAATCCAGCCGCTCCAACCGCTCCAGCGGACTACGCACACCGCCCGGCCCCCGGTCGAGTACATGCGTGTAGATCATCGTCGTGCGCACATCCGCGTGACCGAGCAGCTTCTGGATCGTGCGCAGGTCGTAGCCATCTTCCAACAAGTGCGTCGCGAACGAGTGGCGGAACGTGTGGCAGCTGCCGCGCTTGTCCAGTCGAGCGCGCAACACCGCGTCATGAACGGCGCGCGAAACCGCCGACTCGTGAAAGTGGTGCCGTCGCCGTTGCTGCGTCTCTTCGTGCCAATACGTTCGCGTGGCTGGGAAGAGCCACTGCCAGCACCATTCTCGGCCGGCGCTGGGCAACTTGCGTGAAAGGGCGTGCGGCAGCTCCACCCAGCCGGCACCACGCGCGAGGTCCTCACGGTGTTGCCGATCCACGGTGGTGCAATGCGAACGCAGCGCCGGTCGCACGGACGGCGGCAGCAACGTCTGCCGATCCTTGTCTCCCTTGCCAGCCCGCACCGTGAGTGACGACCGCGCGAAGTCGACGTCCTTGATGCGCAAGTGCAAAGCTTCCAGCAGGCGCAAACCGGCACCGTAGAGCAGGCTGGCGACGAGGCGTGGCACGCCATCGAGGCACGCGAGCACGCGCGCGACCTCGCTGCGATCGAATACCACCGGGAGGTGTTCTCGCTCTGGGGCGCGCACCAGGCCGTCGAGCCACGGCAGATCGACGCCGAGCACCCGGCGATACAGGAACAGCAGCGCCGCCAATGCCTGGTTCTGCGTCGCAGCGGCACACCGTTCTTGCACGGCCAGGTGCGAAAGGAACGCCACAACCTCGGCCGCGCCGAGATCGCGTGGGTGCCGCAGACCGTGGAAGCGCACGAACCGGAAGAACCAATGGAGATAGGCCTCTTCGGTGCGGGGACTGTAGTGGCGCGTACGCAGTTCGGCGGTGAGACGATCCGAAAGTCTGGTTGTAGTCACATGCCATGAGTGACCCGAACCGACCAGCGGTGGCACATCGTGGCCAGAAATCGCCAGAATCCGCAGCTCCGTCGGTGTGCCACCGCCGCCGGGCCGATGCAACGGCACCTGCGTTCGTGCCAGCAGAGCCGGAACGGCGCTATGAGCAACGGAACGGAAGCGAACTGGCCTCGACTCGCTGCGCCCGTAGGATCTTTTGCCCCGCCATGAGCACGAAGAGCCTGCTGGTCGAACTGTCCGTCGAAGAACTGCCGCCGAAGTCGCTGAAGAAGCTCGGCGAGGCGTTCGGCAGCGTGCTCACCGACAGCCTGAAGACGCAGGGCCTGCTGGCGGCGGATTCGGTCGCGACCACGTTCGCGTCGCCGCGCCGGCTCGCCGTGCATGTCACCAAAGTCGCCGCCAAGGGCGCCGACAAAGCCGTGCAGGTCAAATTGGTGCCCGTCGCCGTCGGCCTCGACGGCAGTGGCAATGCGACGCCGGTGTTGCTGAAGAAACTTGCGGCGCTCGGTGCCGACCCCAGCGTGGTGCCGCGGTTGCAGCGCGCCGTCGACGGCAAAGCCGAAACCCTGTTTCTCGACAAGATCGAAACCGGCGTCGTGCTCGCCGCGGGTTTGCAGAAGGCGCTCGACGAAACGCTGGCCAAGCTGCCGATTCCGAAGGTGATGACCTACCAGCTGGCCGACGGCTGGACCAACGTCAAGTTCGTGCGCCCCGCGCACCATCTCACCGCACTGCACGGCGACGACACGGTCGCCGTGCGGGCCCTGGGCCTCGTCGCCGGCCGCACCACCACCGGCCACCGCTTCGAAGCGAAGGCGCCGCTGATCTCGCTGCGTTCGGCGGATGGTTATGTGCAGCAGATGGAGCAGGAAGGTGCCGTGCTCGCTTCGTACGCAGCCCGCCGCGCCGAAGTCGAGCGCCAACTGCAGGTGAAGGCGAAGGAACAAGGCCTCGTGCCGATCGACGATCCGGCCCTGCTCGACGAAGTGACCTCGCTCGTCGAACGCCCGAACGTGCTGCTCTGCCGTTTCGAAACGGAGTTCCTGGCGGTGCCGCAGGAGTGCCTGATCCTGACGATGAAGCTGAACCAGAAGTACTTTCCGCTGCTGGACGCCGCTGGCAGGCTCACCGAGAAGTTCCTGGTCGTCAGCAACGTGCGTCCTGACGACGCCAGCGCGGTCGTGGCCGGCAACGAACGCGTGGTGCGCCCGCGTCTCGCCGATGCCAAGTTCTTCTTCGAACAGGACCGCAAGAAGACTCTGGAGTCGCGGCTGCCGGGGCTCACCAAGGTCGTCTACCACAACAAGCTCGGCACCCAGGGCGAACGCGTCGGGCGCGTGCAGGCGATCGCGCTCGCCATCGCCGGCAAGCTCGGCGACGCGGCGCTGCAGCAGCACGTGCAGCGCGCGGCGGCGCTCGCCAAGGCCGACCTGCTCACCGAAATGGTCGGCGAATTCCCCGAACTGCAGGGTGTGATGGGCGGCTACTACGCGCGTCACGACGGCGAACCGGCCGCCGTCGCCGAGGCGATCGAGGACCACTACAAGCCGCGCTTCGCCGGCGATTCGCTGCCGCGCGGCATGGCTGGCCTGTGCGTGGCGCTCGCCGACAAGCTGGAGACGATGGTCGGCCTGTTCGGGATCGGGCAGGTGCCGACCGGCGACAAGGATCCGTTCGCGCTGCGCCGCCACGCGCTCGGCGCCGTGCGCATGCTCGTGGAGATGGAACTCGCGATCGACCTCGATGCCCTGATCGCGATCGCGTTGCCCGCGTTCGGCACGCTGATCACCGATCCGACGGCGCCGCTGTCGGAGTTCGTGTTCGACCGCCTCGCCGCGTCGCTCAAGGACCAGGGCTTCACGCCGCAGGAGATCGATGCGGTGCTGAGCCTGCGGCCGCAGCGGCTCGCCGACGTGAAGAAGCGCCTGGCCGCGGTGCGCGCATTCGCGGCGCTGCCCGAAGCGGCGGCCCTGGCGGCGGCCAACAAGCGCATCGGCAACATCCTGAAGAAGAGCGAGGGCAGTGCGGCCACGGCGGTGCAGACGGCGTTGCTCGTCGAACCGCAGGAACGCGATCTGCACGCCGCGCTGACGCAGATCGGCGCCGTGGCGCGGCCGAAGTTCGCCGCCGGCGACCACCAGGGCAGCCTCGTCGCGTGTGCGTCGCTGCGCACGCCGGTCGACGCGTTCTTCGACAAGGTCATGGTCAACGCCGAGGATGCGAAGCTGCGCGACAACCGGCTCGCCCTGCTGCGCGAACTGCACGCGCTGATGAACCGCACGGCCGACCTCGCCAGGCTCGCGACGTGAGGCCGACGGGCCGCATCGATACGGGGTCCCGACGTTAAATTCGGGCGCATGGACCTCGCCCGCTTTCCCCGCCGTCGTTACAGCCACGGACCAACGCCGCTCGAGTTCCTAAAGCGCTTCACCGCGGCGCTCGGCGGGCCGCGCATGTGGATCAAGCGCGATGACCTGCTCGGCCTGTCGCCGGGCGGCAACAAGACGCGCAAGCTCGAGTTCCTGGTCGCCGACGCGCTGGCGCAAGGTTGCGACACGCTGATCACCTGCGGCGCGCCGCAGAGCAACCACTGCCGCATCACGCTGTCGGCCGCGGTGAAGGAAGGGCTGCGCTGCCGTTTCGTGATCGAGGAACGCGTGCCTGGCAGCTTCCGCGACGAAGCCAGCGGCAACCACTTCCTGTTCCGGCTGCTCGGCGTCGAAGCGATCACCGTGGTGCCGGCCGGCACCGACATGGCAGCCGCGATGCAGCAGGTCGCCGCCGACGTCGCGCGCGATGGCCACAAGGGCTACGTGATCCCGGGCGGCGGCAGCAATGCGCTCGGCGGCCTCGGCTACGTCGCCTGTGCGCAGGAACTGCAGCAGCAGATGTTCGAGCAGGGCGTGCGCTTCGATCGCGTCGTCGTCGGCTCGGGCAGTTCGGGCACGCACGGCGGCCTGCTCGCCGGCTTCCTCGGCAACCACATCGACATTCCGATCCTCGGCATCGGCACGAGCCGCGATCCCGAGCAGCAGGTGCCGCTGGTGCACAAGGAAGCGCAGGCCGTATGCGACCTGCTCGGACTCGGCCTCGCCGTGCCGCGCGCCAAGGTCGTGTGCGTCGGCGGCTACTGGCAGCCCAAGTATTCCGTGCCCAACCCGCGCATGGTCGAAGCGGTGCAGCTGCTTGCGCGCACCGAGGCGATCCTGCTC
>SXPB01000096.1 GCA_005776475.1 Planctomycetia bacterium
ATCGTCTTCATCTCGACGGCGCAGGCGGCGCGCGTCTCGACGCCGGCACGTTCGAGCGCGTCCATCATCGCCAGCGCGTTGATCGCGGTCGCCAGCATGCCCATGTGGTCGGCCGTGGCGCGGTTGGTGCCGAGCTTGGCGTCGATGCGATCTTCAAGGCGACCAAGGTCGACGGCGTCTACACGGCCGATCCGGCCAAGGACCGCACCGCGACCAAGTTCGCGCGGCTGTCGTTCCAGGAAGCGCTGTCGCGCGACTTGCGGGTGATGGACCGCACCGCCTTCACGCTGTGCATGGAGAACCGGATGCCGATCATGGTGTTCGACATGTTCGTCGAAGGGAACATGGAGCGGGCGGTGCGCGGCGAGAACATCGGCACCTGGGTGTGCTGAGCCCCGCGGCGCGCTACAGTCGCACCGGCGACCGCGGCAGTCCCGCGGCGCCACGAACGCAATGGAACCCTACGCCTCGATCCTGAACGACCTGAAGCAGAAGACCGACAAGACGCTCAAGCACTTGAAGGAGCAGCTCGGCAGCATCCGCACCGGCCGCGCTTCGCCGACGCTGGTCGACACGATCCGCGTCGAGTACTACGGCACGATGACGCCGCTGGCGCAGATCGCGCACGTTTCGGTGCCGGAGCCCCGCCAGCTGCTGATCAAGCCGTTCGACGGCTCGCCGCAGGTGGTGAAGGACATCGAGAAGGCGATCCACAAGTCCGATCTCGGACTCAATCCGCAGTCCGACGGCAAGATGCTGCGCCTCAGCATGCCGCCGCTGTCGGGCGAGCAACGCCAGAAGCTCGTCGTCAAGGTGAAGGACCTCGTCGAGCAGAACCGCGTGGCTCTGCGCAACGAACGCCGCGACGCCAACAAGCTCGCCGACCAGATGAAGAAGGACGGCAAGATCACCGAGGACCAGTGCAAGAAGGCGCACACCGACATCGACAAGGAACTCAAAGGCGTCGAGCAGAAGCTCGAAGAATCGCTGCGCATGAAGTCGAAGGAAATCCTCGAGGAGTGAGCGCCGCCGGTCGCCGTGCGTTCGGGCGCGGTGTGGCCGGGCGTCTTGCGGCGGCTGGCAGCCTGGTGCCGCCGAACCGGTTTCCGGCCGCTTCGGCGGTCGAGATCGCGGGCGCGCCGGGCGCGTCGCGGTGCGCCGATTCCCGCGCCGGGCCACCGGAACCCTTGCGCGCGTGGCTCGTGCACGGTTTCATCCTTGCCCCGCAGAAATCGGGGGCGTAGCTCAGCCGGTAGAGCAGCGGCCTTTTAAGCCGTAGGTCGCAGGTTCGAGCCCTGCCGCCCTCACCACCCCAAATCTCCGCCGACTAGGCCCATGATCGACAAGGACTTCCTCGCAATGCTGGTCTGCCCGGCCACGAAACAGCCGCTGCGGCTGGCGACTGCGGCCGAACTCGACGTGGTCAACCAACGCATTCGCAGTGGGGGGGCCACGAACCGTGGTGGTGCCGTGATCGCAGCGCCATGGGCGGCTGCGCTCGCCACCACGGATGGCGCCACCCTGTATCCGATCCAGGACGACATCCCGATCCTCCTCTCGTCCGAAGCGATGGCCGTCGCGAACCGCTCGGCCACGAACTGACTCTCTGACCCCATTTCGCGACCTGCCGTGTACCACGGCACGTCGCAGCCCGGTATCCTGTTCGACTTCCCATGGCGACGAACCCCGCCCAACCGCCTGCTCCTGCCGCTCCTACGCCCGGTCACGTCGAGCACTTCGACGAACACCGGGGCATCTACGGCTTCTTCCGTCGGCACCAGAAGAAGCTGCTCTACACGGCCGGTTTCTTCACGCTGCTGACCTTCTCGATCACCGGCCCGCTGATGGCGCTGATCGGCAGCATCTTCGCCGTCGAGCGCGAGATGCCGACGATCGTCGTCAACGGCGTGCGCGTGCCGCTGCAAGGCGAGGACTACACCTTCGGCGAGAGCCTGGCGAACAACGTGCAGTACGCGATCCCGCGTGGCGTGTTGCCGATGCTCAACCCTGGTGAGGACCGCCAGAACCAGCTCGGCGACGTGTATGCGATCCTGCGTCGCGCCGCGATCGCCGAACAGATCGAGGTCTCGATGATCGAGGTCGATCGCGCCATCGAAGCCCTGCGCGAGCAACGCCAGGTTGAGTCCGTCGCCAAGCTGGCGCGCAGCCTCAACTTCGCCTCGGTCGCGCAGTATCGGCAGATGGTCGCCGAAGCGATGCGCATCGGCACCTACGTGAAGCTGCAGACGCTGGGGCTGGAAAGCTCCGACGCGCGCGTGCTGCACCAGGTCACCGTCGATCGCGAGAAGATCACCTTCCGCGTCGCCACCTTCGACGAGAAGAAGCTGCAGGACGACCTGCAGAAGGCGAGCACGCTGACCGACGAAGATCTGAACAAGTGGCTCAAGGAGAAGACGGATCGCGAGAAGCGGCTCATGCAGGCCTACGACGCGCCCAAGGCCGACCTGAGCCTGTTGGCTCTGCTCACTGCTGAAGGCCAGTTCGACGCCGAGCAGTGGAAGGACGGCTACCTCAAGGACTTCACCGTCAGCGAGGATCAGCTGCAGGGCTACTACGAGCAGGAGAAGGAGAACCGCTGGAAGCTCGAAGGCGACAAGAACTACACGCCGTTCACCGACGAAAAGGTGAAGGCCGAGCTGACGCGCCTTTCGCAGGCCGAGCACGTGATGAATCAGCTGCTCGCCGCGCTGCGCGGCAAGCTGGCCAAGGCGAGCGAAGCGCAGACCACGGAAGTCACGCGCACGCAGGCCGAGTTGGCCCAGAAACAGACGACACTCAGTGAGATCGACACGCGCCTGGCGACGCTGCAGAACGACTTCGCCGCCAAGGAACGCGAGCTGCAGGCGCAGCCCGAGAACGCCGCGGTCAAGGAAGCGCACGCTGCCGCCAAGGCCGCTGCCGATGCTGCCAAGGAAGAACAGTTCAAGGCCAACGAAGCGATCCCGGCTTTGAAGAACGCCGTCAAGGCCGCCGAGGACGCGAAGAAGGCGGCCGAGGAAGCCTTCGACCTGTTCGCGGCTGCCAAGGATCTCATCGAGGGCAAGAAGGGCTTCGAGCAGAAGCAGTCCGACAAGCTGCAGCCGACCGACAGCTGGAAGGACGACTCGCTCGCCCTCGGCCTCGGCAAGTGGCCCACGGTCAATTTCGGCGGCTTGCAGAAGCGCGGCCTCGGCTACGCGCCGGGTCGCACGCGCAACGCCGTGGTTGTCTTCCAGGCGAAGGACATCGACCTCACGCCGCTGAAGGCGTGGGACAAGCTCAAGCCGCTGGTCGAGGGTGCCTATTTCGCCGAGTCGGCGAAGAAGCAGGCCGAAGAGAAGAAGAAGCTGATGGAGGACACCTTGCTGCGTCTGGCCAAGGCCAAGATGACGGACAAGGTCACCGAGATCGAAGGCAAGAAGCAGTCGCGCATCGACGACAAGGTCAAGGAGTGGGAGACCACGACCCAGGCCGCCGTCGCCGCCGCCGAAGGGCAGGTGAAGAGGCTCAAGCCCGGCAGCCAGGCCAACATCACCTGGGAGCAGGAACTCGCCCGCAAGAAGGCGGAGCTGGGAACCAAGGAGCAGCAGGTGACGCGCTTCGACGCCGAAATCGTGAAGGCGATCGAGACCGAGATCGGCACCGAGGCGAAGAAGTTCCACCGCGAGGTGCTCGACCAGGCCGCGACCGAGTCGGGCTTCGCCGTCGTCGACCTGCCTTCGTACGCGCGTGACCTGAAGCAGAACACGCCGCGCTTCGACAAGGCGTTCGATTCGCGCACCGTGTTCCTGATGGGCAGCCACGCCAGCCTGAAGGAAGGCGAGACGACGGGCCTCGTGGCCGACGCCGTGAACCGCCAGTACCACGTGGCCGTGTGCGTGAAGGTCGAGCCGCTGACGCTCGCCGACGTGACGCGCCGCGACTTCGAAGTGATGCGCACCGGCTACGGCAACCGGCCGTTCGCGACGACGATGGCGCAGGCTTCGTTCTCGCAGGCGTTCACGCTGCCAGCCCTCGAGCAGCGTTACGAGCTGCAGCAGCCGGCGGCCGCGAAGACGGAAGCCGCGACGAACGGCAAGTGATCCGATGGCCGGGCGCCGCGGCGGCGGTGCTCAGGCCAGCTCGGCGACCACGATCATCTCGTCCTGCGGATTGACGTAGACGTTGCAGGACGACAACAGCGCCAACGGCTTCGCGAGCAGCCCGGCGACCTTGCCGAGGCGCCCGGCCCGTTCGGCCAGGAAGTCGAACGACACGTACTTGCCGGCGTAGGCGGAGCCGAGTGCTTTGACGCGAAAGCCCTGCCCCTCGAGCAGCGTGCGGATCGTGCGCGGGTCGAAGTGGTAGAGGTGTTCGAGGTGCTTGTAGTGGTGCCACGCCTTGCCGAGCAGGCGCGCCCAACGCGACGCGACGTTCTGCGTCTCCAGCAGCAACCGGCCACCCGGCTTGAGCAACGCGCGCATCTGCGCCAGCAGCCCCTGGGGTTCCGGCACGTGCTCGATCACGTCCCACGCGGTCACCAGATCGAACGACGCCGGCTGCCAGCCCTTCACCCGCACCGCCTCGTCGAGCAAGCCGATGTGCACGCGTTCGGGGCCGAGCGCAGCGATCGCTTCCTGCGCGATCGGCGCCGACAGTTCGCAGCCGTGCACGTCGTGCCCCGCTGCCGCGGCCACGCGCAGGAAGTAGCCGGCCGCGCAGCCGACATCGAGGATGCGGCCCTTCGCCGGCAGCCATTTCGACACCAGCTGCATGCGCTTCCGGTAGGTCTTCAGGTAGAGCGCCGCTTGCCGCGCGTAGTCGGCGTAGCCGCGTACCTTCGGGTCGTCGCTCTTCCAGTAGCTGGCGCCGTAGACGTCGAGCAGGGCCTTGCCGTGCAGTCGCGGCGTCACGTAGACGAGTCCGCAGCGGCAGGTGAACAGGCGGAACGGACCGTCCTGGAACTTCAGCGTGCGCTCGCTGCTGCCGCACAGCTGGCAATGGTCGATCTCGCGCGCATCGGCGCTGGCGAAGGCGGCCGTCGTCGTCGTGGTCGCGGTCACAGCTTTTCACCCGGCGGCGGCACCGGCGCCCCGCGTTCCAGGAAGCGCTTGCGGAAGATCGTGCGGAACATCTTCCACGCGGTCTTCGCCTGGCGCGCGAACGTGTCGCTGTGCTTGCTCTCGCCGCCCATGCGTTTGCTGTAGGTCACCGGCACTTCGATGATGCGGCAACGTTCCTGCAGGGCGGCGCACATCATCTCGGGCGAGAACGCGGGGCCGGTCTGCCGCAGCCGTGGCGTGATCTTCTGGAGCGTCGCTCGCGTCAAGGCGCGGAACGTGCAGCCGACGTCGGTGAAGCGCGGTTCCGACGGCCGCAGCCAGCAGAGCTGCAGGAACTTCGCCATGAACACGTTGCCCCAACGCAGCAGGAAACGCATGTTGGCGCCCTGGTCGACCATCTGCCGCGTCGTCCGCGTTCCCATCACCATGCCGGCGTCGTCCAGGTAGACGAGCAGCTTGATCACGTCGCGGGCACGGAAGCTGCCGTCGGCCTCGACCAGCACCAGGATGTCGCCCTTCGCCGCCGTCATGCCGGCGAGCAGCGCCGAGCCGTAACCCGGTTTGCTTTCGGCGACCACGCGCGCGCCGGCAGCCGCCGCGAACTCCGCCGTGCGGTCCTTGCAGTTGTTGTCGACGACGACGATCTCGTCGAGGTGCGGTTCGGTGCGGAACTCCTCCACAACCTGGCGGATCGTCTCTTCCTCGTTGTAGGCGGGGATGACGAGCGAAACGGTCCGGTCGCGGAACATGGGCGGAGAAGGATACCGATTGCGCCGGCCGACGCTATCGACGGGGGGGAGGGGGAGCCGGGTTGAGACGTTCCCGGTGTGGAACCGCGGGGGCCGCCGTGCCACCGGCGCCTGGTCGCCGCCCGGCCGCAGCGCCCGCCCGGCATTTGCTGAACCGCTGGCAGGGGCTTTCCGTTTGGCCCCCCGTCCGCCCGCTCCTAACCTGCCGGAATCGCGTCATGCAACAGTACCTCTACGGCGCTCTCGCACTGGTTCTCTTCGGCACGGCTTGCGCGTCGGCGCAGGTCCAAAGCCCGGTCCGCAAGAAGGGCAACATCCACAAGGAGGAGATCGACACGCTGATCGACGTGCTGATCGACACCACCAAGGCTGCGGGTCTGCCGGCGTTGGGCGGCGACTCGGTCGAGGCCACCGGCAAGGCGCTCGCGGCGATGGCGCGCTGCCACCGGCGCTACTACTGGCCCGGCGACGTGCCCGCGATCAACGCGTCGATGCAGTTCCTGATCCAGAACCGCAAACAGGACGGCAGCTTTGGCGACGCCGAAGCGACCCGGTGGACGATCGCGGCGATGACGGAGTTGCCGCTCGATGGCGCTCCCTTCCAGGAGGAGATCGCGCAGGCGCGCACGTTCCTGATGCAGCAGAAGAGCGACAGTGTCAGCTTCGACCAGCGCGTCCAGCAGGTGCTCGACCAGGTGCGCGCCGACGTGTTCCCGCAACACCTCGGCAAGGACGCGTCCGGCAAGGTGAAGGAATGGGCCGCGGCCCCGGCGGGAATCGTCTACGGCGACGCGGCCGACGCCCTGCTGCAGCTGGTGGCGTGCCAGGTCGCCAACAAGGCGCTCGACAAGGCGCAGGATCCGGCGAAGGCAGCCCCGGCGACGTGGTCGGCTGCGCAGGCGAAGGCGTTCGCGTTCCTGCAGAGCAAGCAGAAGAACGGTGTGTTCTCGGTGACGATGGGCGACAAGTCGTTCCCGGATCCGGCGTTCACCGGCTTTGGCCTGATGGCGATGCAGGCCAAGCCCAAGGCGCTGCGCACCGCCGACGAACAGGCGGTCATCGACGAGGGCCTGCGCTGGCTGCTCGCCAACCAGAACGAGGACGGCACTTTCGGCCAGCAGGTCGTCAACTACACGACGTGCGTGGTGGTGGGAGCCCTGCACAAGGGCGGCGATCCTGCCGCGGGGCCGGCCCTGGCGAAGGCGCAGAAGGCGATCCTCGGCTTCCAGAACCTGGAAGCGTCCGGCTACCAGAAGGGCGACCGCGACTACGGCTCGATCGGCTACGGCAACAGCCAGCGCGGCGACCTCAGCAACCTGCATTTCTCGCTCGAGTCGCTGCGCGCGACGGGTCTGCCGCAGAACCACGAGGCGTTCCAGAAGGCGCTCGTGTTCCTGCAGCGCACGCAGAACCTGAAGTCGGTCAACGACTGGAAGGGCAAGGTGCCGGATCCGGATCGCGAAGGCGTCGTGCTCGACGCGACCTCGGGCGACGACGGCGGCGCCAGCTACTACCCGGGCAACAGCGCCGCTGGCTACATCGTGAACCCCGACGGCACGTCGACGCCGCGCAGCTACGGCTCGATGACCTACGCGCTGCTCAAGTCCTACACGCTCGCCGGCGTGTCTGGCGACGACCCGCGCGTGACGGCGGCGGTGAAGTGGATCCAGGACAACTGGACGCTGGCGGTCAACCCCGGTGCCGACCCGGCCCTCGGCGAGAAGGTCCAATTCCAGGGCCTCTTCTACTACTACATGGTGCTGGCGCAGGCGCTCGATCTCGCGAAGGTCACGACGGTCAAGGTCACCACCAAGGACGAGAAGGGTGAGCCCAAGGTCGTCGAGGTCGATTGGCGCAAGGCGCTGCGTGCGCATCTCGAAGGCATGCAGCAGGCCGATGGCACGTGGCTCAACGGCAAGAACGATCGCTGGATGGAAGGCATGCCGCTCTTGTGCACCTGCTACGCGATGGTGGCGCTGGAGCACTGTCGGTGAGCGGCGGCGCGATCGTGTTGCCGGCCGTGCCGGCGTGGTTCCGTTTTGCGCAGGGCCAGGCGACGCACCTCGGCGCCGTCGATCCGCGTTCGCAGCGCTTCTTCGACCTCGGCCCGCTCGATGTGCCGACGCTGCTCGCACGCGGTGACCTGCGCGCCGCCGATCTCGCCGCCCGCATGGCGAAGGCGCCGACGATGGCGCCGCCGACCCGCTTCCTGAAACCGGTGGGGCAGCCGGGCAAGATCCTGTGCCTGGCGAAGAACTACGTCGCGCACGCCAAGGAGTTCGGCGCCGAGGCGCCGCCCGAGCCGATCTTCTTCGCCAAGCTGCCCGACACGCTGGTCGCGCATGAGGACGAGGTCGTGATTCCGCACTGGCTCGACACGCGCGTCGACCACGAAGCGGAGCTGGCGCTGGTGCTCGGCTTCGCGGACCCGGGCGGGCGCGGCGCCAAGTACGTCGATCTGCAGACGGCGCCGTCGCTGGTTGCTGGCTACACGCTGCTCAACGACGTCACCGCGCGCAAGCTGCAGGGCACCGACCGCGACCAGAAGTACCCGTGGTTGCGCAGCAAGTCGCTCGACACGTTCTGTCCGTTCGGCCCGTTCGTGGTGCCGGCTGACGCGATCGACCCCAGCGACCTGCGCATCACGATGCGCGTGAACGGTGTCGTGAAGCAGGACGCGCGCACGAAGGACATGGTGTTTCCGATCGCGCAGGCCTTGGTCGCGATGGCGCGCTGCACGACGCTGCGGCCAGGCGACCTCATCGCGATGGGCACGCCCGAAGGGGTTGGCCCCGTCGTGCATGGCGACGTGATGGAAGTCGAGATCGAGAAGCTGGGCGTGCTGCGCAACACCGTGCGCAAGGAACCGGCGCGCTGATCAAGCGGCGATGCACGGCTGCGCGGCGAGGAAGTGGACTGGCCATGGCTTTTTCGGCAGCGGGCGGGCCCGGTTGTCGGCGAGCCGCTGCCGCGAAGAAATCCGGCGCAGTGCCATGCCGATCAGAACCGGATCGTCTCGATCGTGTTCGTCGTCGAAACCGCACCCTGGCCGCCGAACAGCACCAGCGTGCCGTCGGGCAGCAGTTCCGCCCCGTGGCCGCCGCGTGGGCCCGTCAGCGCCGGCGCCGAA
This sequence comes from Planctomycetia bacterium, assembly GCA_005776475.1. GTDB lineage: Bacteria > Planctomycetota > UBA1135 > UBA1135 > UBA2386 > UBA2386. The sequence goes on from SXPB01000096.1 coordinate 8,922, forward strand.
CTCCACGAGTTGATCGCCGGGTTGAACACATCGACGTTGGCGATCGAAATCGGCGCGAGCAGCGTGCCCTGCGCACCGCCGGCGACGACCACGCGGCCATCGGCCAACCGCGTCGCCGAGTGCAGCGTGCGCACGTTCGGCATGTTGTAGGTGGCCCAGCTGTTCGTCGTCGGGTTGTAGGCTTCGGCGCCCTGGATCGGTGCTGCCGCCGTCGCGTTGAGCAGGCTCGGCACGTTGACGCCGCCCGTCATCAGCACGCGGCCATCCGTCAGCGTGACCTGGTTGAAGTGGTGGCCGGCGCGGCCCTGCGCCATGTTCGCGCCATTGCTCCAGGTGCCGGTCGCCGGGTTCCAGCGCTGCACGTTCGTCGTGCTCGCCGCCGACAGCGGCACGCCGAGGAAGAAGCCGACCTGCACGCCGCCCGACACCATCACCTGGTTGGTCGACAGCAGCGTCAGCGCGGGCGCCAGCCGGTTGCCGCCGAGGGCGTTGGCGCCGCTCCAGGTGCCCGTGGCCGGGTTGTAGATCTCGACCGAATTGAGCGTGCCAGAGATGGCCGCGACCACGTCGGGCTGCAGCGTCGAAGTGCCGCCGGCGACCATCACGCGGCCATCGGCCATGCGGCACGCGGCGTGCAGCACGCGCGCCGTTGCCATGCTGCCGGTGCCCGTGAACGTGTTCGTCACCGGATCGTAGATCTCGCAGGTGGCCAGCGTGGCGCCCGTGGCGTTGACGCCGCCGACGACCAGCACGCGGTTGTCGTTCAGTCGCACCGCGAGATGCAGTGCGCGCGCCGTGCCCATGCTCGGACCTGGCAACGTCCGCATGCGGCGGAAGTCCCACAGCTCGCTCGAGGCGAGACCGGTCGCTGCCGTCAGCGTGCCGGTGCCGCCGCCGCACACGAGCACATCCCCCTGGCCACCGTTGTTGTCGCGGTCGACGATCGTCTGCGCAAAGCCGCGCGCGGTCACCATGACGTCGGGTGCCGCGACCGGCGTTGCGGGCGACCCGGTCTGCGTCACCACGTCGTTGCCCAGCGCGCCGAAGAAGGGCGTTCCGAGCGTCAGCATCACCGACTGCCAGTGGAACTTGATGTCGTGGAACGCCGGGTTGTTCGGCAAGGCCAGCGAGTAGCTGGCGGTGCCGGTGGGCGACGTGATCGCGGCCGTCGCGGCCGACAGCAGCTCGGTGCCGACCGCCAGCACCCGCGAGTCGCTCGGGTCGACCCACGCCAGCGGCGTCGGGCCGGCGTTGCTCGAGACCAGCCACAGCATCAATTGGTTCGCCGGGGCGCTGCTGACTTGCAGATCGAGCGACCCACCAAGGCGTGCGGACGACGTCTTGTCGAGGTTGTAGTCCCCTTGGGCCAAAGCAGCTGTGGCAGCGGTGAGAAGGACGAGCGAGGCGCGTGCGTACATGGGGTTCCTGGGTGTGGGTCCCGACCGGGCGTCGGTGGATGGCGAGGTGGTCGGGGAAGCGTATCCAACCCGCCGGGAGACGTCCTGGGGGCCCTGGCGTCGGGCTCAAGTCGAACCGGATTCGTCCGAGAATGAGATCTGGACGAGCGCCATGGCAGACCCGTTGGGAAGCACGACATCGGTGGCAGCGACGGGCGGCTTCGCCAGCCGCTTCCTCGGCCAATCGTCGGAGCGCCGCAGTCCTGCCAACGGCAAACCGGAGCCGCCGCGCGGCGACCGGGTCCAAGTGGTGGCGCCGGCAACCCTGGCGCGTGGCATCCTGCGGGAACGTGTGCTGGCCCGCACGCGCGACGTGCTCGGGCTTGCCATGGGCGAGCATGGGCCCGTCTTCGCCGAAGCTATTGAGACCGAAAGCGTCGACGAGTTCCTCGGCCGCCTGCTGTCGGCGCAGAACCAACTGGCGGCGGTGCGCGTCGCCGCATGGGGCGTGCAGCGAACGCGTGGCCGACTCGGCGAAGCGTTCGCGGGTGGGGCGGCGGAGACGCTGGATCTCTTGGTGTTGGGCGGCGACGACGGCAGTGGTGCGGCGCAGGTTGCCAAAGTGCTCGCGGCGCACGCGCGCCGGTTGGCGGCGTTGGCGAACGACGGGCGCGCGTGACGTCGCCGCTCAGCGGTGCGCTTTGGCGAGCTGCAGCAGCATCGCGGTGAGCTGGTGCGGTTGCGATTGCATCGGACAGTGGCCCGCTTCGATGCCCAACGCCGCCGAACCGAGCACTCGCTGGCTGGTGCGTTCGATCCACGACGGGCGCAACGTGCGGTCCGCAGTGGCCACGATCGCCGCCGTCGGCGCCGCCCACAAAGCGAACGGCGCGCGCTCGGTGACCAGGCGCTGCGGGTCGAGTGGTTCGACGGTCGCCAACTCTGCTGCCAGCGCAGCTTCACTGCAATCGTGGAACAGGAACCGGCGCGCCAGTTCGTCGCGTTGCGCTGGATCGCGGAACGCAGCGCCGCTGGCGATCCACTCGGGCCAGAACATGGTCGGGTCTGCAGCGAATTGTTCGCGCACGCTGGTGCCGGGTTCAGGAATCACCGCCGCGACGAACACCAGGAGCCGGCACGGCCGCGCCACAGCTACGAGCGGCAGGAACACGCCACTCAGCGAATGCGCGACGACGATCGCGCCATCGCTCGCGGCCGCGGCGATTTCGGCGGCGTGGTCGCACAGGCCGTAGTTCGGCGCCTGCTTGCGCAGTTCGGGCATCGTGACGGTGTGCCCGGCACTGCGCAGCAACGCGGCGACGTGGCGCCAACTCGCGGCGTTCTGGCCCGAACCGTGCACGAGGACGAAGGTGGTCATACGGACGGCATTGTCGCGCATCGCGAGCGCCGTTACGCGATCCGGCAGATCGCGTCACAGCCGGAACGGCGTGAAGTTGGTGTCGCGGTCGTAGTAGTCCTCGTTCTCGGCCCGCTTCAGGAAAGCGACCACGCGGTAGGTGATCGGCGTCAGCAGCACTTCCCACACGACCTTCAACAGGTAGTTCATGCCCATCACCGTGAACACCTGTTCCACCGACCAGATGCCGAGGAATGCGATCGGGTAGAACAGCAGCGAGTCGACGCCTTCGCCGACGATCGTCGAACCGATGGTGCGCAGCCAGAGGTGCCGGCCCGCCGTGCGGATCTTCAGCTTCGCCAGCACGAACGAGTTGGCGAACTCGCCGCAGAAGTAGGCGACCATGCAGGCGATGGCGATGCGCCAGCCGCAGCCGAACACGGTTTCCATCGCGCCCTGGTTTGGCCAGTCGGGCGCCGGCGGCAGCGCCAACACCGTTGCCGACATGATCGACGAGAACGCGATCGCAGCGAAGCCGGCCCACACGACGCGGCGCGACTTCGCGTAGCCGTAGACTTCGGTGAGCACGTCGCCGAACACGTAGGCCAGCGGGAAGAACAGGATGCCGGCGCCGAACGTGAAGCCGCCGACCTGCGCGATCTTGCCGGCGCCGATCAGGTTCGAGCAGAGCAGGATCGCGACGAAGCCGCCGAGCAGCAGGTCGTAGTAGCGGTAGGTGCGCGGCGCACTCGGCGCTGGTGCTGCAGGTCCATGGTCGGCCATGCTGCCTACCTTGCCACAAGGCGAAGCGCGAATCATGGCCACCCTGCGAAGACCGAAGGCGCCCACGGCGCTGCCGATGCTCGACGTCTACCTGCCGATGATGCGCACCGCCGCGGTGCTGGCGGCAGCGCAGCTCGGGGTGTTCGCCGCGCTGCAGCGAGGGGCGAAGACGCCGGGGCAGTTGGCGAAGGTGCTGCGTGCCGACGAACGAGGGCTGCTGCGCCTGTGCGACCAATTGGTCACCGCGGGATACCTCGTGCGGCGGGGGAGTCGCATCGCCAACAGTGCGCCCACGCAACGGTGGTTCACGCCTGCCGGCGAGGTCGACTACACGCCAGGGCTGCACTGGACGCGCGATGCGTGGCGCCTGGTCGAGGACCTGGGGCCGTCCGTGCGCACCGGCGGTCCGCGCACGCCGTTGTGGGAACGCATGCGCCGGCAGTCCGGACTCGGCGACCGCTTCGCTGCGTACATGCATGCGTTCGCTGAGCACAGCAGTCCGCAGATCGCGCGCTGCGTGCGCATGCCGCAGAACGCGCGGCGTTTGCTCGACGTCGGCGGTTCGCACGGACTGCATGCGATCGCTGCGTGCCGCGCGCACCCGAACCTGACGGCGGTCGTGTTCGACCATGCCGTGTCGTTGCGCCAGACGAAGCAGCACGTGCGCGCGGCGCGCCTGCAGCAGCGCATCACCACCCAGGCCGGCGACTGCGTTGCCGACGATCTCGGCCGCGACTTCGACGTCGTCTACTACTTCTCGGTGGCGCACAACCAGACCTCGGCGCACAACGCGCGAGTGCTGCGCAAGTGCGCCCGCGCGCTGCGTCCCGGCGGCGTGCTGGTGATCCAGGACTATGTGCGCGGCGTCGTGCCGGAGCCGTACGGTTCGGCCTTCGACCTCACGCTGCTGCTCGAAGTCGGCACCGGCACGCACGACCTCGCCGCCTTCCGCGCATGGGTGGCAGCGGCGGGCCTCACCGGGTTCCGCCATCGGCAGTTGCCGGAACCGACGATGGGCAGCGTGATCACCGCGCGGAAGCCGCGCTGACGCCGCTCAGCCGCCGTCCATCTCGGCGGGGTCTTCGATGCACACATCCTCGTCGCGCGCATCGAGGTAGCCGTCTGGCAACGACACGACCTGCGTGCTGCCGTCTTTGCAGCGGCGGGCGCGCAGCGCGATCTCGGGATAGGCGACATCGCGCGGCAGTTGCACCAGCTGTTCTTCGAGCTCGGCCAACGTCACCACCTTGTGCATCGCCGGCAGCAGGTGCTTGGTGTGCGGGAAGCCCTTCAGGTACCAGCCGGTGAACTTGCGGATCTGCTGCATGCCTGGCCGTTCGCCGAAGAAGTCGGCCAGCAGGCGCGCGTGTTCGCGGATCGAATCGACGACTTCGCCGAGGCTCGGCGGCGGCGGCGGCTCGTTGCCGGTCAGCACCGCGCAGAGTTCGCCGAACAGCCACGGACGCCCAAGGCAGCCGCGACCGACCACGACGCCATCGCAGCCGGTCTGCCGCAGCATGCGCAGCGCGTCCCAGCATTCGAACACGTCGCCGTTGCCGAGCACCGGGATCGAACGCACGGCCTGCTTCAGTTCGGTGATCGCGTTCCAGTCGGCTTCGCCCGAGTAGAGCTGCGCGGCAGTGCGCGCATGCAGCGCCACGGCGCGCACGCCTTCGCCTTCGCCGATGCGGCCGGCATCGAGGAACGTCAGCAGCGAGTCGTCGATGCCCTTCCTGAACTTGATCGTGACCGGCGTGTTGCCGGCACTCTTCACCACCGCCCGCACGATCTTCTGCAGCAGCTTCGGTCGCACCGGGATCGCCGCTCCGCCGCCCGCCGCGGTGACCTTGCGCACCGGGCAGCCGAAGTTCATGTCGATGTGGTGCACGCCCGATTCCTCGACGAGCATCCGGGTCGCCTGCGCCAGGGTGTCGGGGTTCGTGCCGTAAAGCTGGATGCTCTTGCGAGTGGTCTCGTCCTTGCCGAACGTCGCCAGCTGCAGCGTGCGCACATGCCGTTCGACGAACGCGCGCGCCGTGATCATCTCGCTCACATAGAGGCAGCGGTCTTGCGAGAAGCGGCGGCACAACGTCCGGAACGGAGCATTCGTGATGCCCGCCATCGGCGCCAGCACCACGGGCGGGTCGACAACGATCGAACCGATCACCAGCGGCCGGAACTCGCCCGGTCGGGCCAAGCTCACATCTCGATTCAGCGGGCTACGCAAACTCACGGGGCGAACAGGATGCCGGAGAAGCGAAGCCGACTCCACGCCGACGTCAGGAAGGGGAGGCTCCATAGGACCCGAAGCAAGTCCACGGATGCCGGCGCAACCACCCAACCGGCTTTAGCCACCTTCGGTGGAATCGTGGGGATCGTCAGGCGGCGGCGCCGCGCCGCGGCAGGCGTATTTCGCCCTCAACCGGCCAGCGCGTAGCGCCGCCGCCCAAAAAACTGGTGCCCAGGAGAGGACTTGAACCTCCATGCCCGTTTAAAGGCGCTAGGACCTGAACCTAGTGCGTCTGCCAATTCCGCCACCTGGGCAACAAGTGGGGACGAGGAACCTACCGACTCGGCGTCGGCTTGCAAGCAGCAGTTCGCACTTTCCTGGCCGCCCGGACCCACGTGCTTGCGCCCGGTCGGGAGATGCCGTAGCGAACGGGCCATGGCCAAGGCGGGTGACAAGAAGCCGGCGGACAAGCCGGTGACCGAGACGCTGGTCAGCGAGAACAAGAAGGCTCGGTTCCACTACGAGATCCTCGAACGCTACGAGTCGGGACTCGTGCTGCTCGGCACCGAGGTGAAGTCGCTGCGCCAAGGCCAGATGAGCCTCGACGAGGCCTACGCGCGGTTCGACGGCGACGAACTCTGGATCCTCGGCGCCACCATTCCTGAATACAGCCACGGCAATCTGCAGAACCACGAACCGAAGCGCAAGCGCAAGTGCCTGCTGCGCGCCCGTGAACTCGCGAAGCTGAAAGCCAAGTCGCAGGTCAAGGGACTCACCATCGTGCCGTTGCGCGTCTACTTCGGCGCGCGCGGTTTCGCCAAGGTCACGCTCGGTGTCGGCAAGGGCCGCAAGCTGCACGACAAGCGCCAGCACCTGAAGGACAAGGAAGCGAAGAAGGAGATCCGCCAGGCATGAGCGCTTCGGTGCTGCTGTTGGTCGGCGACGACTACGAGGACCTGGAACTGCAGTACCCGCGGCTGCGGTTGTGCGAAGCAGGGTTCGTGCCGGTGCTGGCTGGCCAGGCGGCGAAGGCGCGCTACCTGGGCAAGCACGGCTACCCCGCACAGAGCGACGTGGCGGTGGCCGATGTGCGCGCCGATGCGTTCCGCGGGCTCGTGGTGCCCGGAGGGTGGATGCCCGACAAGCTGCGCCGCGATCCGCACGTGCTCGAATTGGTGCGCGCGTTCGATCGCCAGCAGAAGCTCGTCGCCAGCATCTGCCACGGCGGTTGGATCTGCATTTCGGCCGGCATCGTGCGCGGCCGTCGCTACACGGGCTCCCTCGGCATTCGCGACGATCTCGTCAACGCCGGCGCGCTGTTCGCCGATGCGGCGGTCGTCACCGACGGCCACCATGTGTCGTCGCGCAAGCCCGACGACTTGCCGGAGTTCCTCCGCGCGTCCCTTCTGGTGTTGGGGATGCCGTGAAGAAGAAGCGGCTGTCGCTTCGGCGCAAGTTGCTGTTCGCGTGCCTGCCGCTGTTGCTCTTGTACGTGGTCGGCGAGTTCGCGGCGCGCACGTTCCGCGAGTCGAAGGGGCATTCGCCGTTCATGTCGGGCAGCTTCCGCGACCAGCGCATCGACCTGATGCGGCGCGGATATCCGTCCGCGTACGATGCGCAGCTCGGCTACGTGCCGCGCGCCGGCTTCGCCAGCGCCGAGAACCGGTGGGGCACGCAGGTGTCGATCGACGAACGCGGCCTGCGCGCGAACAGGTTCCAGGTGGAGGCGGCGACGCCGCCGTCGATGCGCGGCGTGCTCGCGGTTGGCGACTCGTTCACGTTCGGCGATCAGGTCAGCGACCACGAGACGTGGCCGGCGCACCTCGAAACTCGCCTGCAGCGGCCGGTGTGGAACGGCGGCGTGTTCGGCTACAGCTTTGCGCAGACGGTCCTACGGGCCGAAGCGCTGCTGCCGACGCTGCCGCTCGACACGCTCGTCGTCGGGTTGATTCCCGACGACATCAAACGCTGCGAGATGAGCAAGCGGTTCACCGAGGTGCCGTGGTACGACGTGGTCGACGGGGCCCTGGTGTTGAAGAACGTGCCGGTGCCCGACAGCGACGACAGCGCGCTCGATCGCCAGTACGTGCGCAAGCTGCTTGGCTACTCGGCGCTCTGCGATCTGGTGTTCTGGAACGTGGCGCCGCAGTGGTGGGTGGGTGACCAGCGCGAGGTGTATGTGCACGCGCGCGGGGTCGGCGGGGTGATCGCCGGGAAGCTGCTCGAACGGTTGGCCGCGTTGTGCCGGGCGAAGTCCATCCGGTTGCTGGTGGTGCTGCAGGATGTTGCGAAGCCGGCGGCGTGGTCGCTTGCCGACGGGGCGGCGTTCGTGGCGCAGGCGCGGCAGCTCGGCGTCGAGTGTCTGGATCTGCAGAGCGAGTTCGCGGCGTTGTCGGCGCAGGATCCGAGCCTGTGCACGAAGTGGTTCGTCGGGCACATGAGTGCCGCCGGCAACGCGTGGGTGGCGGAGCGGGTTGCTGCCGAACTCCGGCGCTGAAGGCGTTCGCTGCCGCGGCCACCGCGTTGCGTCGCGCCGTCAGTTGTCGACGCGGACGTCGAGTGCGTTCGAAGTGACGAGGCCGAGTGCATTGGCGGCAGGTTCGACCGCCGCCGCCTGCAGGCTCACCGAGGCGCCGAGCAGGGCCGGGTTGTTCGGGATCGCCAGCGTCGCCTGCCCGAGACCGACGGCGCTGGTCGGCAACAGCGAGACGCCATCGAGGCTCGCGTACTGTCGATTTCCCGGTGCGCCGAGCGGCGCCAGGTCGACGTCGACCGCACTGCCAAACGCCAGCACCGACAGCCCGTTCGGCAGCAGGCCACGCACATCGAGCCGCAGGGTGCTGCCGAGGCCACAGTGGCCACGCGCGTGCAGCCGCGGTCGCAGTCCACTCGTGGTGCTGCCCGACCTGCCACGCCGCGCGACCCGGCTGGCCTGCGGCACTGCAGGATCGACCCAGCGAGCGATGGCGGCCTGGCCACCTGTGTTGGTCCACCCATCCTGTCGGCCATCGCCGTCGATGTCGCCGTAGCCTGGCGAAGCGATGTTCAGTGGCGCGATCGTACTCGGCAACCGCGTCAGCGTTCGCCCGGAGGTCAGACCATCGAGCAACGGAAACCCCGAAAAGAGCATGAAGTCGTCGTGGCCGTCGCCATCGGCATCGCCGAAGTGGCGCACGGTCGACTGCGGCAGGAGCCCGATCACGGCGCCGCCGATTCCATCCAGCAGCGCCGTCTGGCCCGGCACCACGATCTGGGAGGCGATCGCCGAGGTGCCGTTGCCCGCAACGTCGCCGAGCACTCCGTACGGGTTCGTCCCGAACAACCCGCCCACCAACACCGTGGGCGTGAAACTGGGCCCGGCCAGGATGCGCACCGAACCGATCACGGGCAACGTGATCGCCAGGTCGCTGTGGCCATCACCGTTCCAATCGCCGACCACCGCCTCGGGTGGGTTCCCGGTACCGAGCGAGCTGTACGGCTCCCAAGACATCAGCGCCCCGGTTCGTCCGGAGTAGATCTCGAGCACGGTGTTCGCGATCAAGACGACATCGCTGCAGCCATCTCCGTCGAAGTCGGCCCCGCGCACAGCTCCCGTGAAGCTCAGCCCGACCGCCGGAACGGTCCACGTGCGCAGCGTGGCTGCGTTCGCCCCCGACACGAGGAGGACCAGACCGGAACTGGCGTGAAACACGAGATCGTCGCGGCCGTCGGCATCGACGTCACCGCAGGCCGTGTAGCCGCCGCTGCCTGGCGTGCGCGTGAAGAGCGGGAAGGCGCTACCGCTGGCGCCGTTGTGCACATAGGCGGCGCCCCCTGTTTGTCCGGTGTAGTCATCGATGCCATCGCCATTGACATCACCCGCGAATCGCGGCGCGTAGGGCAGTGCGGATCCGGTGACAAGGCTCTGGGCTGGCGTCGCGAGGGCAAGCAGGAGGGCAGCGCCGCAGTGTCGGGTTCGAAGCATGAGTCTCCCTTTGACGACGAACGCGCAGGACTATCGCCCCATGCGGCGAGCTTGTCGAGGCCCGCCATTGCCACCAAGCCACCCAATGGCTGGCCGACCTACTCGTGGACCGTCAGCACGAGTTCTGCCGCGACGGTCCGCTCGCGTTGCAGGTGCGAATGCAGGCCAGGCGCCAAGGTCTGGCCGGGTTCGTACTCGGGCGGCATCAGGTCGGCGCCATACGTGGCGCGGACGCGATGCACACCGGGCTTGGCGAGGCGGCACCAGTGCGCGAGGTCCACATCGAACGTCCAGCTCTCGCCCGGTCCGAGCCGGCGATACATGGCGATGCCGCCGAAGTCGTGGACTTCGATGATCGGCAGCGCCGTACCGTCACGGTCGACGACGAACTGGAACCGGTTGTCGCGGCCGACCTGGTTGCGGCCGCGGCCGCCGTCGAGGAACCACAACGGCAGGGGCCCGGTGTTGGTGAGTTCGAACTGCAGCGGCACCGTCGCGGCGCCGGCGGCGACTTCGCCGGGTGCGCGCAACTGCGCCTCGAGCTGTCCCGTCCACGGCGGCCGTTCGCGCGCGACCACGCCGAGCGCCGCGGCGATGGTCCTGGCGTCGCTGGCGTTCACCGGGAACACGAACCACGTCTCCTTGCCATCGTTTCCCCACGACGAACTGCGCAGGCCCTGCTCGCCATGGTGCAGCACCGGCATGATCCCGCTGTCGTTGGCGAACACGGTCGGCGCGGTCAGGTTGACGTGGAAGCGGGCATTGGCGTCGTCGATCGACAGCACGGCCGGCTCGCGGAAGGCCACTTCGTTGCCGTCGACCAGGAGTCGCACCGGGCCGGCCGCGGATGGCGGTGGCGCCACCGGAACGGCGCAAGCGGCGGCGGCGAGACAGCAGAGGGTGCGCAGCATCATGGCAGCCTGACGCCAGCGGCCCAGGTTTGGTTCCGGACGAAGTTCACCCGCCTTCGCCCCACGCCCGCACGAACGTCTCCAGGTCGACGCCGAGCGCGTCGGCGATGCGGTTGATGTAGTTGAAGTAGCCGACAACCTGGGTCGCGTCGTGGATCGCCGTGTCATTGAGGCCGACGGCGCGCAGCGCGTCGACATCGGCCTGGCGCATCGACGCGGGCTCGTTGGTCAGCTTGCCAGCGAACGTGCACAGCGCGCGATCGACCGCAGGCAACGGGGCGCTGCGCCAGTCGCGCGCGACGGCCTCGACAAACGCATCCCGCGCGGCGTCGCCTTCCAGGTGTTTGACCTCGGCCCGGAGGTCGTGGGCGTGGCTGCGCCGTCAATAGACGCAGCCGTTCTCGTGGCTGACGACGACCGCGAGCAGTTCGCGCTGCCCGCGGCTCAGCGGCGACTCGCCATACATCACGGCGTGGTAGAGCTGCATCGACGCCCGCAGCACGGCCGGGTTCGGCGTCATGACGCGCACGATGTTCCAGACGCGCCCGGCGCGTTTCCGCGCCGCGTCGAGTTCGCGCGCGGCGTCGCCTTCGGCCTCGGCATCGGACAGCTGGCGGAGGTATGCCATGGGCGAGAGTATGCCTGCCCGGGTCGCGATCGCTGCCAACGTTCGCCGCGGTGGCGCCTGGCTCCGTGCCCCGGATACGCGCGCAAGAATCCGCAAGACCTGCACGCCGCTGCCCTCTTTGCTTGCGCCCATGACACTCAGCCGCGCACGCATGCTGGAACGGGCCAAGGCCCGCGACGCAGCGTTCGACGGCATCTTCCTCACCGGCGTCACCAGCACCGGAATCTACTGCCTGCCGTCGTGTCCGGCGCGGTCGCCGAAGCCGGAGAACGTGGTGCACTTCAAGACGCCGAAGGAAGCGCGCAGCGCGGGCCTGCGCGGCTGTCTGCGCTGCCGGCCCGACGACTTCTACAAGGGCTACGACCCCGACGAGGATCTCGCCGCGACGCTGGCGCGCGAGGTGGTGGGGGAGCCGGCGAAGTTCGCCGACGTCGCCGCCCTCGTCGCGCGCGCTGGCGTGCGCACGACCAAGCTGCATGCGATCTTCCGCGAGCACTTCCACAGCACGCCCGCGGCGTTCCTGGCGCGCGCCCGCATCGCGTCCGCGTGCGCGAGCCTGCGCGCCGGCCGGCGTGTGCTCGACGCGTCGCTCGACGCGGGCTTCGAGAGCAGCTCGGCGTTCTACGCCAACTTCGCGCCGCGCGTCGGCATGGCGCCCGACGCCTACCGTCGGCTCGGTCGCGCCGCGTCGTTCACGCTGAGCTTGCCGGCGGGCTTTCGCGCCGACGAGTGGCTTGCCTACGTGGGGCGCGACCAGGCGGGACCGTGCGAGCGGGTCTTTGGCGCGCACGTGTACAAGGCCTTCGCGTGGGAAGGCGAAGGCGCGGTCCTGCACTTCGAGTTGCGCGAGGGCGAGGTGCGTTGCAAGGTCGAAGGCGCAGCGCCGACGCCCGCGCGCGCGTTCGCCGCGCACGCCTTGGCGGTGGCCAGTCTCAACCTCGACGCCGAGCCAGGTCTCTTCGAGGCGCGCGCCGGCAAGCTGCAGCGTCTCGTGCGGCGGCGGCCGGGCCTGCGCGTGCCCCGCACCTTCGAACCGTTCGAAGCGCTCGTTTGGACCGTGGCCGGACAACAGGTGACCGTCAGCTTCGCCACGACCCTGCGTCGGCGTGTCATCGAGGCCTTTGGCACGAAGGTCGGCGACATGCGCGCGCACCCCACGCCGAGCCAGCTGGCCGCGATCGCGCCCGCGGATCTGCGTGCCCGCCAGTTCTCGACGCGCAAGGCCGAGTACCTGATCGACGCCGCCGCGGCGATGGTGCGCGGTGACTTCGTGCTCACGCCCAGCCTCGAGGAACCGGCGCCTCGCGTGCGTCGCCGCATCCTTGCCCAGCGGGGCTTTGGCGCGTGGTCGGCCAGCTACGTGCTGATGCGCGGCTACGGCTTCGCCGACTGCGCGCCCGCCGGCGACGTCGGCCTGCAGGCGGCGCTGCAGCGCGCCTTCGGTCTCGACGAGCGCCCCGACGAAGTCGCGACCGGTGACCTGATGAGGCCGTTCGCACCCTATCGCAGCTACGCGACCTACCACCTCTGGTGCAGCCTCGGAGATCCCGCATGACCTGGTTCGCTTCGTTGATGCCGTCGCCCGTCGGTCGCCTTCGCCTCGTCGTCACCGACACCGGCGAGCTCGCGCAGATCGACTTCCCCGAGGCTGTCGGCGCGATCACCGACGTCGCCGTCGATGACGCTCGCTGCGAGCACGTCGCGGCGCAGTTGCGTGAGTACTTCCGCGGCGCGCGCCGCGAGTTCGACCTCGCGCTCTGCCCACACGGCACGCCCTTCCAACTGCGCGTGTGGGAGCAGCTGCGCCGCATTCCGTTCGGCACTACCCGCAGCTACGCGGACATCGCGCGCGCCCTCGGCCAACCGACCGCGACACGCGCCGTCGGGGCCGCCAACGGCAGGAACCCGATCCCGATCGTGGTGCCGTGCCACCGGGTGATCGGTGCCGACGGCTCACTCACCGGCTTTGGCGGCGGCTTGCCCGCTAAGCGGACCCTCCTGCGGCTCGAGGGGCTTGGCGAACCGATCGCGGACTAGCTCGCGGGCCGCGGGCGTAGCGTGCGTCGGTCGATGGCTGGATCGGGCTGTGTCGCAAGGGGTTGCCGGTCTCGGGCCAGAAATCGCGTGCGCGTGGCGCGGGCCGGACCTTCAGGAGTGTCGCGAATGCCGCGACTCACCTTTCCCAAGGCAACTGCCATGATCCGCTTCACTCCACTCACGATCCTCTCCGCTCTCACGCTGGCCGCTGGCTCGGCCGCGCAACAACTCGCCACGTACGACCCGGCGGCGACTCCTGACCAGGAGTACGCCGCCTCGCCGTGCGCCGGCCCCGGCCAAATGGTCGTCGCCGACCTCGTCAGCCGGCCGGCTTCGAGCGAGTGGTGGCGCGGCGCGATCGCAGCCGACAACCACAACCAATGGCTGTACTACGCGACCGGCAACCCTGCGCACGGCATCCAGCGCGTGTCCTTCGCCGGCATCGGCACCGGTATCTTGCCAACGACGTTCGCGACTCCGCCGGGCTTCAACCAGATCACCGGCATGGTGGTCGATCCGAGCGACAGCTTGGGTGACACGCTGTTCATCACCAACGGCGAGTACATCGCGCAGTACCACGCGCCCTCCGGGACCTACGTCGAGGGCCCGTTCGCCAAGCCGATCGAGAGTGGCCTGATCACGGGCCTCGGCATCAACCCGTTCAGCGGTCGGCTGTGGACGGTCGACAGCTCGACGACGATGCAATCACGATTCGTCACCGGCGGCCACTGGTCCGCGCCACAGGTGCCCGCAGTTGCCGTGCCGATCAGGGCCACCGGCATTTCCTTCTGCAACACCGAAGGCACCGCGCCGTACGTGTCCTACTGGGATGGCACCGTGCTCAACGTGCAGACCGGCGCCACCATCCCGTTCCTGTCCGCCTACGGCTCGGTTCGTCATCACCGCGGCCTGGCCTTCGTCGGCATCGTGACCACGCTGATCGGCAGTGGTGGCGGTGGTGGTGGCGGCGGCGGCAGCAGCACCGGCTCACAAGAGGATCCGCGCGTGCGCGTCGAGAACGGCTTCATGGCGGGCAACGACGACACCCGGATTGCCGTCGACAGCCCGCTCGGCATCGCGCTGCTCGGCATCGACTTCAACCCGACGCTCCCGAGTGGCATCAGCCTGCCAGGCTTCAGCGGCCTGTTGTTGCTCAACCCGGCTTCGACGGTGTTGCAGCTGGTTGGGCCCGGCACCACGCAAGTGCCCTTCAGTCTGGTCGGCGTGCCGCCGGGCATCGCCTTCCGGTCCCAGGCTGTGGGCGTCACCAACGGCCTGAGCTTCGGCGACGCGATCCACTTCGTCACGCACCTCTGATGCTCCCCCGAAGAGTCACCGCCTCTGCGGCGTCGGCTGTGAAGCCGCGCCGCAGAGGCGGTTTCGTTGGTGGAGGCGGCGGGAATCGAACCCGCAGGAAGGCCGCGCCGTTGCTGGGTTGCAGGGCGATGGCACCAAGGGCGGCACCAAGACCGGTTTCGAACAGGAGGTGCACACCTTGGCCCCGGTCGATCGTGATGAGCGAGCCGTAGGGCGCAGGTTCCCGCAGTCCGTAAGTCCGCCTTTTTCCCAACTGGTGGCGGACCTCGGTCGGACGGTGCGGGCCCTGATCGCCGACGGGACTCCAATCCTCCCTGGGGACCTTCTGGCAGACGTGCTGCGTCTCGCCGCAGCTGCCGCTGGAACCGCAGCAGCCCGCGGGGTGGAGCCTGGCACGAGTTGTTGACGGCTGCTGGCTGGACTCGCCGCCGCTACGAGCCAGCATCTCGTCCAGATTCGGCTATCGAGTTCGCGGCGCGTCTTGGCCTTGATCGCCCGCCCGAGTGCTTGAAGAGGAACGGCACGCGTTCCCGTCGGCACTGCTTGCGGATCACGCGGACCTACTCAGTGTCCAACGGCCGCGCGCCGTTGCTCGACCGCCGCCGCCGATCGCCCAGTGGATCCCGTCGAGGCTCATCGACGGCAGCGGCCCGATCAACGGCTCCAGCGAAGGGAATCGTACGGCCGCCGGCACTTGCCAGAGTTCGTCGGCGCGCCACGCGACGATTCTCTCTCGACACTGACTACATCCAGACGTTCGCCGGCACGGCAGGTCCGCCGTGGTCTTGCGCAGACGATCATCCCAGTTGTCCAGAACCTGGAACTGTGGCTCGCGAGATCCATCACGACGATTCCCGACCAGTTCCGCGCGGATTTCTGCGCAACTGCGAAGAGAATCGATGCCGCTCGGTGCAGCAACTGACGTTGCACCCATGCCGCTCTGTGCCGCAGGCACGGCCGAGTCGCTGCGGTGTGGACGGCGCGACCAGTCCCGTCATGGTGTAGCTGTTCTGGGCATGAACGAACGTGTTCATCGCCCCCGACCTCTCGACCTGCCGGCCGACTTCGCGGACCTGCCTCGCCTGCTCTCCGTTGCCGCAGTGTGCGGCGCGCTGGACGTGCGCGAGCGCAGCGTTCGTCGGTGGATTGCCGACGGGCGCCTTCGTTGCGTTCGCGCAGGCACGCGCGTGCGAGTGCTGCGGGCCGATCTCATCGCCTTCTTGCGCGAAGGAACTCCGCGATGATCGCTCCGGAGAACGACGGTGCTCTGTCGCAGGACCAGTTCGTCGCTGCGTTGCGTGCTCAGAAAGACCGGCCAGGGTTCCAGGACGCGCTTCGGGACGTACTCGTTGGCGAGGACGTTCGAGTGCCGGGGGATGTACAGGCTCATCGGCGATCGGGAGTGCTGGCTGCCGTCACGAGGCAACTCGATGTCCGCGACTTGGTCGGGGGAATCGTCGGTGATGCTCCG
>SXPB01000097.1 GCA_005776475.1 Planctomycetia bacterium
ATCGTCTTCATCTCGACGGCGCAGGCGGCGCGCGTCTCGACGCCGGCACGTTCGAGCGCGTCCATCATCGCCAGCGCGTTGATCGCGGTCGCCAGCATGCCCATGTGGTCGGCCGTGGCGCGGTTGGTGCCGAGCTTGGCGAACTCGGCGCCGCGCAGCAGATTGCCGCCACCGACGACGACCGCGACTTCGACCCCGAGCCGCTGCACGCGGGCCACCTGGTCGGCAACCTGGGCGACGACCGCAGGGGCGACGCCGGTGCCTTCGTCACCGAGGCTCTCGCCGCTGATCTTCAACAGGATGCGCTTGATCTGGCGCGGAGGTTCGAGAGGTGCAGACTTCGAGTCGGGCATGGTGTCGGAACCACATTAGGGACACCCGGGGCGCATCGCGAGAGGCGAGTCGCACTCGGCGGTGCCCCCGCCGGGCGAACGCGGGGCGGCGGCGTGGCACGCCGTGCGGCGGCGACGAATGCGAAGTGGCACCGACGCCACCGCGGCCGCAGGCAGCCTCAGCTGCCGGGGTAGAGCTCAGCTACCCAGTTCCATGCGCACGAACCGGCGCACCTGGATGTTCTCGCCGATCTTGCCGACGAGTTCGGTGCGGACCTGCTCGACGGTCTTGCTGTCGTCGGGCACGTACTGCTTGCCCATCAAGCACTTCTCGGCGAAGAACTTCTCCATGCGGCCTTCGACGGCCTTGTCGATCACCGACTGCGGCTTGCCCTTCATCGATTCGGCGGCCATCTCGGCGACGATGCGCCGTTCGGTGGCGACCGCCTCGGGCGGCACGCTGGCCGGATCGAGGTAGGCCGGCGAGTAGGCGGCGACCGTCAACGAGACGCCGCGGCAGAAGGCCTTGAAGTCGTCGTTCTTGGCGACGAAGTCGGTTTCGCACGCGACCTCGACGAGCACGCCGACCTTGCCGTTGTGGTGCTGGTAGCCGTAGACGAGACCTTCCTTGACCTCACGGCTCGCCGCCTTGTCGGCGACCTGCTTGCCCTTCTTGCGCAGCCATTCCTTGGCCTTCTCGGCATCGCCCGCGCATTCCTTCAAGGCCTGCTTGCAGTCCATCATCGGCGCGCCGGTGACCTCACGCAGCTTCATCACGGTCTTGGCGTCGATCTCGATGGCGGTGACCTTGCCCTGCTTCTTCAGCAGCTCGCGCCCCTTCTCGATGTCGCCGTTGCACTGCTCGAGCGCAGCTTCGGAGTCGGCCATCGACGCGCCCGTCATCTCGTGCAGGCGCTTCACGGTGTTCATGTCGAAATCGGGCATAGCATTCCTCTGTGTATCTGGGGTGGACGGCGCCCGCGCGAACGCGATGGCGCCGTCAACCGACGGCAGGCTCGAACAATGGGCTCGAACTGGAGACTCGACGGTCTATCGAAGCAGCGGCGCCGAGGCGCTCAGCCGCCGCTCGGCGTCGCCGGAGCTTCGGGCTCGGCACGTTCCGAACCGATCGACACCGAATCGGCGTGACCACCGGTCTGGAAGCGAGGCGCGGCCGCAGCCGGCCCACCACCGAAGCCGCCGCCGCCGGGACCGCCCGGACCACGACGACCGGGGCCGCCGCGACGCGGACCGCCATCGCGGCCACCGCGACCGCCGCCGTCGCGACCTTCCGATCGACGACCTTGGGCCTGGCGATTGCGCACGTCTTCCGAGGCGGTGCGCTGCGCATCGCGCAGCGTCGACTCGTCGCACTGCTTGCGACCTTCCATGATCGCTTCCGACAACTTGCCGAGCACGAGCTGCACCGAGCTCATGGCGTCGTCGTTGGCGGGAATCACGATGTCGGCGAGCGACGGATCGCAGTCGGTGTCGAGCACGCAGACGACGGGCACGTTCATGCGCTTGGCTTCGCGCATGGCGTTGTCCTCGCGGCGCGGGTCGACCACGATCAGCGCACCCGGCAGGCCGTGCAGATCGCGCACGCCTTCCAGGTTGCGGCGGATGCGCTTCATTTCGCGGCGCATCGTCGACTGGTCCTTCTTCTTGTACTTCTCGATGCCGCCCGTGGTCTCGAGCTGCTCGAGTTCGAGCAGGCGAGCCAGGCGCTCACGCACGGTCGCGAAGTTGGTCAGCGTGCCGCCGATCCAGCGTTCGGTGACCGGGGGCATGCCGCACTTCTTCGCTTCGGCTTCGACCACCGGCCGAATCTGCTTCTTCGTGCCGAGGAACATGATCTGCATGCCGGTCGCCGCCACGTGCCGGAGGAAGTGCGTCGCGCGGTAGAGGCCGCGGATCGTCTCCTCCAGGTTGATCACGTGGATCTTGTGCCGTTTGCCGTGGATGTACGGCTTCATCTTCGGGTTCCACCGGCTGGCCTGATGGCCATAGTGGACGCCGGCGTCGATCAACTCTTGGGCGGTTACGAGCGGCACGTTGTGGACGGCTCCTTGCCTACGATGGTTCGTTCTGCGCGATTTCGATGCCGGCGTCCGCGGATTGCGGAGTGAGTCACCAGCAGGATTGAAGGGCGGAGGATTCTAGGGACGCTCTTGCCTACGTCAAGGCAGACGTAGCCTCCGTGGCGTTCCTTTTCGCAGCGCGGCGGGCAACCGATGACCCAGGAACCAGCCCCTTCCGCCGACCCCATCGACAGCCTAGACTCCGCGCTCGTCGCCCCGTAGCTGGCGAGTTCGCGGACTCGCCCGAGAGCACTCCCTTTCCGCAGCCCCGGTAGCCGGTCTCTTCCGTGGAGAGTCTGCAGCAACGCATCCCCCCCCTGGTCCCAAGCCCGTCCGGAGCCGACACTGCCGGCATGTCCGGTGGCTCCGAACGTGCCCCGAATCCCCAGCCCGCGACCCAGGTCGTGCTGGTGATGAACCACAACCGCGATTCTCTCGCGGACTTGACGCTCGCGCTGGCTCGCTCCGGCTACGAGGTCCACATTGGCGATTCGCTCGCGCAGAGCCATCGGATGGTCGCCGCAATGCGGCCCGACGTGGTGCTGCTCAACCCGCTGGTGCTGGCGGCCGGCGGCGTCGAACTCGAACTGCTGGAAAGCCTGCAGCGCGACGACGATCCGGTGCCGGTGATTCTGCTCGTCGACGACCTGCAAGCCCTCGCCGAGGCTCGGCATCTGCGCCTGCCGTTTCGCGACTTCGTGTTGAAGCCCGCGTCGCCGGCCGAGTGCGTGCATCGGGTCGAACTGGCGATGCAGACGCGCACCAGCATCCGCAACCTGCACGTGCGCGCGCGCGCGCTCGAGAGCCAGGTCAGCATCGACTTCAAGACCGGGCTCACGTCGGAACGGCACATGCGCATGCTGATCGACCGCGAGTGGAAGCGCGCGCAACGCCACCAGAACCCGCTGTCGCTGCTGCTGATCGACGTCGACAACTTCACGACCGTCAACGACTCGACCGAGTACGCCT
This sequence comes from Planctomycetia bacterium, assembly GCA_005776475.1. GTDB lineage: Bacteria > Planctomycetota > UBA1135 > UBA1135 > UBA2386 > UBA2386. Next base: position 3,383 of record SXPB01000097.1, read on the forward strand.
TCGGCGACGAAGTGCTGCGCCGCGTCGCCGACGCGCTGAAGAACAACGTGCGCGAAACGGACTACGCGGCGCGCTTTGGCGGCGACGAGTTCTGCGTGCTGCTGCCGCAGACGAGCCCGGGCGAAGCCGTGCAGACCGCGTTGCGCATCCGCCAACGCATCTCCGGGATGACGGTGCAGAAGGGCTCGTTCCAACGCCAGGTCACCGTGTCGATCGGCGTCGACAGCTACGACGGCCGCTCGACCGGCAGCATCGACCAGCTGCGCCGCAACGCCAACCGGGCGCTGCAGGAAGCCAAGCGCCGCGGCAAGAACCAGGTCTGGCTGTGGTCGGGCAGCGAAACCGAACAGTGACGTAGCCGGCGGAGCGCGCGCCTACGTCGCGGTCGCTGCCGGCAGCGTGATCGACACGCGGAAGCCTTCGCCCAGGCGCGAATCGACGCGGATCTCGCCGCCGTGGTTCTGCACGATCGAGTAGCAGATGAACATGCCGAGTCCGCTGGCGTCGGGCCGTTCCTTCTTGGTGAAGAACGGATCGAACACGCGGCCCAGCAGGCTCGGGTCCATGCCGGGCCCATCGTCCTCGACCAGCAGGTGGATCTGGCCGCCCGCGTGCGAGCCGCGCACCGTGATCTTGCCGCTGCCGCGCGTCTCCATCGCGTCGAGCGAGTTCAGCAGCAGGTTCAGCAGCACCTGCTGAATCTCGTGCGCATCGCCGTGCACCAGCGGCAGATCGCGCGGCACATCGACGACGACCTGCACGTTGTCGCGCGCCAGCCGGTGCTCGACCAGCGCGCGCGCACCTTCGATCGCCACCAGCAACGCGAAGTTGCCCGGCACCACCGTGCGCGGCGAGAAGTCGAGCAAGCGCCGCGCGGTGCGGGCGATGCGCTGCAGGCCATCCTGCACCAACTGCAGGTAGACGCGCGGACGTTCCGCGAGGTCCTTCTGCTGCAGCAGCCGGTTGACGGCGTTCTGCATGCCGCCGATCGGGTTGTTGATCTCGTGGGCGACGCCGGCGGCCAGCGTGCCGATGCTGGCGAGCCGCGAACTCAGCACCAGCGCCCGTTCCTTCTGCTTGGTCATCTCGACCGCGTCGCGCACGGCCTTCTCCAGCGTGTCGGTGTGGCCCTTCACCTGGCTCGCCATGTGGTTGAAGGTCGCCACCAGGGGATCGAGTTCGGGCACGCCCTGGCCTTCGGGCAGATGCACGTCGTAGCGCCCCGAACCGACCGCCGCCGCGGCGACGCCGATGGCCTGCAGGGGCCGGCGGATCGCGGCGCGCGTGACCCAGAACAACACCGTGCCGAACAGCACCGTCGAGGTGACGACGCCGACCAGGGCGATCCACAGCGGCAACGAAGCCGGCAGCGACGGCGGCAAGCGCGACTTGAACCACAGGTAGCCGACGACGCCGCCATCGCGCTGGGTGTCGTCGCGCCGCAACGCATAGCAGTAGCCCCCAGCCACCTCGACCAGGCCTTCCGCGGCCCGCGCCTTGGTGAGGTTGGCGGTGATCAATCCCGCCGGGAATGTGTCGGGGTCGCGGTGCACGGCACCGAGCGGATTGAAGTAGATGCCCTCGTAGGGCGGGCGCCCGCTGGTGACGAGGATGTCCTCGTAGATCTCGTGCGTCGACGTCTCGGTCAGCAGCCGCCGCACCACCGCCGCATCGCCGCTGGCGTCGCTGACGGCCTTGGGCGAGTAGACGCGTTCGAGCTTCTCCAGCGACGCGGACGCGAACTTGCCGACGTTCCGCGTCCGGTTGTCGAGCCACGACTGCTGCGCCAGGTAGACCACCACCTGCACGCTGCTGACCGTGACGACGTTCAGCAGCAGCGCCAGGAGCAGGATGCGCCAGGCGAGCGACATCCGCTCACCGCCTGCCCATCTGTTGCATCATCTGCAGCAACGGCATGAACAGGGCGAACACGATGAACCCGACCGCCACCGCCAGGAACACCAGCAGGATCGGCTCAATCAGCTTGAACGTCGTCTCGATCGTGCGGTCGACCTCGATCTCGTAGCGATCGGCGATCTTCTGCAGCATGCGGTCGAGTTCGCCGGTCTGCTCGCCGACGTCGACCATGTTGACGACGATGTCGTCGAACATGCCGCTCTCGCCCATCGGCACCGCGAAGCCAGCACCTTCCTTGATCGACGACTGCACGCCGCCGACCGCCGACTTCATGTGCACGTTGGACGTCGACGCCTGCAGGATGTCGAGCGCGTCGAGGTGCGGCACGCCGCTCTGGATCAACGTGCCGAAGGTGCGGGCGAAGCGCGCCACCAGGTTCTTGTGCGTCAGCCGACCGAACAGCGGCATGCGCAACGCGACGCGATGCATCACCGACCGATAGGCGGCGACCCGCCCCATCAGCACGCGATGCAGGACGACGACCAGCAGCGCCGAGACCAGGTAGACCCACCAGAAGACCTTCAGGTGCTCGCCGATGTCGATCACCAGCCGGGTGGTCCAGTGCATGGTGCCCTTGCCGATCGACTCGAACACCATCTTGAACTTCGGGATCACGAACGCGAACACGAGCAGCAGCACGGCCACCGCGACGAACATGATCGCGACCGGGTAGACCAGCGCACCCTTGACGCGCGACTTGATCGCTTCGCTGGTGGTGAGGAAGCCGGCCAGCCGGTTCAGGATCTCCTCCTGCACGCCGCCCGCTTCGCCGGCCCGCACCATGTTGGTGTAGAGCGGATCGAACACGGTGTCGTGTTTGGTCATCGCCTCCGACAGCGCGGTGCCGCCTTCGACGTCCTCGACCAGACCCTTGGCGATGCGCTTCATCGGGCCCGCCGGCAGCTGACCTTCGAGAATGCGCAGGCTCTTGGTGATCGGGATGCCCGCGTTCAGCAGCACCGCGAGCTGGCTGGTGAACTCGGCGAGCACGTGCGCGGTGACGCGGTTGCGGCCGAACAGGGCGAGGCCGCCACCACCGCCGCCACCGCTTTCGGCAACCTGCGGCGTCGTGACCGAACCGGCCTTCGGAACAGGGATCTTGCGCTGCAGCTTCTTGGGCATCGGATCTCGAGGGGCGCGCGCATCGTTGCGTATCGGCGGCGGATCGGCAACGCCCGCCCGTCGGGAACTCCGCAAGTCGACGACGAGCGAGGCGGCCAGGCGACGGTTCGACGGATCAGAACCAGGCGCCGCCGGCGCCCGCCCCAAACCACGCCCGCAACCCGGCCCGCACCAGCAAGGCCGCGGCGAGCAGCAACACGAACCAGGGCCACAGTGGCGGCCGCAGGGACTGCGCGCGCGGCCACAGACGGCGATCGTCGGGCCGTTCGTCGCGCGGCAGATCGACCTCGGCACTGCTGGCGGCTTCGGTACTGAGCACGTCGATCACCACGACCGTGGCGTTGTCGGGACCACCCAGCAGCAACGCCTCGGCGACGAGGCTCTCCGCCACCGCCTGCGCCGACTCATGCTCGCACAGACGGGCCAGCTGCGCCCTCGGCAACACCCCCCAGACGCCGTCGCTGACCAGCAGGAAGCGATCGCCGACGGCGACGTCGACCGTCTGCAGATCCGCTTCGACCGTCGCTTGCCCGGCCCCGATGCAGCGCGTCAGCAAGTTGTCCGGCTGGCGCACCGCGTGGTCCTCGGTCAACACGGTCAAGGCGCCGCCGCGGCGACGGTAGGCACGGGTGTCGCCGACGTGGCCGATCGCCAGGGCGCCGTCGGCGAGGCACAGCGCCGTCATCGTGGTGCCCATGTCGCGCAACGTCGGCACCTCGCGACTGGCGGCGAGCACCCGTTCGCTGGCGGCGGCGAACCCTTCGCGCATGCGATCCGCGAGGCTGGCCCGGCTGCTGCCGTCGAGCACGCACTGCCCGAGCGCCCGCAGCGCGGTGCGGCTCGCCTCGGCACCGCCGGCAAGCCCGCCCATGCCGTCGGCGATGGCGCCGAGGAACGGCCCGCCGGGCCCACCCGCGGCCAGCAGGTAGTCGTCCTCGTTGCCCGCCCGCACGAGGCCCGCATGCGAACAGACGCCGACGCGCAGGTTGGCTGGCACCTTCATCGCACGTCCCCCGGCAGGAAGGTGGCCGAAGCGACGCCGCCGCGCAGCGTGCCGACCGAAACCTGCAGCCGATTGCCGCGCAACGCCGCCGGCAGCGTCGCGGTGTGGCGTCGGCGATCGCCGGTGACCAGCACCGAAGCCAGCAGATCGCGCGTGAAGGCGGCGACCACTTCGGGCGCGACCGGCTGTTCGCCGCGCAACGTCGCCACGGTCAACGCTTCGGCCGAGTCGACCGTGACCACGTAGCCGGCCTCGCTGGCGACCAACGCGATGGCCGCCGGCTGGCGGCTGCGCAAGCGCTGCCGCACGGCTTCGCTCTTCAGGTCGCGGGCGAGCTGGAGCAGGAGGCGGCGCTCGGTGGTCGTGCGCACCGAGTCGCCGACGGTGACGCGGTCGTCACCGACCCAGAACGGTGGCACCAGGATCGACGACAGCAGGCCCCAGAAGTCGGTGCGCTCGGTCAGCGCCAGATCGATCGGTCCGGCCGCCAGCAACGAATCGTGCAGCACGTTGCCCATCTGCAGTTCGCGCAGGGTGAGCCGCAGCGTCGCCCGCGATTCGAAGGTGCGGTCGGGAATCAACGCGCCGACGCCGAGCAGGATCCAGGTGGCGAAGGTGACCGGCCACCGCCCGTTGGTGCCGAGTACTTCGATCGGGCCGTCCTGCAGTTCCTCGGCCACCAACACGTAGTCGAAACCATCTGCTCGCGCCTGCTCCAGGAACGCGACCAGCTGCGCATCCTTGGCGCCCAGGCGCAGCAGGGCGCCGATGCGTGCGCGATTGCCGGCGTCGGGATCGAGCGCCACGCGTTGGAAGACCCGACCGCGTGCGAGCGCTTCGACGACCGCAGCGATCGGCAACACTTCGCGCGCCGTGGCCTTCGCCGAGGGCGGCGGCAGCGTGAAGGTGCCGTCCGCAACCGGCGTCACCAGGAAGGCGCCGCCGGTCACCAACACGGCACAGTCGAGCGGGTCCTGCGCCGCGAGGCCGCGCAGTTCTTCGGCCGGCGACACGCACGCTGCGCCCGCGAACGACAGCCACGCGAACAGGGCCGCAACCTGGAATGGACGCCACTTCGTCATCGACTGCCTCCCGGCAAGGCCGGCCAGCGAGCGACGACCCCGACGATCCGGAACCCGACGCGGTGCAAGCGCAGGTCGGGCGCCGGGGCCAGCAGATCGCGACCGTCGCGACGCAGTTGTTCGGTGCGTACTACTCCGGGCACATGCGTCGGCAACTGCGAATGCGCGGCGACGTCGAGCGGCGCGCCGCCGCGATCGACGAGACCGACGCGATTGCCACAGGCAAGACCGCGCACGACGCCGAACTGCCGCAACGGCCCGACCGGATCCGGCATCGGTTCGGCGGTACCACGCTGCAGCCCTTCGATGATGCCGAGGTGGGCATCGTGGTCCTGCAACCACTGCCGCTGCACGTAGTCGGTGCCGGGAATGTGCGGCACGTCGAGCACCCACTCGGCAGCACCGAAGTCCAACCCGAAGAACGGCGCCTGGAACGGTGTCGGCACCACGTCACCGAGTTCTGCCGCACGCGCAGCGCCGATCGCCGCCCCTTCGGCGAGGAACCCGCGCATCGGCACCTGCTGGCCGTGCGAAGCGCAGCCGCTGCCGGCGAGGGCACGCGCGCCGGTGAACGCAGCCAGTTCGAGTTCGCAGCCGAGCGGCAACCGCACCGCATCGGGGTCGCCGCACGCCACGGCCCCGCACAAACGAGCCAAGGTGAAGGCCTGGTAGAAATCGGCGCCGAGCAGCGTGTCGTCGTCAGCGGCACCAATGGCCGGCGTCGGCAGGAGATTCGCGGCCAGCAAGCGTTCGTCGCCGCGCGGGTCGTCGTGGTGCACGAGCTGCTTGCGCAACGGCGGCGGCACCGCCGGCAACCGTTCGACCAGGGCGCGCGCCTGCCCCCAGGTGAACTCGCGATCCTGCAGCAGGATGTCCTTCATGTTGCGGACCGCCACCGCAACCTGCGGCCGATACACCGCGCGCGGCGGACCATCCGGCGCCAGCGGCTCGACGAACGGAACCGACGGCGCCAACACCGGCAACAGGCGCAGCTCACGCAGCGGCTCCGGCAACAGCGGCGCCACTTCGCCGAGCGTCGTCGGCAACAACGTGCTGCGCGTGGTCCGCAACCGCACGGCCATCGCGTAGACGCCGGCCGGCGTGCCGACGCGCAACGGCAGTTCGCGTTCGAGCTGCAGCGCGTATTCCTCGCGCGGTGTCTCGGCGAGCTTGGCGGCGACCGTCCAGACCAGGAACGGCACGTCGAACGACACCAGCGCCGCGTCGTTGGCGATCGGCTGCACGCTGCTGGCCGGCACATCGCTCTGGGCGAGTTCGAGCCGCAGATCCGACAGATCGTCGCTGCGGAACGGCATCGGACAGCGCAGTCGCACGCGCGCCGGTTGGCCGTGTTCCACCAGCAGTTCGGCGCCGACCAGTTCCGGTACGCCCGTCGCAGCCCAGAAGTCCGCGACTACGAAGCCGGTTGCCGGCACCGCGACCGCGGCATCTTCGACGCGCACCTGCAACGGTCGCCCGAGCAGATCGAACACGTCGAAGCCGACCACGTTGCGGCCCGGCGTCGGCACGAACTCGGCGAGCAGCGGTTCGCGCAGATCGGCGCCACCCGGCAGCAGGGCGATCGGCGAACCGCTGCCGTGCCGCAGCATGCCACGCAGGTACGGACGCAGGTCGGGATCGAAGCGCACGCCCGGACCTTCGACGAAACCGGCCCCGCGCGCCGCCAGCACGCCCGCCGCCACGCACTGCGGCAGGAAGCGCGGGCGGGCCTTCGGCACGACCAGCTCGATCGAAGACGGCAGCACGCGCAGCGGCACGACGACGGTGGTGCGCAGGCCGCGTTCGGGTTCGCCTTCCTGCAGGTCGAACACCAAGGCATGGCGACCGGGCGCCAACGACGGCACGTCGAAGGCAATCTGGGCCGGCCCGAGCGAACGCCACGGCACCGCCACCACCTGCGGCGTGCCGATCCCGGTCGCCCGCGAATCGAGCCGCACGGCGGCGACGTTCCAGTTGCTGCCGGCCCGCGCGTGCAAGCCGATGGCCTGCGTGCCGAGCACCAGCTCGTCGCCACGGAACGCCGCGACCATGGCCGGGTCGAGTTCGATCTCGACGCGGCTGCTGCGATCGCGCACCACGACCGGCAGTTCCTGTTCGGCACGATTGCCGATGGCGTCGGTGACGCGAAACTGCCACTGCCCGCTGCTCGCGTGCGCGCCGAGTTCGATCTCCATCGTGTGCACGGCGAAGGCGCCGGGCAATTCGAGTTCGTTGCCGAACGTGCCATCGCGCCCGATCGCCAGCGTGCAACCCGCCTCCGGGGCCGACAGTTCGAGGCGCAACTTCACGCGCCCATCCACCGCGGGAACGAACGGCTCAGCGGCAGGCCCGGTCACGACCTGCACGCGCGGCGCGGCGACGTCGGCGCGGGCGAACTCGATCGCCGGTGACTCGCTGCGGTTGCCGGCACGGTCGGTGGCGCGCACGGTCAGCCGACCGCCGCCGGCGTCGCCGACGCCGCCGAGCCGCGTCGCCAACTCGTGGCCGAGCCGGAAGTCGCCGCTGGTGCGCGACAATTCGATCTCGAGCCGTTGGCCCGAAGCGAACACGAGGCTCGCCGTCACCGCCTGCAGCGCCACTGCGTCCTCGACCTGATAGCGCAGCACCGACATGGCGACGAGACCGCGGTCGCCGTCCAGCAGGTCGGCCGTCAACGCCGGTGGCGTGTCGTCGAGCCGCAGTCGCACGGTGCCGAGTGGTGCCTGGCCGGGCACCAGGAACACGAGATCGATCGCGTCCTCGCGGCTGCTGCGCACGAGACCCTGCACCACTTCGCGCCACGCCGGTTGCGCCGTCGACAACAACAGGGTCCCAGCCGCGGCATCGAACTCGGGCCGCAGGTTGGTGCGCAACAGCGGATGACCACCGCGCACGACGTCGGCGCGCAAGCGATCGGCGGCAAAGCCAGCGCAGTGGAACACCAACGTCTCGACCTGGCTGCTGGTCAGACACTGCACTTCGTGGTTGGGCGCGAGCGGGCCGGTCACCATCGCGAGCGGGGAACCCGACACCGGCAACAGGATCGCCGGCACGACCGAACGCGACCCGGCCAGGGACGCGAACACCGCGGCGGCGGCGGCGAACCAGGCGGAACTCTGCAGCAAGGGCCGGCGCGCCGACCGCAACAGCGCCAGTTCCCGGCAGACCACGATCGCCGAAGTCGGACGCCGGGCCGGATCCGGGTCCATGCACTTCTGCACCAGCGCCACCACCCGACGCGGCAGGCGCGGCGTCTGCGGCCAGGGCCGCCGTTCGCCGGCGAGCACGGCCGCCGCCGCGCGCCGGTGGTCGGTGTCGTCGTGCGGCATCGTGCCGGTAAGCAGCACGTAGGCCAGCACCCCGAACGACCACAGGTCGGCGCGGGGATCGACGTCCTCGCCGCGCAGCAGTTCGGGCGACGCGAACGCGGGGTTCACGAAGCCGGCGAACTCGCCCTTCGACTGCGCCGGCCCCGCCATCGACACGCTGCGGGCGATGCCGAAGTCGAGCACCTTGACCCGCAGTTCGGCGCCGTGCGGCGCCACCATCACGTTGCGCGGCGACAGGTCGCAGTGCACGAGGCCAACGGCGTGGATCGCCGCCAGCGCTTCGGCGATCTGCTCGAGGATCGCGAGCGCGTGCGACGGCGACAGCGGCCCACCGCGCAGCACCTGGTCGAGCGTCTTGCCTTCGACGAGCTCCATCGCCAGGTAGGCGATGCCGGCGTCAGCTTCGCCGACGTCGAGCAGCCGGGCGCAGCGTTCGTGCGTGACGGTCGCCGCGCGCCGCGCTTCCGGCAGCAGGGCGCGCCGATACTCGGGCCGCTCGGCGAAGCGCGGATGCAGCAGCTTCACCGCCACCGTCATCAACGAACCGATGTGCTGGGCGCGGAACACCGTGCCCAGCCCGCCGCGCCCGAGCACGCTCTGCAGCCGGTATTTGCCGTCGACGACGGTGCCCAGCAGCGGATTGCCAGCGTCGATCTCGCCGCGGCGCAGCGGGTAGTGCACGGCGTCGGTGGGCAACAGCCAGCCGCCGCAGTGGCCGCAGCGGTTCGCCGACGCGTTGGTGACACCTTCACACGACAGGCAGATCTTCACGCTGGCCGATGGGAAGCGGCGAGGACGTGGCGCCGCTGCCACATGATACGCAGTCGCGACGCGGCCCGTGCATGCGCTGTCGCCACGTTGTCATCGGCGGGCCAGGCCGGGGGGCCAGGGTCACTGCTGCAGCAGGGCACGCCAGACTTCGAACACGGCACGCTCGCGCACGAAGGCGCGGCCGAGGTCGGCGATCCGCTGGGTCCACGTGCGCGTGCCTGCGGCCGTCGCCACCGCGAAGCACACGGTGCCGACGGGCTTGTCGACGCTGCCGCCGCCGGGGC
>SXPB01000098.1 GCA_005776475.1 Planctomycetia bacterium
GGATTGACTTTGTAGTCCTCGCATGGCGTAGCAAACATCATGTGTAAAAAATTACCTGCGTAACTCAGGTTATTTTTCGGATACATGAACGGCTGGCCGATGCTGTGCTTGTACGAGTAGGCCGCGATCGTCGGCATCTTCGCCAGCAACCGCACCGCGTCGATCCAGTTCTGCTCGCGCGTCGCCGTGCCTTCCTTGCGATAGAACGTCGACAAGGCACCGACCGCCGCCGCGCACACCGCCATCGGGTGGCCGACCTTCGGCAAGCTCTGGAAGAGCTCCTTCAGGTCCTCGTGCAGCATCGTGTGGTAGGTCACGTCATGCGTGAACTGCGACAGCTGCGACGCGCTCGGCAGTTCCTGGTGCAGCAGCAACCACATCACCTCGACGAAGTGGCTCTTCTGCGCCAGCTCTTCGATCGGGTAGCCCGCGTAGCGAAGGATGCCTTGCTCGCCGTCGAGGAAGGTGATCTTCGACATGCACGCGCCGGTGTTGCCGAGGCCGGGGTCGTAGGTGATGGCGCCGGTCTTGGCGCGCAGTTGGCGGATGTCGATGGCGACTTCGCCTTCACTGCCGACCATCACCGGCAGATCGATTTCCTGGTCACCGAGAGTGAGCTTGGCAGTCTTCGGAACAGTCACGTGGGTCATCGCAGCAGCTGCGGCAGCGGTCGACATGGCGGACGGATTTGGAGCGGAGAGACTAGGCGGCGGCATCGGAATCGGCTCCTGAAAAAAGGCGTCCTTGTGTCGCCTCTTTCGACACCGCGAGGCGTGGGAGTTGACCCGAATCGGGTCCGACCTGCCGGCCGCCGCGGCCGCCGGCGCGCGTTCCGATCACGCTCCGGTGCAGACGACGGTCGGGCTCGCCGCCAACACCTTCGTCGCCGTCGCGTCGAGGCAGTAGAGCCGCAGGAACCACGGGGCATCGCCCGCCGTCGGCGCCGGCACCGACAGGTGCGCCGCTTGCCCCGGCCCCGCCACCGGGACCGTGGTCAGGTCGCCCAGTTCGGCCCCGACCGGCGACTCCGGCAGCGGCCGTCGGCCGAGCACGAGGACGCGGTAGGGCGTCTCGGGCATCCCCGAGCACTGCACGGCGAAGGCACCGTCGGCGCGCGGCCCCACCTGCAGGCGGGGCATGGCGCCATCGGCCATGGCGCGGCCGTCGCCCCCTTCGAAGTGGTCGGGCCATGCGGTCGTAAACGGCACCGCCATCGACACCCCGCCGTACTCGACCTGGATCGTGCCCGAACCCCGACGCAGGGCCGCCACCCCACCATCCGGGTTGACCGCCACGAGCCCCGCCGGATCGCTGCCGTAACGAACGCCGAAGCCGACGCCGCCGAGGTCGTGCGTCTGCCCGCGATCGTCGGTGGCGACGATGCGCAGACGCTGCCGGCCGAGTGGCGAGGTGAGGTCGAGCCGCGCCGGTTCGGCGACCAGCTTGCGGACCACGAGACCGGCGAGTTCGAGTTGCCGGCGCACGCCGGCAGCGACGTGTTCCGCCAGGATCCGGTTGCCGGCGAGGTTGAGGTGGCAGCACGCGTCGTTGTAGAGCGGCTCCGCATGGTCGCGGAAGATGCCGGTGAGGTCGGTGAACGGCACGCCGGAGCGAGCCAGCGCTTCGCCTTCGGCCTGCAGCCGGGGATAGAACGCTGCTACCGCCTGGCCGCGCGCATCGTCGACCAGCGCCACCTTGGCCTCCTCGGCGCCGATCGGCTTCTGCCCGGCCACGTACTGGTTGGGCTGCAGGAAGTGGCAGTAGTGGATGCCGTGCGCCTTGCAGACCGCGTGCAGCTGCCGCGACGCCCGCGCCCACAACGCCACCATCTCCTGGCGTGCCGCATCCGGCGTCTGGCCACCGATGCCCGGACCGGTCACGGCGAACGCAGGCGCCACGGCGGCGCGTTCGATGGCGACGCGCAGGGCGCCGATGCGTTCGACCCGCTTCTGGTCGCGCCACCACCACACGAACTGCCACAACGGCGACCACGCCATCGTCTCGGCGGTGGCGGCCAGTTCGCCGCGTTGCTCGCGCAGCACGGCGAGATGGCCCAGGCGCTGCAACTGGTCCGGGGCCGGCTTGCCATCCTGCAGCCGCGCCCAGCTGCGCGGATACCACGCCGGCACGCCATGCGGCAGGTTCTCGTCGACGAGCGCGATCTCGTTGTAGCCGTCGAGATTGACGATGCAGTCGAACTCGCCGCCGAGGGCCAGGAGCAGCTCGATGGCGAGCAGTTGCTGCGGTTGCTTGTAGCCGCCGAGCCCGAGGCGCACGACGTCGATGGTCTTGCCGGCGAGCGACGGGCTGCGCTGCAACGCCGCGACCAGTTCGGCCTCCGCATACACGGCGAGTTGCAGCGACACCGAACCGCCGACCACGCCGAGCACGAAGCGATCCGGCGCGCGCCGACGCAGCGGCGGCGCATCGTCGACGAACCCCCACGGCGACAACGGCACGCCGATGTCCCGCGTCGCGTCGTAGACGAACCCGAGGTACGGGTGCGCCGCGCTCACCGCGCTGATCGCATTCTGCGCCGCGGCAGCTTCCTTCGTGGCAAGCGCCGACGCCCCGCTGCCCTCGCGCGCCGCCGCCCGCGCCGCCGCCGCCCGTTCGAACGTGAACATGCTGCCGGTGCCGAACGTCCACGCGATCACGCCGAACAGTTCGCAAAGCAGCCAGACGCCGAGCAGCCCGAGGCAGGCGAAGATCCGGCGCCGGCGACGGCGACGGGACGCCGCGGCCACCGCCGGCGGCGCTCCATTCACAGGACGGTCACCTGGCAACTGTTGGTCAGGTGCAACGGACTCGCGCCACTGAGACGCACCGCCTGGAAGTAGAGGTCGGCATCGTGCAGCGCGGCCGAGTTCGGCACCTGCAGCGAGTAGGTGGCGTTGCCCGCCGGCAGGAAGAAGGCGCCGACCGAGACCAACGAGACCGGGTCCAGGTGCACGTTGCGGTTGAAGCCGATCGGCACGTCGGCTGGCGCGAACGCGGCGAACAGCGCCGCCAGGGAGCCCGGCGGGCCGTCCATCGTGACGGTCACCGTGTCCAGCAACTGCATGTCGGAACGATCCACCGCGAGTCCGTCGAACACGCCGATCGACTGCAGGATCGCGACCATGTCGGGGCGACGGCCGATCACGTCGGGGGTAAGCGGGCCGAAGGTCTGCAGCAGCGAGCGCAACTGCGTGTTGCCGAGCGGCGCGCCCAACTGCTTCCGGGCGGCACCCTGCACCATCGCCACGAGCCCCGCGATATGCGGCGTCGACGACGAGGTTCCGGTCGCGGCCGCGGTGTAGGACTGCCGCCAGTCGTTGTTGCCGAAGAACAAGGTGCCGTAGCCGCACGACACCACCTGGTCGCCCCAACTGTGCGCATCGATGCGCGAACCCCAGTTCGAGTATGGCGCCCGCTGCATCTGTCCGGCCTGCGACGACGCCACGACGATCGCGCCCGAGTCGCGGAAGTTGCGGTCGAAGCGGTTCAGGAACGCCGGGTCGTCGAGGCTGTGGTTGCCGTTGCCGGCGGGCACGACGAGGTGCCGGCCGAGCGCCGTGAAGGTCACCGAGGCGTCGTAGGCCGACTGCACGAACTCGAACGGGACGCTGATCGTGGTGCCCAGGTACGGCACCGGGAACACGATCACCACCAACACCACGTCGCCGGGTTGCGTGATGGTCGTCGCGATCGCCAGCGCGTTTTCGACGCCGCCATTCAACGCGAGCGACATGAAGCGCGCGGTGACCTCGTCGGCGATGCCGGTGATGCCGTAGGCGTTGCGGCCGGCCGCGACCAGGGCGGCGCCGGAGAGCCCGTGCAAGGCGAAGTTCATGTCCAGCGGCGGCACCGGGCCGACGAAGTTCGTCGCGACCAGCTGTTCGACGTCCTCGTGGTCGAGCAGATAGCTGTTCTCCATCATCACGAACTTCACGTCGAGGCCACGCGCGCCGTGTACGCCCGCGGCGAGCCGCACGCCGTGGCCAAGGGGCGTCGGGTCGTGCGACAGTTGCAAGGAAGCGAACAACGGCGTCGTCGGCGGAATGTCGATCGGGACCGGCGGCGACGCGGCGGGGCGCGCACTGCACAGTTCGTGGCGCGGCTGCCAATAGACGTCCGTCACCAACGGCTGTTGCCGCAGCTGTTCGTACAACGCGACCGTCGCCGCAGCCGAGTTCCCGGTCAGGCGGAACCACAGCCCGAGATGGCCGGGCCGATCGCGCGGCGGCAGCACGGCACAGGCATGCTTGTGCCAGCGATCGAGTTCGTCCCAACCGACGGCAGTGACGAGCGGACGCGCCGCGCCGGCGGCGAACAACGGCTGCACCGCGGCCAGGTCGACGCCGGTGCGCGACACCAGCACACCGTCGCGCAGTTCGGCGCCGCTGCCCTCGGCGAGCTTCACCGACAATTGGTCGACGTGGACGCAACGCGGATCGGGCCCGGGCAGAACCTGGGCCTGAGCGAAGCCGGCGCCCAACAGCAGGGCGACGAACCAGGAAACGGTCCGACGAGTGGTCATCACGTGGCGGCGAAGTCTACCACGCACCCCTGCGAACGATGGCATCGGCGACGTCGCGCGGGCAAGTCACGTTCCCAGCGGCTCGTTGCCGATCGGGTAGCGCTGCCAGAGGTGGAAGTCGAAGTGCCACCACTCGTGCTCGTAGATGGAGAATCCTTCGGCCTCCATCGCGCGGCGCAGCAACTCGCGGTGCCACCGCTGCTGCGAAGTGCCGCCGGGATAGTCGGGGTAGGCGCGCGGCGTGAACTCGTCGAAACCGCTCGGCATCTCGACCGGCTGGCCCGTCTTCAGGTCGTAGAGCGTGAGGTCGACGGCACAGCCGCGGTTGTGGCGCGAGCCCTTGCTCGGGTCGGCGACGAAGTGGCGTTGTTCGTCCGGCGTCGCGTCGAAGAAGACCTTCGTCACCGACCACGGCCTGTACGCATCGAATACGTGCAGCCCATAACCATGTGCAGCCAGCGCGCGATGCACCCGCACCAGGGCTTCGGCGGCGGGCCGCTGCAGCTTCGCCCGCGCGCCCGGCGGGTAGACCGCGGTGCCGAGGAAGTTGTTCGCCGTCGCGTAGACGAGGTCGAAGCGCAGGCCGGGCTCGAGCGGGGCCAGGTCGACCAGCTCCCCCTGCAGGAACCCCAACTCCGAAGCAGGCGCCAGCCGCGGCGGCTCGGCGTTCGCGGCCGCCGCCCGCAGCGCTTCGATCGGCGCCCGCGGCGTGATGCGGAAGCCGCCCGGCGTCGCGTCGGGCCGCCGCAGGAACCGCGCTCCGCCGACGACCGCCGCCGCGACCTTGCCGGCGACATCGCGTTCGAACACGAGCGTGTCGCCGGTGTACATGCCCGGGTTGAAGCGGTAACGATCGGGTCCGATGCGTTCGGGCAGGTCGCGCACGACCCACTCGATCAACACGCCGAGCTGGCCGCGATCTTCGTAGACGACCAGCACGTTGTGGTCCCATCCGTACTCCCCCAGCAGTGGCAACAACTCGGCCGGTGGCGGAGCGGGCATCGCATCGTCGCGCACGTATTCCTCCGTTCCATCGTGCAGGTTGCCGTTGTCCAGGAAGGTCAACCGGCGGCTGCCGAGCGACATCGTGTCGTCGCTCACGAGAGCTCCATCGTCGCTGCGTCGCATGCGCGTGCGCACACCGATGTTCGGGTCGTAGAAGAGATCGTCGCCGCGGGCGTAGAGCTCGACCCACTCGCGGCCGACGCGGTAGTGGCCGGCGAGCGCACGGGCGCGTTCGTGGCCCAACGGCCGCGGATGCACGGCCAGCGGCAGTTTGCCGCCGGCGCGGTTGGCGAGGGCGGCGCGCAACGCGACCTTGGCGATCTTCTTGGTGATGTGGTTGGCGAAGTCCTTGGTGCAGCACACCGCGACCGCGAGACCCTGGTCGGGCAACGCCGCGACGATCGATGCGAAGCCGTAGACCGCACCGTCGTGCAGCACCATGCGATGGCCGTCGATCTCCTCGACGAAGAACCCGATGCCGCAGCCACCGCTGTCGCCCGCCGGCACCTGCCACATCGCTTCTTGCGACGCCGGCTGCAGCACGCGGGCCTGGGCCGCGGGGAACCAACTGGCCGCGAACGTCACCAGATCGCCGACGGTGCTGCGCAGGTTCGCTGCCGGCCCGTAGCCGAACGCGAACTCCGGAGTCGGGATCGTGCGGCCGTCGTAGGTCCACATCGCGCCGGTCGCCTGGCGCGCGACCAGATCGGGCCGCGGTGCGAAGTCGCTGTCGCGCAGCCCGAGCGGCCGCAGCACGAGTTCGCGGGCGACGTCTTCGAACGGCCGGCCGGTGACGCGAGCGATCACTTCGCCGACAACGCCAAGCCCAGGGTTGCTGTACTTGAAGGCGGTGCCGGGCGCGTTGACGAGTGCGGTCGCCGACACACTGGCGGTCGTCGCCGCGAGCGTCGGTTCACTGGGGTCGAAGTAGTGGCCGACCGGTCCTTCGCGCACGACGCCGGCGCGATGGCCGAGCAGATGACGCAACGTCACCGGCGTTGCGAACGGGTTCTGCGCCGTGAACTCCGGCAGGTACTTCTGCACCGGCACATCGAGGTCGAGCAGGCCGCGTTCGACGAGCACCATCGCGGTCGTGGCGGTGACCAGCTTGCTGATCGACGCGACCCGATGCACCGCGTCGCTCGGCATCGCCGTCGGCGCCGCCGGGGCAATGCGCCACGTGCCGAACGCTTCCTGCCAGCGCCGCTCGCGTCCATCGGCGACATCGAGCACCGCGATGCAGGCGCCGGGGATGACCTGTTCGCGCAGTTGCCGCTCCAGGAAGGGCACCACCTGGCCAGCGACCCCGGGCAGTTCATGGCGGTCCGGCGACGGCGCCGCGGTGCAGCCGGCAAAGGCGAGGATCCAGCCGCATGGCCACTTCCGCATGGCGCGGGAGTCTGCCGGTTGTCCGGCAGGCGCGGAAGGGGAACCTCAGGTCGGCACCGCCTTTGCAAGCCTGTCCGCTGGTAGAAATCTGGGACACCCCGGTGGGCGAACCGCAAAAGCCTTCGTAGCCTTCACGTTCTCTTCACGGCGGCCTGCCCCCCGCCGCCCCTCGCGAGTCGTCCCACCATGATCCGCAGCGCCCTCGTCGCCGTCCTGGCGACCCTCTTGTCTTCATTGCCGGCCCAGGTCCCCGACCTCTACGACATGAGCACGGTGCGGGACGTGTACTTCACGTTCAGCCAGCCGAACTACTGGTCGTTGCTGACGACGAACTACGTGACCGACACCAACCTCGCCGGCAGCATGACGATCGACGGGGTCACCTACCCCAACGTCGGCATCCGTTTCCGCGGCAACAGCTCGTACTTCCAGTTGCCGGTGCAGCCGGCGCAAGGCTGGGAGAAGAAGAGCTTCAACGTCGAAGTCGACTGGCTGGTACCCGGGCAGGACGTGCACGGCATCAGCCACTTCAACTTCAACAACGGCTTCCACGACCCGCTCTTCCTCCGCGAGCCGCTGACCTACTACATCATGCGCCAGCACGGCGTGGCGCCGCGGGCGAACTGGGTCCGGCTGCACCTCAACGGCGTCTACTGGGGCGTCTACATCAACGTCGAGCAGCCGAACAAGGACATGTTCAAGCAGTGGTTCCGTTCCAACGACGGCAACCGCTACCGCTGCTTCCCGACCTCGGGCACGTTCAGCAACGGCCGCTGCGCCTTCATGCAACTGAGCCCGAACATCGCCTCGAGCTACCTCTCGGCCTACCAGGCGAAGCAAGGCGACGGGACCGACCTGATGAACATGTGCACGGTGATGGCCGCGATGACGCCGGCGTCCGCACAGACGACCCTGACGAACGTGTTCAACGTCGACGCGTTCTACCGCTACGCAGCGGTGATGGTCTGCTGCCAGAACACCGACAGCTACCTGTCGAGCGGCAAGGACCACTACCTGTACATCGACGACGTGCACGGTGACGGCCACACCTTCCCGTTCGACGTCAACGAAGCGTTCCCGGGCACGACGTCGACGCTGGCGACCAACACCCAGACGACCAACACGTTCCGTCCGGGCTTCACCAAGACGCTGCAGTTCGCCGACTGGACCAACCGCTACAAGGCGCACCTGCGTTCGGCCGCCGACTCGCTCAACCCCGCGGTGCTGACGCCGCTGGTCACGCAGTGGCACACGATGCTGGCGCCGCACGTCACTGCCGACACGAAGAAGATCTACTCGACGACGTTCTTCACGCAGAACCTGAACACCACGGTGAACCTCGGTGGTGTCGGCGGCAACAGCATCGCCGGCCTGATCCCGATGCTGACGAGCCGCTACGCGTTCTTGAACACCGACGCCTACATCAACCAGACCCGGCCGACGCTGTCGAACCTCGCCCACTCGCCGACGAGCCCGGCGCCGAACCAGACGATCCAGTTCACGGTGCAGGCGACTTCTGCCGCGTCCGTGAACTTGTTCTGGCGTCGCCTCGGCGAGTTCACCAAGGCCCCGATGTTCGACGACGGCCTGCACGGGGATGGCGCTGCGGGCGACGGCACCTGGGGCATCACGATTCCCGGCCAGCAGCCCGGCGCGCTGGTCGACTACTACGCCGAAGCCATCCACGCGACCGGTGGCGCCCGCTACCTGCCGAAGAACGCCGAGCTCGAACGCGACAATCCAAAGGTGCAGATCGCGTGGCCGGTCGTCAGCTCGCCGATCACGATCAACGAGATCCTGGCGCAGAACCTGACGGGCGCCATCGATGAACTCGGCCAGCGCGAAGACTGGGTCGAGCTCTACAACACCAGCAACGCGCCGGTCGACATCAGCGGCATGTGGCTGTCCGACAGCTTGGTCGTGCTGAAGTACCAGTTCCCGGTCGGCACGATCGTGCCAGCCAACGGCGTCGTGCGCGTGTGGTGCGACGAAGACGGCACGCAGGGCCCCCTGCACGCCAACTTCAAGCTGTCGACGACCGGCGAAACCGTCGTGCTCTACGACAACACCGGCCTCGCCCTGGTCGAGTACCGCGACTTCGGCCCGCAAAGCGCCGACGTCAGCACCGGCCGCATGAACGACGGCAGCACGCCGTGGGTCACCTTCCCGACCCCGACGCATCTGCTGCGCAACGAACCGGCGGCCTGCGGCCAACGCACCTACGGCGGCCTGCTGGCGAGCGTGCACCAGACCGACATGACGCTGGCCGGCACGCTGCAGATCGGCACCACGGCGACCTACAACGTCAGCAGCGGCCCGCTCTCCGGCATCGGCGTCGGCGCCATGGCGCTGGCGGCGGACCACGTGGACCTCACCGGCATCGGCATCGGCGACGAGACCCTGTTGCTGGATCCGGCAAGCACGCTGCTGCTCGGCACGGTGTTCCTCGATCCCACCGGTGCTGGCAGCTGGACCTACCCGATCCCGAACGCGCCGGGCATCGCCGGCCTGCGGCTGTTCGCGCAGACGTTCGCACTCAACGGCAGCGGCTGGGACAGCACCCGCGCGATCGAGACGACCATCTGCCCGTGAACGCACGCCGCAGGCCCGATGCAAACTCGGGCCTGCCCTCAGCCGCGCCTAAGCTTCGCCGTTTCTCCTCCCGAGCATCGTGAGCTACCGCAACCGCTTCGAGTGCAAGTTCGTGGTGCCCGAGAGCGTCGTCGCCTCGGTGCTGCGACGGGTCCTGCCGTACGTCGCCCCGGACCCGTTCGCCGCGCGGCGCCCCGACCACACCTACACGATCGCCAGCCTCTACCTCGACGACCACGCGCAGTCGTTGTATCGCGAAACGGTCGAAGGCCAGGCCGAACGGTTCAAGCTGCGCGTGCGCGCCTATGACGACGATCCGGCGTCGCCGGTCTTCCTCGAGGTGAAGCGGCGCCACG
This sequence comes from Planctomycetia bacterium, assembly GCA_005776475.1. GTDB lineage: Bacteria > Planctomycetota > UBA1135 > UBA1135 > UBA2386 > UBA2386. The sequence continues at coordinate 9,865 of SXPB01000098.1, forward strand.
ACCGCGTCGTGCAGAAGATGCGCTGCCCGATTCCACGCCACCTGCTGCCCGCCGTGCTGGCGGGTGAAGCCGTCGACCTGCCCGGGGCGTCGCCGAGCAAGCGCGCTTCGTTGGCCGAGTTCCAGCGCCTGATGCTGCTCGCGCGCGCGGTGCCGCAGGCGACCGTGAAGTACCAACGCCAGGCCTACGCCGGCCTCGACGACCCGGAAGTGCGCGTCACTGCCGACCGCCGCCTGTGCGTGCTGCCGGAACGCGACGCTTTGGTGCGCGTGCACGATCCTCGTTTCGTTACGGTGCCGACCCACGGCGTGATCCTCGAACTCAAGTTCACCAACCGCATCCCGCCGTGGATGGCCGAGACCATGCGGGTCTGTGACCTGCGGCGACGTTCGTTCTCCAAGTACTGCAACAGCGTCGATGCGCTGATCGGCCGGCAATCCGCGGCCCAACTCGAAACCTGATCGCGATGCCCGACTTCACGCGCGCCGTCGACGAACTGTTCGCCTCGTGGCCGTCCCTGGCCGTGGTCGCCTACCACCTGCTGCTGGCCTTCGTGCTCGGCAAGCCACTGGCGTGGATCTACGTGCGCACCCACCACGGCACCAGCTACTCGCGCTCGTTCGTGCAGTCGCTGGTGATCCTGCCGTTGATCGTCACCATCGTGATGCTGGCGATCGGCGACAGCCTGGCGCGCGCCTTCGGCCTGTTCGGCGCGCTCGCGCTGATCCGCTTCCGCACCCCGATCAAGGACAGCCGCGACACGGTGTTCCTGTTCCTGTCGGTGGCAACCGGCATCACGGTCGGCGTGCAGAACACGTCGCTCGCGGTGTTCGGCACCGCCTTCACGCTGCTGGTCGCGCTGTATCTCTACGGCATCGGCTTCGGCAATCGGCTCGACCACGACGGCGTGCTGCACTTCTCGCTGCCGGCGAACGGTGACCACGACACCCATCTGCGCGAGGTGCTGCGCCACTACTGCCGCCACTTCGCCCTGGTCAGCCTGCGCGACTCGCGCCACGAAGGAGCGATGGACTTCGCCTACCAGCTGCGGTTGCACGATCCGGGCACGCAGCAGGCCCTGGTCACCGACGTGCGCGCGATCCCCGGCGTGCAGGGCGTCAACCTGTTCGTGCAGAACGAGCACGAGGAAGTCTGATGGGCACCTGGCAACCCACCGCCACCCGCGCCCGGTTCGTGCAGCGCCATCGCCATCTCGCCGGCAGGGCGTTGCCGCTGCTCATCTGGAGCGGTGCGGTGTTCGGCCTGTTCTGGCTCGCCGAGATCACGCCGGCGATCCAGCGCCTGCCCGCGGTCGCCGAGAGCAACAGCACCCTGGTGCTGGCGCCGACCGATGGCCGCCTGACCACGCTGGCGGTGCAACTGCACCAACTGGTCGACATCGACCAGGTCGTGGCGCGGCTCGACGACCGCGACGTGCACCTGCGACTCAAGCAGGCCAACTTCGAACTCGAACGGCTGCGCGCCGACATGGCGCGCGTGCAATCCGACCTCGAACGCGACGCCAAGGCCACCGCCGACGAACACGGCCTCGCCACGGGCGTCGAACTGCGCCGGCTGGTCAGCGCCGTCGAAGCCGCGCAACTCGCTGCGGTTTCGACCCGCGCCGAACTCGAGGAGGCCCGCATCCGCATGCAGGGTGCTTCGGTCGAGGCCGATCGACTCGGCACGTTGGCGACGAAGGGCATCACCGGCGAGCCCGAACTGCTGCGCTGGCGCACCGAACGCGACGCGCTGAAGAAGCGCATCGACGAGCTGCAGACGCTCTACGACGAACACCGCACCCGCATCGCCACCGCCAAGGGCCGCCTGGCCGAGTTCGCGCCGTCGACGCCGGGCACGTTGCCGATCGACACCGCACTGGCGCCGCTGCGCTGGCAGTTGAAGGAGCAGGAAGCCCGCATCGATCGCATCGCGCTCGACGCGCAGGCCCTCGACCTGCGGTCGCCGATCCGCGGCCACGTCGCTTCGATCAACGCGCAGGCGGGCGAGTGGACCATGGCCGGGCGCACCGTCGTCACCGTGGTCGATCCGACGCCGCGGCGCCTCGTCGCCTACATCGCCGACTCGCAGCGCAGCCGGCTCGACCCGCAGCAGAGCCTGCAGGTCCGGCGCAGCGACACGTCGCTGCTCGGCAACGCCACGATCCTCAGCATCTCGCCCAACGTCGTGTTGCTGCCCGAACGGCTGCGCCGCGACCCGAAGCGCGAGGAATGGGGCTACGAGGTCGTGCTCGCCGCCACGGGCGCCGAGCTGCCGGGCGAACGGCTCCTGCTGTCGCCCGCGCGCTGACGCCAACGGGCGGTCAGGGACCCTGCGGCTGGGTGGGCGGCGTGGAATCGCCGCCCGGCGCGGTCAGCCGAAGCCAACCGCTTCTTCGCCGGCGATGCGCTTCTTCGCCGCCGGATCGGCCTTGCCAGGGCCCGCCACGGCGACGCCTTCCTGGAAGCTGTCGACTTCCTGCAGCGACACCGCGATGCGCGACGACACGCCGCGCCGCTGCATCGTGATGCCGTAGAGCACCTGGCAGTCCGCCATCGTGCGCTTGTGGTGCGTGACGATGCAGAACTGCGTCTGCGCGGTGAAGTCCCGCAACACGCGCAGGAAACGCTCCACGTTGGTCTCGTCGAGCGCCGCGTCGACTTCGTCGAGGATGCAGAACGGGCTCGGGCGCACCTTGAACAGCGCGAACAGGATCGCGACCGCGGTCAACGACCGCTCGCCACCGGACAGCAGGTTGATCGATTGCAGTTGCTTGCCCGGCGGCTGCGCCACGATCTCGATGCCGGCCTCGAGCAGGTCCTCTTCCGTGTTGGAGAGGAACATGTCGGCTTTGCCGCCCTGGAACAGCTTGCGGAAGATCTCCTGGAAGTTCTTCCGGGCCTCGTGGAACGTCTGCTCGAACAGCAGCTTCGACTCGGCTTCGAGCTTCTTCAGCGTTTCCATCAGCGCCTTGCGCGCTTCCTTGAGGTCCTTGACCTCCTGCTCGAGCGTGCCGAACTGGCCTTCCTCGGCGTCGAGTTCCTTGACCGCGTCGAGGTTGACCGCGCCGAGCCGTTCCTTCTGGCTCTGCAGCAACGCCACTTCCTTGCGCGACGCCTCGATGTCGAAGTCGGCGTTCTCCCACAACCGCTGCAGCGCGTGGTGCGCCACGACCACGGACGGCGGCAAGGTCGGACCGAGCAGTTGCTCGCACAGCGACAGCGGCGCGATCGGGCCGTGGTGGTCGCGCGTGTCGACGAGACCGATGCCCTCGATCTCGCCAAGGCAACGGCGCAACTCGACGCCGGTGTCTTCGCGCAGGCGTTCTTCCAACCGCACGAAGCGGTGGTCGACGTCGGCCCGCAGCAGGCGCGTCTGCGTCAGCGTCTCGCTGATCGCCGCCCGCCGCTGCTCCCACTGGTTGACCTCGGCCGCGACGCGGCCGCGCGCGGCGCGGGCGCCATCGACGGCGGCCTGCGCCTCGCTCTTGTTGCCTTCCAGCTCCTGCAGACGGTCATCGAGCACGGCGGCCGCTTCGGCCAACCGCTGGTGTTCGGTCAACGCCTTGACGCGATCGTCTTCGGCATCCTGCAAGCGGTCGGCGAGCTCCTGCAGCGCGCGCTCGAAGTCGCGCACCGCTTCTTCGTGCATGCGGATCGAACGCGTCAGGCCTTCGCGCACTTCGCCGGCCTGCACCTGCTTGATGCGCATCTCCTGCTCGGCGCGCTGCTGCGCCTGGCCTTCGCGCTCGGCGGCGGCGATGCGTTCGCCGAACTGCACCTCGTCGCCTTGCGCCGCGGCTTCGCGCCGTTGCAACAGGAACTGGTCGAACAACGCAACGCCGAGCCGCGCCATGGCGCCACACCGCGTGCGCGACAGCTCCGACGCCTCGTGCGCGAGCTCAGCGCTTTCGCGCGAGATGTCCTGCGTGCGCGCGGCGAGGCGCGACTGCTGCGATTCCGCCGCCTGCAGCGTGCGGCCGACGGTGGCGAGCGCATCGCCGACCGCCTTCAACTCGCGCTTCAGGCGATCGACGCGACCGGTGGCCTGCTCCTTGCCGGCGACGAACGCCACCATGCGTTCCTGCACAGCGGCGGCGGCGACACCGAGTTCCTGGATGCGGGAACGGCGCACGACGAGGCCCTGGTGGCCTTCGGCGGCGGCGCCGCCTTCCATGCGCGGGCCACAGACGAGCGTTCCGTCCGGCGTCACGAAGCAGAGGTCGGCGCGCGCACTGTCGGCGATGTCGAAGTCGGCGACCACGACGCCGCGCAGCAGCCAACCGAGCAGCTTCTGGCTCGCCGCGTGGCTCTCCGCCCCGCCGGCCAGCACGTGCCGCACGAGATCGGTCAGGTAGCTGACGCCGGCCGGCGGCTTGAGCAGTGACGAGGCCGTGGCACACGGCGGCGCTTCGCCGAACGCTTCCTCGACCAGCAACAGCACGCGGCCGAGCCGCTTGTCGGCGAGTTCGCGCACGATCGCCGCGGCGTGTTCGCGCGTGTCGACCACCAACGCCTGCACGTACGGGCCAAGGGCGGCTTCGAGCGCCGGCCCGTGCTGGATGTCGATCTCGATCAGGTCGAGCAGACGGCCGCGCAGACCTTCCGGCTTCTGTTGCAACACGTGGCGCGGGCCCTGGTCGAAGCCCTCCATGTGGGCTTCCATGCCGAGCAACGCCTGGCGACTGCCTTCGACTTCGTTGAGTTCGCGGCGCAGCGCCGACTCCTGCTCGGCCAACGCCGCGGCCGCCGAATCGGCGCCGTCGAGATCGGCGAGTGCGGTGCGTTCGCGTTCCTGCAGCAGCCGCAGCCGCGTCGACAGGTCCAGGTGCTCGCCGCGCAGGCGCGACTGCTCGTCGTCGATGCGCGCGACCTCGCCGGCCAGGGCACCCTGGCGTTCCTGCAGGCGTTGCTCGCGAGCCCGTGCCGCCGAGACCTTGGCGGTCGCGTCGGCAGCCACGTTGCGGCAACGGGTGCGCGCGTGCAGCAGCTCGAGCTGGCGTTCGCGCACCACTTCGCGTTCCTTCACCAACGCGCGCAAGGCCGCCAACGCGGCCTGCGTCGCCTGCCGCTGCGCTTCCAGCGCTTTGTGCAGGTCGATCAGCTCGCTCTCCTTCTGCACCAGTTCGTCGCGCGCGATCGCCAACTGCGTGGCGCGATCGTCGCGCTGGTCGACGAGGCCTTGCGCCCGCTGCCGGCCGCGTTCGAGTTCGGCCAGCCGATCGGCCGCTCGCGCTTGCCACGCATCGGCGCGTTCCCGGTGCGTCAGCAGTTCGCCCTGGCACGCGCGCAGCTCTTCCTGCACGCGGTCGAGGGACTGCGCCGTCGTCGTGATCGCGTCATCGGCGGCGCGCAGACCGGTCGCCGCCGTGTCGCGGCCGTCTTCGGCAACCGCCAGCTCGACCTGCAGTTCCTGCAGGCGGGAGTCGTGCTGCGCGAACTCGGTCCGCAACGCCTTGCCGTCGATCACCGCCAACGCGGCCCGCAACGAACACAGCGCCTGCTGCAGTTCCTGGAAGCGGCGCGCCTTGCCGGCCTGGATGCGCAGGCTGCGAATGCGGCGAGCGCGCTCTTCGAGCAGGTCGGTGATGCGCGCCAGGTTCTGGTCGGTGCGCTCGAGCTTGCGCAGCGCTTCCTTCTTCTGCAGCTTGAAGCGGGCCACGCCGGCCGCCTCTTCGAAGATCGCGCGCCGCGCTTCGGGGTTGGCCGACAGCACCGCGTCGATGCGGCCCTGTTCCATCACCGAATAGCCGCCGGTGCCGAGCCCCGTGTCGAGCAGCACGTCGCGCACGTCCTTCAGGCGCACGTCGTGGCCGTTGAGCAGGTAGGTCGACTCCTTGTCGAGCGTCAGCCGGCGCGAGATGTCGATCTCGGTGCGGCCATCGAGGCGGCCTTCGGGATCCTCGAAGGTGATCGTCACCTCTGCCATGCCCATCGCTTCGCGGCCTTCGGCGCCCTTGAAGATGACGTCGGTCATCTCCGAGCCGCGCAGGCTCTTGGCGCGCTGGTCGCCGAGCACCCACTTGATCGCGTCGACGACGTGCGACTTGCCGCAGCCGTTCGGACCGCTGATGCCGGTCAGGCGCGAGTCGAACTCGAACTCGGTGCGGTCGGCGAAGGATTTGAAACCACGCGCGACGAGTCGTTTCAGGCGCATCGGGTCACTCCCCCGCCAGGCGCCGTTCGCGCACGGCCAACATCGGATCCGGCGCCGGCCCGGTGGCGAAGGTGCCGGTGCGCGACATCGTCGCCAGCGACGAGCGGCGGCGCGAACGTTCTGCGGCGACCGCGCCGAACGCAACCGCGGCCTGCGGTTGGCCGGTGACGACGAGCACGTGCTGCACCGCGTCGCCGATCTCGGTGGTGCTCAACGCCAGCTCGGCTTCGACCGCCGCGTCGGGCCGCTTCTTCTGCCGCAACGCCGTCAACACGACGTTCGCCAGTTCGAGGGCGCGCCAATCTTCGTCGATGCCGACGCTGTGCAAGGCGAGATGGATCGAACGCGCGAGTTTCGTCGCACGCAAGAACTCGCGCCGCCCATCACGCTTGTGGACCAGATGTTCCGCTCGCCGCTTCATGACCGCCCTCCCGCCGCTTCTCCAGCATCGGCTTCAACTCGTCGAGGAACTGCGACACGTCCTTGAACTCGCGGTAGACCGACGCGAAACGGACGTACGCCACCTGATCGAGCTGTCGAAGCTCCTGCATGATGAGGTTGCCGATCACCTTGCTCGGCACCTCTTTGTCGAAGGCCTCCATGCACTGGCGTTCGATGCGGTCGGTGATCACCTCGAGTTGCTCGACGGACACCGGTCGCTTCTCGCACGCCCGCAACATGCCGCCGAGCACCTTCTGACGATCGAACGCAGTGCGCTCGCCGTCCTTCTTCACCACGCGCAGCGGCGCCGTCTCGACCCGTTCGTAGGTCGTGTAACGGCGGCCGCAATCGGCACAGACGCGGCGACGACGAATCGCGAAGCCATCGGCGCTTGCGCGCGAATCGATGACGCGGTCGTTGTCGGCCTTGCAGTACGGACAGCGCATGGCAACTTCGCTCTCTACCTCGAACCGACGCGACACACGGCGGCCCGAGGTGGTGACTCGGCGGATCGTAAGCCCGGCTGACCCCGGACTTACTGGCCTACGGACGGCGGGACCATACTGCCCCAAGCCGTTGTGTGTCAAAGGGTCGGGCGATGGAAGATGCTGCATTCGCGGCGAACCGGGGCCGCCAGGTGCCCGCCGTCATTTGCCGAGGCAGAACCGACCGTAGATGCGATCGAGCAGGTGTTCGGGGGAGTGGCGGCCCGCGATGCCTTCGAGAGCCTGAAGCGCGGCCTGCAGTTCGACCGCCACCAGCTCGGGCCCGGCGGCGGCGGCGGCCAGGCCGCGGGCAACCGCGGCGCGCGCCGCCTGCAATGCCGTGCGCAGGGGAGCGCCCGCATCGACGGCGCCTGACCGGGCGGTGTCCTGCAGCCAGGCGCGCAGCGCGTCGACGCCACGCCCGGTGTGGGCACTGGTGGCGAACTGGGGAACGGCGGCGAGCCGCGCCGCGACGGTCGGGGCCATCGCTGGCGGCAGGTTGGGCGGTGCCTCGGCGGCGTCGTCGCACTTCGTCCACACCACCGCGAGCAGCGGCAGCTGGGTTGCCGCGAGCGTGGCCGGCAGCACCGGTGCGGTCGCATCCAGGACCCACAGGCACCCGGCGGCGCCGCCCGCCAGGCGGTCGCGCAACTGCAGCGCCGCGGCATCGACGTCGACCGGCGCCTCGAGGTCACCGGGCGCATCCCACAGCACGGCACCCGACGGCAACGCGATGCGAACGAGGTCGCGCGTCGTGCCCGCCCCGGCATCGACCAGGACCACGGGGCGGCCCGCGAGCGCATTCGCGAGCGACGACTTGCCGACGTTGGCTCGTCCGAGCAGGAGCACTTCGCCGCCTGGCGTCGCCACGGGCAGCGTCGCCAACAAGGCATCGAGATCCGTCGTCAACGCGCGCAGGGGTTCGGTCCACGCACTCGCCGGCACTGCCCCGGTGTCGTTGTCATCGAAGTCGAGGCCGACTTCGAGCAGCGCCAACGTGTCCTGCAGCCGCGCGCGCATCGCCTGCACCGCTGCGGCCGAGCCGCCCGCCAGCCACGACAAGCCGCGCGCCGCCGCCACGGCATCCGTCGCGTGCAGCAACAGCAGCAGGCCTTCGGCGGCAGCGCCGTCGAGGCGACCGTTCTGCACGGCCCGCGCGGTGAACTCGCCGGGCAACGCCAGCCGCACGCCGCGCGCGCTGCCGTCGCGCAACAGTTCGTCGAGCAGGTTCTGCACGAGCAGCGCGCTGCCCGGCACATGCAGTTCGACGACGTCTTCGCCGGTGAACGAACGCGGCCCCACCATCACCAGGGCCAACGCTTCGACGCGGCGCCCGCGCACCCGCACGTGGCCTTCGACCTGGGCCCGCACCGCGGGCAATTCCGGCGCGAACACCAGCGCCGCCGCCGCCCGCGCGCCCGGGCCACTCAAGCGCACGACGGCGCGCTCGCTGCCGCCGCGTGCCGAAGCCTGCGCCACGATCGTGTCGCCGAGCATGCGCGGCCCTAGGCGTGCAGGCCGGCCAGGCGACCGGTCGCAAACGCCGCCTGGAAGTTGAAGCCGCCGATCGGGCCATCGACGTCGAGCAGTTCGCCGCACACGTACAACCCTGGCGTGCGCTTGCTCTGCATCGTGCGCGCGTCGACCTCCTGCAGATCGACGCCGCCGCGCGTCACCTCGGCGTGGTCGTAGCCGAGGCTGCGCGCCACCGGCACGCGCAGGTCCTTCAGCGTCGTCAGCAAACGACGACGACTGTCGCGGCTCCAATTCGCCAACGTGCTGGTGGCACAGCCGGCGAGCCCGCACAGCGCCGCGCGCAACCGCGCCGGCAGATGCGGCGGCAGCAGCCCTTCGACCTTCTGCGTGCCGGTGCCTGCCGTTGCCGCGAGCCACTGCCGCTCGAGTTCGTCGGCGGCGACGCCCGGCACGAAGTCGAAGCGTACGCCGCCGCGCCCTTCGGCCTCTTCGATGTCGCCGGCGAGGTCCATCGGTGCTGGCCCCGACAGCCCCTTGTGCGTGAACAGGATCGGCCGCTGCCGTATGCAAAGCAGTTTGCCGTTGGCGTCGTGCGAGGCGATCGCCACGTCATGCACGACGATGCCCTGCAGTTCGCGCACCCACCCGGGCCCCACTGCGAGCGGCGCCAACGCCGGGAACGTGCGCGTGATGGTGTGGCCGAAGCTGCGGCAGAACGCGTAGCCGTCGCCGGTGGCGCCGGTCTTGGGATAGCTGAGTCCACCGGTCGCCAGCACGACGCTGCGCGCCGCCACTTCGCCGCGCGCGGTCGACAGCACGAACCCGTCGCCATCGCGACCGAGAGCCACCACTGCCGCCTCGAGCCGCAGATCGACGTTGCGGTCGTGGCAACGCCGCAGCAGCGCCTCGACCACGTCGCGCGCCCGCTGCGACACCGGGAACAACTTCTCGAGGTCCTCTTCCTGCAGCGGCACGCCGGCCGCTTCGATGAAGGCCCGCAACGCCGCCGGCGGAAACGAGCGCAGCGCGTGGCGCAGGAAGCGGCCGCGGCGCGCACCGTACTGCGCTTCCAGATCACTGCCCGAGCGGGTCGTGGTCAGGTTGCAGCGACCGCCGCCGCTGATCAGGATCTTCAAACCGGGCCGCGGACTCTTCTCCAGCAGCACGACGGAACGGCCGCGTTCGGCGGCACAGATCGCGGCCATCAGGCCCGCGGCGCCCGCCCCGACGACGGCGACGTCGCAGCGGGTGCGGGGCGCCGACGCTGCGTTGGCAGCGCCGGACTTTGGCGGTGCTGTCATGCCAGCACCGCGGGGCGATCAGCCCTTCGCCGGCGTCGACTCGGCCGGTTCGGTGATGCGAAGGACCGGGCGACTGGCGCCGGGCGTCTTGCGATTCGCGGTGTAACCCTTGCCCAGCTTCTTCTTCTTGAAGGTGCCGCGGCGGGGACCACCGTGCTTGCGTCGGGAACGTGCCATGGAAGTGGTTCTCTCTTGTATGGGGTGTTGGGATCAGATGCTGGCGATCACTTCTTGCCGCCCTTCGCGGCCATCGCCTTCTGCGCCGCAGCGCGGACGACGAGACCTGGCTTGAACTCGATCGCGCGCTCGTTCTTGACCGTCTTCTTGATGGTCAGATAGCCGTTGACGTGGCCCGCGACGCAGCCCTTCACGAACAACAGGTTGCGCTCCTTGTCGATCTTGATGACCTCGAGGCGCTGCATGGTGACCTGCTCGACACCGTAGTGACCGGCCATGCGCTTGCCCTTCGGCACACCGCTGCTGATCGAGTGCTGACGACCGAGACCACCACCGGTGCGGTGGTTCAGCGAGTTACCGTGCGACGTGGGCTGACGGCTGAACTTCCAGCGTTTGATCGTGCCGGCCCAGCCACGGCCCTTGGTGACGCCGGTGACGTCGACGAACTTGACGCCTTCGAACACCGAAGTGTCGACCGTGTCGCCCGGCTTCAGCGTCGAAGCCTGGGTCAACCGGAACTCCTGCACGAAGCGCATGCCGTGGTCCATGCCGACCTTCTTCAGCGCGCCGAGTTCGGCCTTCGTGCTTGCGCGCGCCGGCTTGGCGTCGAAGCCGAGCTGCACGGCGTAGTAGCCGTCGCCCGAACGCGGGCGCGCGTGCTTGCCGCGCTTCTTGCCGTTGTTGATCGACGCCGTGCGGTGGCCTTCGGGATGTTCGGCGGCAGTCGCCATTTTCACCGTCAGGACTTTGCAGGGACCTGCCTGCACGATCGTCACCGGGATGCAGTTGCCATCGGTGTGGAAGATCTGGGTCATCCCGATCTTCTTGCCGAGGATGCCGAGGGTTCTGGTGCCAGTCATTCTTGGGTTCTCGTCCGGGCCTCCGCCACCGTTCCAAACGGTGCCGTGGCGCGGTCAGGGGCGAAGAGGTCAGGCCGCAGACGAGTCCGCGGGCGTACGTTCGCTGTTTTGGGGCGGAGAAAGCTACGGATCGACCAACCGCGGCGCAAGGGTGATGTCCGGAGCGCCGAATCCCCGGTGCCGTCGGGGCTCCGGCACGGCGGCGGCGACCCGGTGGTCAGCGCACAAAGGCGCGCACGGCGAGGCACAGCAGGCCCGCGAGCAGGACCCAGGCGGCGAGATCCCGGTCTTCGCTGGCGAACGCCGGCAGGCCGCGGTCGGCGCCGCGGGCCACCAGGGTGAGGTCGAGCTCGGCGGCGGCCGGTGCCGTGGACAATGCCGACGACACCGCGGCGGCGCCGTGGCTGGCGACGAACACGCGCCGCAGCAGCTGCGGGAAGGCCGCGAGCAGCGGCAGATTGCCGTCCTGCAACCGGAAGGCGAAGTGCACCGAGGCGGTCGTTCCCGCACCGACCAGGACCGCCAGCGGCACGCGGCCGTCGGGGGCGTCGGCCCACAGCAGCTCTTCGCCCGCCGGCAACAGCCCATGGGTCGCCTGCTGCACGGCGAGTTCGGACAAGTCGAGCCCCAAAAGCAACGGATGCGCCCGCGCCCAGTCGATTCCGGTGGGCTGCGGCCACGGCGACGCGACCGCCGCCGGCTCGACGGCGAGCCCGGTGCCGAACGTGAGCGCCCGGACCTGGCCGGGCACCAGCGCGAGCTGTCCCCCATCCACGAGCAGGAACCCGATCGGCTCGCCGGGTTGGACCGCCACGACGCTGCCGCCGACTTCGGCCGCGAGCGCCTTGGCGGCCGCCTGGGCGAAGGGACCGCCGTCCACTTCCTCGCGCACCGCGATGCGCGGCGCGGGCAGCGGTGGCAGTTGCAGGCGCCAGACGTCGTCGCTGGCGCAACGATCGCCGGCCAGACGAACGCGCACTTCGAGGTTGCCGCCGGCAACCGTGCGCAGCAGTTCGAACTCGACGGTCTCGGCGGTTCCCGGCTGCAGGCGCAGCGAGCGCGGCGCCACCGTGGCGCACGCACCCACCACGCCCACTTCGGCCTCGACGGCGGTCGCGGCGAACGCCAGCACGGTTGCCCGCAGCGCCATGCGCGGCAGCGGCCATGCATCGTCGATCTGCACCGAAAGCAGGGCGGCGTTGTCGCCCGGGTTGGCGAACAGCGACAGCGCGCCCGCGGTTGGCAGCGCGCGCTGGCCCTGGCCGTCGGTCAACGTCCACACCGTGGTCGCCGGGTCAGCGGCGACGGTCGCGGTGAGTTCGGCCAAGTCGACGCCGAGTTCGCCGGCCGGTGGCGCGAGATCGTGCAGCGCGCGAGCCGACGCACCGTGCCGACGCACCAGCGATCGCCCAGGCTGCACCAGCGTGACTTCGACGTGGGAGGGAACCGCGGCGAGTTGCGTCGCGAGCGCGGCGCGCGCCTGCGCGAACGGACTCGCGCCCCCATCCACGGCCGGCACCGCCATGCTGGCCGAACCATCGAGCACGACGACGAGCCGCTGCTTGCCAGCGAGTCCGGGCAGGATCGGCTGGCACCACGCCACGACTGCGGCCGCGGCGGCGAGCGCCAGCAACCAGAACCGCAAGCGCCGTCGCCGGTGCGGCCGCCGCGGCTGCCGCGCCAACGCTTCCTGCCATTGCGCGAAGTGCGCCGTCCAGCGCACGGCCCGCGGCCGGCCAGGCAACGCCAACCACCACAGCACGGGCAACACCAACAACGCCCACAGGTGCTCGGGTGCCAGCAGGTTCATCCCGCACACCGCGTCAAGAACGGCAACCAGGCCGCGACCTGCATGTCGTCGGCGACGTGCGCCGGCCAACGCACCAACTGCGCACCGGCCTGCGAGAACAGGTGATCCTGCGCCAACGCGAGAGCGGCGAGCTGGCGTTGCAACTCGGCCGCGAACGCGGCATCGATCGGCACGGCCAACATCGCGCCCGATTCTGGATCGACCACACGGACGAATCCCGGCTGTGGCGCCTGGCGATCTTCGGGCAACTCCGGCAGCCAACCGGTCACGTGCGCACCGCGACGGCGCAACGCGAACAGCGGCAACTCGACCTCGCGCGGCACTGCGAAGTCCGACAGCCAATGCACGCGGCCTGGCACGCGTTGCTGCAGCACCAGGGTCGCCGCGGCAGCGGGCGTCGTCGCCACGATCGGCAGCGTCTCGAGATGGCGCAGCAACGAACCGAGCGATTGCAGGCCGACGAACGGCCGGATCGACGCATCGCCCGCACCCGGCGCCACCACCGTGAGTCCGTCGAGGCGTGCCAACGCGAGTCCGCCGAGCACGGCGGCCGCGCGCAGCATTGCCAACCGGCGCGGCACCAGACCCACGAGCAGGCTCGGCGACAGATCGAGCAGCAGCGTCGCGGTGCGGCGCTCCTCTTCTTCGAGCTGCTTCACGAACAAGGCCCCGGTGCGCGCGCACGCGGCCCAGTCGATGCGGCGCAGATCGTCGCCGCGCACGTACGGACGATGGCCGACGAAGGTGCCGCTCTGGCTCAGCCGCGCGCGGCGCGCGCGCGTGCGTTCGTCGGCAGCGCCGTGCATCGACAGCGGTTGGCCGAGCAGTGCCTGCAGCAGCGCTGCGAACGCCGGCGGAAACGGCGGCGGCATCGTCGGCAGCGCAGCCGCAGCTTTCACCGCCTGGCCTCGCGCAACGCGTCGAAGAACGACCGCACGATCGCCCGTTCGGCGGCCGGAACGTGGCGCGCGCGCAGGGCCGCTTCGGCAGCGCGTTCGAACTGCTCCGGTTGGGGCGGCGGCGGCTGCGTGACCGCGGTCTGGCCGCTGCCGCTCGCCACGCTGCCGGCACCCGCATCGGGAACCTCGGCGGCGTGCATGCGCGCGCGGCGCACCGGCCCATCGGCGACGAACTCCGGCAACAGGAACTGGCGCGCCATCGGCAGGTCCAGCAACGGTGGCCGCGGCTGCGGCGTCTCGGGCTCCGGCTGCGGCGTGTCGTCTTGCGGCGGCGGTTGGGGCGTGGGCTGCGGTTCCTGGCGAGGCTTCGGCTGTGGCGGTGCCTGGGAGCTGGCGCTGTTGTCGCCGTTGCCCTGGTCCCCCGATGGCTCGGGGAACAACTCGAACGTCCTGGCGCGCTCGACGAAGTTGCCTTCGGCATCGCGCCCGAACACGCGTACGGTGACCAAGACGCCGCTCGCCCCGGGATCGGTGATGCGTTCGACGGCGATCTGCCGCGCCCACGCCCACTGCTCGCCCTTCTGCACGTTGCCCGAAGCGGCGTGGTCGGGCGCCACCAACGCGCCGTCGGCCGCGGTGGCCAACGTCAGCGTCGGCACCAGCGCATCGCCATCGTGCAGGCGCTGCAGTGCCGCCGGACCGCGCAGCGGGTCGTCGTGCACCGCGCGCACTTCCGCCAGCAGGCGATCGGCGAGCGTCGCGGCCGACTGTGCTTCCGGCACACTCGCACGGCCGCCGAGCACGCCCCGCCACGGTGGCGAGAGCAAGTCGGTCAACCAGCAGCAGAGCAGCAGCAAGGCGGCCAGCGGCAGCAACCACAGCACGCGGGGACGCCGCGAGCGTCCTGCATCGCGCACGCTCGCCTTCGGCAACGTCGGCAGTTTCTGGCGCACATCGTGCGCCAACCACGAACGCATCGCCGCCGCCGTCGCCGGTCGCGGTTCCAGCCAGGTGGCCAGTTCATCGCCGACTTCGGCGATGACCGCGGCGTCGAGGCCCGTGGCGCCGGCGCCCGCGAACAGCGCGTGCGGGTGCACCCGCCGCGCCACCTGGGCCGCCGACACGACGCGAAGCAGCACGAGGCCGGCGGCGACCGTGAGCACCGCCCAAACAGCGTTCGGCCAAACCCACCACAGCAGCATGCCGGGCAGCACGACCACCGCGAACGTCGCCGCCACCGCACCGAGGCACGCCGAGCGCACGTGCCGACGCCGCAGGCCCTGCGCAAACCGCGCGAGGTCCGCATCGCCGCCGCCGTCGTTCACGAACGCCTGCACCAGAGCATCATGCGCGGCTCCCCCGGCGAAGAAAACGGCCGAGGCGAAGGCTACACACCCGCGCCCCGGCCAGCACGGGACCGGAGCGGCGGACGAATCCACCGCCGGTCCCGGGCGAGGCCCGGCGGAACGACCGTCGAGCCCCGACTCAGAAGGAGGAGACAGGGTCCGCATCGGCGCACGGCAGGACCGCGAGCCGCGGTGGCTCGGCCCGGCGCGGGTTGGCGGCGTTGGCCCGCAGCGACGTCGCGTTGGCAGCGACGCCCCAGACCACGTCCCGCCGCGGGACGCGTGCCGACGATCGCCTCAAGGCCGCGACCGTGGCTGTCAGCCGCCCTTCTTTTCGTCCTTCGGGGAGTCGGGCGTCGTCGTCGGCGCCGCCGGGTCGAACAGGCTCGCCTTCATGTCGAGTTCGAACTGCGTCACCGTGCCGGCGGGCCACGTCATCACGAACGCGGACTCGTTGCAGGCGAGGTAGTACTCGTTCTTGTCGGTGAGCTTGTTGCCGACGCCGAGCTTGATCACACGGTCGCGATCGCCCTCCTTGACGACGAGTTCGAGATCGATCATCGGTGCCGCCAGACCGAGTTGCGCCAGGTTGGTGCCCTGGGCCAGCACCCGGTAGTCCTGCACTCCGATCCAGCGCAACCGCTGCACCAGGTTCTCGACCTCGATCTGGCGCACGGCACCAAGCCCCGCCGGTGCGTTCACCGCGTGCCACGACGCCTTGCCGTCGCGCCGCTCGAAGGTGAACGGCACGGGCCCGCTCGCGTTGTTCTTCAGCGTGAGCCGCTGGATCTTGTCCGGCTCCAGTTTGGCGAGCACCTTGTCGAGCCAGCCGTCCTGCGCGACGTCGCGGCGCCAGCCCTTGTCGAACTCGTAGAGCACGACGTCGGTGGAATCGCTCTTGCGCACGAACACGCCGCGCACCGCGTCGGTGCCCGCCTGGCCCTGGCTGGCGTCGCGACCGACCAGAAGGTCGGCGACGACCGTCTGCCCGGTGCTGTCGCGGCACTGCACGACGAACGCATGCGCCTCGTCGAGGCCGAACTCGGCGAGTTGCTCGGGTGTGGCGTTGGGCTGCACCAACGCGTCGCGGTCGGCGCGGATCAGGCGCAGATGCTGGAACACGTCGGTTTCGACCCGTTCCTTGGCGATCGGGGCGTTGGCGAGCGTGCCCGAGTGCACGACCCAGCCCTTGTCGACCTTGCGCATTTCGATCTTGTCGTAGGCGACCTTCGGCTGGGCATTCGGCTGGTTCGGATCGGGTTTGGGCTGCTCCTTCGCCGGCATCGCGAGCGCGATCAACCCGACGTTGTCGCTGCTGAAGCCATCGAACATCGTCGGGATCGAGCCTGTGTCCACGAACGTCTCCGCATCGGCGAAGATCTGGATCGTCGTCGGAACGGCGAGCACCACAGCCAACACGGCGAGCACCACATTGCTCTTGGCAAGGTTCATGGTCGTCTCCGGATCAGTGCAACGAAGCGAGGAAGGCGCGCTTCTGGGCGCGGCGGGACAAGA
>SXPB01000099.1 GCA_005776475.1 Planctomycetia bacterium
CGCCGTCCTTGGTGACCGTCGGGCTGCCGAACGACTTCTCGATGATGACATTGCGGCCGCGCGGGCCGAGGGTGACCTTGACGGCGCGAGCGAGCTGACGGACGCCGTCGCGCATGCGCTCACGCGCTTCCTGGTCGTATGCGATCTTCTTGACTGCCATGGGAGTGCTTTCGGGTGTGGGGTTGGTAGTGGATTGGGCAGCGGGATCAGTTCTCGATCACCGCGAGGATCTCGTCCTCGCCGAGGATCAGCAGCTCGTCGCCGTCGAGCTTGATCTCCGAGCCGGCATACGACGAGAACAGCACGCGGTCCTTCTCCTTGACCGACATCGCCTGGCGGCTGCCGTTGTCGAGGACCTTGCCCTTGCCGACAGCGACGACGATGCCCTCGCGCGGCTTCTCCTTCGCGGTGTCGGGCAGGATGATGCCGCCCTTCGTCTTGTCGTCAGCGGCAACCCGCTTCACGAGCACGCGATCGCCGAGGGGGGTGACGGTCATGGTCTTGGTCTTGGACATGTGCAGTTGCTTCTCTGAGTGATGGAGTCGAAGGGAGGCGGGCGCGGGGGCGGCGGAGGCTACGACCTCAGCGTGCCGGCCGAGCCGGAGGGGAAGGTGGAATTGGCGGCTGGCCGGGCCGGTGGTGTACCAGCGGACCGCCGAAGTGGGTCTTGATCAGCAGGTCGAGCGCCTGGCGCAGGCGGGCCAGGTCGAGCGGCTTGCGCAGGAAGGCGAAGAAGCCGGCGTGCTGGGCCGCGGCCGATTCCTCGGCGGTGGCGAGACCCGACATCAGGATCGCCGGCAGGGGCCGCACGGCGGCGAGTTGCTGGAACAGCTCGAGCCCGGTCATGCCCGGCAGGTGGAAGTCGAGCAGCGAGAAGTCGAAGCGGTGCCGCTGCATCAGGCGCAGCGCTTCCATGGCATGCCCGGTCGCGCCGACTTCCCAGCCGTGGCTGGCGAGCAGCTCGCCGAGGCATGACCTCAGCGAGTCGTCGTCTTCAACCAGCAGGACGCGGAAACTTTGGACCATCGGGAAGGGCACCGGGCAATTCGAGGGGCCGCGCATCGCAAGCGATGTGCCGTGCAGGGCGGGTGCCGCAAGTCCTTTCGAGAAAACGAGATGCCGGATGCCATGGACGGCGATGCGGCGGCCTTCGCGGCCAGATTGGCAGGTGGCGGCCGTGAGCCTGCTGCCATCTTGGCGCTAGTTGGGCTGCGGGGGCCATCGGGTCGGCCTCCCGGGTTGGGCGGCGGCGCCCAGGCGAAGGGGCGGCAGGCCACCACAAGGCCACCGGCAGGGGGGCGCTAGCCGAAGCGGGCGAGCGCACCGAGGGAGGAGCTACTCCTCTTCGTCCTCGTCCTCATCCTCGTCTTCGTCCTCGTCCTCGTCCTCGTCGTCCTCTTCTTCGTCCTCCTCGTCGTCGCCTTCGGCTTCGTCGAGTTCTTCGAACTCCTCACCGGCCTCAGCCTCATCCTCGGTCTTCTCCGATTCTTCGTCATCCCAGTCGTCGTCGTCTTCGCCACCTTCGCCTTCGTCGTCCTCGTAAGACGCGAGAACGCGGTCCCAGTCGGGAACCTCGATGGTGTTGTTGCAGACGAGGCAGACGCTGTCGTTGTCGCGCAGGTCCTCGAGTTCGTCGAGTTCGCGGTAGACCTTACCGCATTCGCGGCAGCGGACGATTTTACCCATGGCTAAGGGATTCTGAGGGGGACGCCCGGGAAGGGCGTCGCCGATGCATACCGGCTACCCCGCGCAAGGCAATGCCCCTCGCTGGGTTTTCTTCGACTGCCAGGGGCGAGAACTGAATCGCGTGGTCCCTGGGTGCCGAAAGGAATGGGGTGAACAAAGCTGTGGCAGCGATCGCGGCGATGGGTTTTGCGGGTTGCCTCCTGCTTGGCATAGGGATGCAGCAGCTGGCCGACCACAACGGAACCAGGAAACGGGAAACGCCGGAGCAGGTGGTGGCGAGGAAGTTCGGCCCGCGCCTTGCCGGTCCGCTGCAGCTGCGAGAAGAGCACGAAGGCACGTGCCATCGCCTCGTCGCTTCGGTGCGCCTTTCGGCCGGAGCGGAATGCGGCACGCTCGCGGCCGAGATCGCGGCCGAACTGCAGCCGCTGGTTGCCGGCGCGCGGCCTGGCGAAGGAAGGCCGGTCGAACTCGTCGTCGAAGTGCACAGCCAGTCGGCCCAACTCGTGCAGCAGGTGGCGGTGCCGATTCGCGCCCCCAACCCTGCCCCGGTGCGGTGAACGAACGTGCGGTGGTATCGGGGCGTCGGTAGGCCCCGAGGGTTGCGCACGTTCGCGGCACGATAGGGAGCGGACATGTCCGGCCCCGTGGTCTTTGCCTTCGCCGTCGCTGATGGTCTCGTGCCTGTTCCTGGGGCGGCTCCATACGACGTGCTGGCTCGCCAATTGCCGCGGTTGCTGGTCGCCCACCTCAACGGTGGGGCCGATCGCGGCGCGCGCTTCTTCCCGTTCCTCGGTCCGATCGACGGCAAACGCGCGTTCCTGCGGCCGAACGTCCTGTTCGACCCGGCGGTGCTGGCGCAGGTGCACAAGCAACCCGACGTGCCCTTGCTCAGCGACGGCATCCTGCGGGGGAATGTGCTGCAGTGGCGTGTGATCGACGCGCGCACTGCCGAGGTGCGCATGACGAGGGAGTTGCCGTTCGATGCGCGGCGTCCGCTCGAGGTCCTGGCGCGGCTCGAGTTCGAACTCAAAGGCCAGCTCGGTTGGGAAGGTCGGCCGCTGCCGGTGCCGTCGCTCGCCGGTGAGGCACTCGGATGGTTCCTGGTGCTGAAGGACGAACTGCTGCGCCGCGAAGCGAACCTGGTCGAGCCGACGCCCGATCCGCTGCGGGCGGCGCGCCGCTGCGTCGAACTCGCCGGCAGGGACCTGGAAGTGCAGGAGGTCGTGGGTGACTTCGTCGCGCACCTGCTGCGGCAGAAGGAACTGCGCGGGGAGTGTGCGAAGGTGCTGGCGCCGCTCGCGCTGCTGGTGCCCGACGACGTGGCCCGGCTCGAACGACTCGATGCGCTGCTGCTCGCCGCCGGCGACGAGAGCACCGCGGCGACGGTGGCCTGCCGCGCGGCGCGGCTGGCGCCCGAACGGCCCGAATTGGTCGAACGCGCGGCGGCGCAGGCGTTCCGGCAGGGGCGCTACGACGATGTGCGCGAAGTCGTCGAGGCGGCGCGCCGGCAGGGTGTCGCCAGTCCGGCGGCGTTGGCGCAACTGGCGGCCGCGTGCGATCGCAGCAACGACCACGCGACGCGGACGGCGCTGGTGAAGGAGCTGGTCGGTCTCGACGATCTGCCGGTGCCGGTGGCGCGCCTCGTGGTGTCGTTCCTGCTCGAAGAAGAACAACCGGCGCTGGCCCGCACGATCGTCGAACGCGCGCTGCAGAAGGAGCCGGACCACGCCATGCTGCACTTCGAGCTCGGGCGCGCGTGCCTCCTGCTCGACGACGGTTCGAGCGCGACCACGGCGCTGCAGCGCGCGCTGCAGCTCGGTCTGCAGCCGGTGGTCGCCGGCCAGGCGCGGCGCTTCCTGCGGCTGTCGTCGGTGCAAGGGCTGTGGGCGGCGCAGCAACTGGTCGAGAAGGCGATCGCCGTCGCCGACCTGGGCGCCGCCCTGCAAGTCGCGCGGGCGTTGACCCGCCGCGTCGGTCGCGTTGCCGAGGCGTGGTTCCTCTACGGGCTCGTGCTGCACAAGCTCGGACGCGACAAGCGCGCCGAACGTCTGCTGCGGCGAGCGCTGCGGCTCGACCACGAATCACCGGATGCGCACAACCGGCTCGGCATCCTGCTCGTCGCCAGCGGTCGCGTCGCCGAAGGCCATGAACTGCTGCAGCGGGCGCACCTGCTGGCGCCGGCGGATCCGTCGCCGTTGTTGCACCTGGCGCAGGCATGTGCGCTGCTGGGCCGCATGGCCGATGCCGACGCGCACGTCACCGCAGCCGAGAATCGCGGCGCCGATCCCGCCCTCGTGCAGGCCGTGCGCGCCGAGATCCACGCTGGGCGCGCGTGATCACGCCAGCCACTCGCGGATCTGTTCGCGCAGGTTGGTGAGACCGAAGTCGGCTTCGGCGCTGACCCACGTGACGTCGCCGGGATCGACGGCGCAAGCCTTGGCGACTTCGCGCATGCGCTTGTCGCGATGCGACGGCTTCACCTTGTCGCGCTTGGTCGCGACCAGCGCCACCGGCACGTCGTTCTCGCGCATCCACGCCAGCATGTAGAGGTCCGACTCCGTCGGGCCGATCTCGCCGTCGAGCAGCAGCAGCGCCTTCGCCAGGTTCTCGCGGTGGTGCAGGTAGTGCTCCAACATCTCCGGCCAACCCTGGCGCTTCTTCTTCGCCACCTGCGCGTAGCCGTAGCCAGGGCAATCGAGCAGCGTGCCCTTGCCGTTTTCGAGGCCGTAGCAGGCGAGCACCCGCGTGCGGCCCGGCATCGCCGAAACGGCTGCCAGCTTCTTGCCGGCGAGGGCGTTCAGCAGCGACGACTTGCCGACGTTGCTACGGCCGAGGAAGGCGATCTCGGCGCGGGTTTCCGGCAGGGCGCTCGTTTCGACCACCGTGGCGAGGAATTGGAGCTGCAGTGGGCGACTCATGGGGCGGCGATTCTGGCGGTGCGCTGCGCGGGCCGGTAGCGACTTCGCCGCCTTCGTGACCGAAGTCTCTACATCGCGGCTGGCGGCCGGCTCACGGCGCCGACGCCGCCAGCAGCGGGTCGAGCGCCTGGTGCTCGATGCCGAGGAAGGCGCGGAACGCATCGATCGCGGCGCGCGACGCGGCGCGTTGTTCGGGGGTCGACGGCGTCGGCGAACGCACCGCCGCCAGCATCACGTTCTTCGCCGTGTGCTCGCTGCCGACGAACTCGATGACCTTGGTGCGGTAACCGCAGTGTTCGAGCACGAGCGTGCGCAGGCCGTCGGTGGCCCATTCGGCCATGCGTTCGGCGAACAGCCCGTGACGCAGCACCGCGTCGAGCGGGGCTGGCTGGCCGAGCTGCGGCCGCACTTCCTGGTGGCAGCAAGGCGCCACGACGATCAAGCGCGCCCCCGATTGCACGCCGCGGCGGATGGCGTGGTCGGTCGCCGTGTTGCACGCGTGCAGCGCGATCAGCGCATCGACTTCAGGCAGCGGCACGTCGCCGATGTCGCCGCGCACGAACTGCAGTTCGCCGCCGTACAGTTCGTTCGCCACTTCGCTGGCGTTGGTGACCAGGTCCTGGCGCATCTCGACGCCGACGACGTGCACCGGGCGCCGCAGCACGTGCTTGCCGCAGTGCCACGCCGCGAAGGTCAGGTGGCCCTTGCCGCAGCCGACGTCGACGAAGCGCAGCGGCTTGGCGTCGGTCGCGGGCGCATCCCAACCGCAGTCGCGCGCGAGGTGGGCGAAGATCTCGACGTAGCGATCGATCTGCACCCGCTTGTCGGCGAGGTGCTTCCGCGGTCTGCCGTCCTGGTCGACGATGCCGAGCCCGCGCAGCCACGGCAACGCGGACGCCCCGAGGAACGTCGGCTTCTGGCCGTCGTGGCTGCGCGGCGGCGGCGTGGCGGTCGAAGCCTTGTGGCGGATCAGGCGCGCCTCCTTGCCCTCCTGCAGCTGCAGTTGCCAATCGCCGCTCGTGGTCGCCAGCATGGCGCCGCGAAACTCGCCGGTGAGTTTGCGTTCCACCCACGCGACCGCGTCGGGCAAGGGCACGTTCTGCGTCACGTCGCGCCGTTCTTCCTTCATCGTGAACGACAGGTGGCGCTGGTCGTGCAGTTCGATCAGTCGCGCCTGGATGCGCTGAACAGCGGCGTCGTGGCGAACGGGCGAGGACAACGACAGGCGGACGAAGCTGTCGTCGGCGCAGCTCGCGGTGAGGTGACGCAGGAAGGAAGCGAGAGCGGACAAGGAACCGATGATGCGTGGTCGGCGGGCCGCCCACAATGCTCAGCGTTGCTGGCGGCGCCCCCGGCGTTGCTCGGCGAGGGTGTGGGCGGCGGCGCGCACGTAGCCATCGGCATCGTTGGCGAACGTCGCGAGGTCCGGTGCGGTGTCGCCGAGCACGTCGAGATGGCGCACGGCGCGACCGCGCACGACCCAATGTTCGTCGCGGAGCGCCGCGAGCAGCAGCGGTCGAGCTTGCGGGTGCAACGCCTCGATCTGGCCGAGTGCGTCGATGGCATGGCATCGCACGGTCGGTCGCGGGTCCTTCGCCGCGCGTTCGAGCACGGGCCAGGCGGCGGCACCGCGGCGCACGAGGGCTTCCGTAGCGAAGTACGCCGCATCGGTGTTGTCGCCACCAGGATCGCCTTCCACCATCGCCGCCAGCAAAACGTCGTCGGCGAGCGCGCCGAGGTCGCGCAACGCATGGCAAGCGGCGCGCTGGCGGTCCTGGTAGTGGTGCGACAGCAGACTTTGCAGGAACGGCAGCGCCGGTTGCGCCGCGGCCCCGAACGCGCCGAGCGCTTCGATCGCCAGCGTGTCGGCGTCGCGCGACTTCGCCAACGCGAACACTGCGTCGAACAGGTCCGGGCACTTCGGCGCCAGCCCGGGCACGACCCAGAGGGCGGCGCGCTGCACTTCGAGGTTTTTGTGGGTCAGATGCCGCCGCACCAACGTCGCCGCGGGAAGCGCATGCGGCCCGATCCGATCCAGCAGCCGCAACGCATCGAAGCGCACCCCCGCGTCGCCTTCGAAATCGGGTTCGGCCAGCACCTGGGTGGCTTCGGCGAGCGCGCGTTCGGCGACCGGGGCCGCATCGGCGCCGCGCAGTTCGGCGACTTCCTGGCCGACGTAGGCGTTGGTCGATGCCATCGCGCGCCGCAGCCACTGCTCGCGGTCCGGATGGTCGGGCAGATGCCGCGCCAGCGCCAACGCCGCGTAGGCGCCGACCTCCGCTTTCTGGTGCGTGAGTTGTTGCAGCGGCTCGCGCGCACCGGCGTGCGTCGCCGCGAGCTGGCCGAGGGCGAGGCACGCCAGACGCGGGAACTGGTCGGGTTGGTCGGTGGCATCGCCCGACTGCGCTGCCGTGATCAACGGCTGCAAGCAGGCCGCGGCGGCGTGCATGCCGTGTTTGCCGAGTGCGCCGGCAGCGCCATTGCGAACGTTGACGTCGTCGTGGTTGAGCAGTTCGGCTAGGCGCGGCACCAGCTTGGGCAATGGCACCGCCGCTTCCAGCAGCAGCGAACACGACCAGGAGAGCACCTTCGCGTCGTCGTCGTGCAGCAGTTCGAGCAGGCCATCGTGGGCGCGCAGATCGACATGCATGTGCACCCCGCGGCGATCGTCGAGGGGGTTGCCTTCCTTGGCGAACGCCCGCACGAACGCGGGAATCGCCGCAGGATCCCGTTCGGCGCGCAAGCGCAGCAGGTCGAGGCGAAGGCGCGTGTCAGTGGCGACGACCGGCGCAATCACGTCGAGATCGACGGGATGGTTGGCGGCGAGGTCGAGCAGGATCTCGGCTGCGGCCAAGGCACGTTCCTGGTCGCGCAGAAGCGGCTGCAGCAGCGGAATCGCAGCAGCACCGAGGTTCATGAACGCTTGCCGCATCGTGATGCCAGCGCGACCGGGCCGAACTCCGGCGAGCAGCGCCGGAATCGCGTCGGGGTGCGCCGGGCCGATCGCCGCGAGTGCGTCGACCGCGAGTTGCCAGTCGAACTCGCCATCGGCGCGCGCGATTCGAGCGAGCAAACGCGGCGTCGCCGCTGCCGCCGCCGGCCCGAAGCGGCCGAGCGTTCGCGTCGCGCTCTCGCGCACATCGCCGTCGCGATCGTCCATCGCCGCGACGAGTGCTGGCACCGCGACGGGATGCGCGAGAAACCACGCCGCCGCACGCCGCACGCGCGCTTGCTCGTGCTGCAGCAGCGGCAGCAGTTCGCGCGTGGTCGCTTCGCTTTCCCGCGACAGCGTGTAGAGAGCGATGCCGGCCTGCCGCGTCGCTTCCTGGTCGGCATCGCGAAGGAGTCGTTGCCGCCATTCGGCAGCGTTGCGGCCGCGGAACACCGCCGTCGGCGAGTTCTGCGCGACGGCAAGCGCAGCCAGCAGCAAGACGGCGAGGGCGTTCGTTCGGAAGCGTGGCATGCGGGCGAGGACGGATGGGACGGTGCGAATGCTAGCGCTGCAGGCCTCTTGCCCGAGGACCACGGATCGACTCGAGGCGCGAACTGGGCGGTAGACGAGAGATTGTCCAAGCGCGGCTCGTCGCGCCGTTTCGCATGTGGCATCCTTGCGCGCCGCGGCAGCCGTTCGGCGCCGCCAACGAAGGAACGTCATGCAGATGCGAAATGTGGTCATTGTCGTCTTGGGGCTGCTTGGTGCGTGTGGGGGCAGCGATCCTGCCTCCGACGCCCAGGCGATCGCCGCGCTGGTGCCGTCCGACGCCGCGGTGTGCGTGCGGGTAGCTTCGATCGACGCGCTCGCCAAGGGCCTTACCGAACTGATGCGCGAGGGTGGGGCGAGGAGCAGTGCCTTCAGCAGCGACGGCCTGGTCGAAAGCTTCAGCATGCTCGGCATCGATGGAGCCCTGGTCGCGCGCGATCGACCGCTTGCGTTCGCGCTCGTGGCGAAACGTGCCATGCCGCCGCAGCCGGTGTTCGTGTTGCCAGCCAAGGATCCCGCCAAACTGCACCGTTCGTTCACCGACAAGGGGATGGAGTCCGATCTGCACGGCGACTACGTGGTCGCCGCGATGGGCGGCAAGTACGCGAAGCCGGCGACGCCGTCGCCGCTCACCGCGGCGATGCCGCAACACTTGATGGTCGCTAAGGTCGACATCAGCCGGTTGTGGACCAACCTCGGCGTCACCATCAACTCCGGTCTCGATTTCGCCCGCGGCCAACTGCGGGAGATGCCCGCGACGCCCGGCATCGACATGGACGTTCTCTTCGACAGCTATTTCGACGCGGCGCGTGCCGTGTTGAATTCGGGCGAGTCCTGCGAACTGCATCTCGACTTGGCTGGGGCCGGCGTTCAGTTGCGCGGTTCGTACACCGCGAAGTCGGGCAGTACCCTCGACGGTTGGAGCAGCGCCCCGATCGATCTCGCGCCGTTCGCCGGGTCGATGTCCGGCACCGGCTTCATGGACATGCTCATGGTCGCCGACTGGGCCAAGCTCTGGCCTCAGTTCGATACGTTCATTGAGGCGATGCTGCCCATGTACTCGGAAGCAGCCCGGCCGATCATGAAGAAGTTCCTGCAGTCGACCCGCGAGATCTACATCGCGATGGGACCGGTAATGGTGGGTTCGGCCGACCTGCGAAGCGACGGGATGAACGGTGCAATGTTCATGGCGCCGAAGAGCGGCAAGGACCTCGCAGCCAAAGCTGCTGCGATGGCCAGCGACCCGGCCATGGCCGAGGTGGGTTACACGTTCACGACGGAACCGATGCGCGAGGAGGGTGGTGTCACGCAGCAGGCGATGCGCATGAAGGTCGATTTCAGCAAGCTGATGGCAATGATGCCCGCCGATGAGGGGCCTGAGGCAGCGGCAGTCCGGAAGGAGATGAGTGCGATGGCCGACCGCATGTTCGGCCCAAGCGGTCTGCGCGCCGGCTACGCCGCGCGCGATGGGCGAGCCGTCATCGCCGTGGGCGAGCCGAAGGAGGCGCTGCCAACCCTGCTCGATCGCACCGGCGGCGACTGGCCCGCTGTCCTGAAGGAACCGATGACGTTCCTGGCCGACTGCAATCCGCAGATGCTCATGCGTATGGACATGGCCGCGGTCGCGCGGTTTGTGATGCAGATGGCTGGCGGCGCGGGGCCCACTGCGCCGGCTGCAAACGGTCCGGCGAACTTCGTGATGGGGTTCGGCGTGAAGGACCGCAATTGGCGTTTCACGATCGAGTTCGCGGAAGGCTTCTTCCAGGCGATGCGGCCGCGCTGATCCCGCCCGGCGCGCTGCACCGTCGCCATCCGCCCCGCCGCGCGCCATGATCGCGCGCCACCTCGCCGCGCACCGTGCAACTCACCTTCGAACAACGCCTGCTGCGCCTGCTCGTCCGCGAGGAACGCGAAGAGCAGCGCTCGCATCGGGAGATGCGGGCGCAACCGATCGACGCGCGCGTGGTCGAAGGCGAGTGCATCCAGGGTGCTCTGCTGCTGCGCGAGGACGATGGGGCGTTCGTGTTCCGCATCGCCGACAACGCGTCCAAGTTCCGGCCTGGGGACACGGTCGTCGTCGGCGACGGCTTCGATCTCGACGGCGGCGTCGCGCTGGTCTACGGCGCCTACAACGCGCCTTCTGGCGAGCTGCGATGCGAAGGCGATCCGTTTATGCGCGACCGCGACCGCGAGCGCAGCCGCACGATCGAGCTCGAAGCGGGCCGCACCTACGTGATCGATCGCCGACCGCTCGGACTGCAGGGGCGCTTGCGCGATGCGGTGCAGGCGGCGTTCGCGTGGCCGTTCCTCGCCAAGGTGTTGGCGGGCGATCACACGCTGCAGCGCGACGCAGGGCGGCACCAGCGCGCCCTCGCGTTGCTCGGCAGCAGCGGTCTCAACCCGGCACAGGTGGCCGCCGGCGCCGAAGCGATCGCAACCGAGAGCCTGGCGTTGGTGCAGGGGCCGCCTGGCACCGGCAAGACGCGCTTGCTCGCCGCCGTCGTCGCGGCGTTGTGCGCGCGCACCTGCCGCGTCGCGTTGTGTGCGTTCACGCATCGCGCAGTCGGCAACGCGTTGCTGGCGATCCGGCGCGCCGCGCCGCAGATTCCGGTGTTCAAGCTGGCGTCGTCGTCGGGCGACGACCACGCCGAACTGCGCGCCGCCGGCGTGCAGATCGTCGACGCGCGCCGCGTGAAGCTGCCGGACAAGGGCGCCGTCGTCGCCGGCACGTGCTTCCAGTTGGCGAAGCTCGGCGAGAAGGAACGGTTCCACTACACGGTGTTCGACGAAGCCGGCCAGCTGCCGATCCCGCACGCGTTGCCCGGCATGCTGCGTTCGCAGCGCTGGCTGTTCTTCGGCGACCACCAGCAACTGCCGCCGGTGGTGGCGACGGCGCACGCCGACCGCGAGGCGTCGGTGTCGATCTTCGAGCACCTGCACGCGCGCTACGGCTCGCATCTGCTCGACACGACGTACCGCATGAACGACGGCGTCTGCCGCGTGGTCAGCGATTCGTTCTATGGCGGTCGCGTGCACTCCGCACCCGGCACGGCGGCGCGTCGCATGCCGTTCACCGCGGGCGGGCGACTCGACGAGGTGCTCGACCCGACGCAGCCGGTGGTGTGGCTGCGCATCGACCATCGGCAGCCGGGTTCGCGTTCGCAGGAAGAAGCGAACGCGGTCGCCGACGTCGTCGAGGATCTGGTGCGTCGCCACGGCGTGCCGCCGGCCGAGATCGCGGTGATCGCACCGTTTCGCGCGCAGGTGAAGCTGTTGCACACGGCGATCGGGCACAAGCTGCTGCCGGGCATCGATGCGCTGGTCGTCGACACCGTCGAACGCATCCAAGGCCAGGAACGCGAAGTGGTCGTGGTGTCGTTGACGGCGGGCGATCCCGCTGAGTCGCGCGGTCGCGGCGCCTTCCATCTGTCGCTGAACCGCCTCAACGTCGCGCTGTCGCGCGCGCGCACCAAGGCGATCCTGGTCGCCAGTGCGCACGCGTTCGCGGCGCTGCCGCACGATGCGGATGGCCTGCGCATGGCGTCGCGCTGCAAGGAGCTGCGCGATCGCATGGCCAGCGTCGATCTGACCCGCCTCTATGTCGTCGGTTGAGATTCCCATGCAGGACCCCGCTCCGCGCCCTTCCTCGCTGCCGGCCGAGATCGCCGGTTGGTACGGCACCGTGGCGATCCTCTGCGCCTACGCGCTGTCGAGTCTTGAGGTGCTGCCCGCCGCGAGTCCCCTGCTGGCGGCGATGAACCTGACCGGTGGCCTCGGCGTCGCGTGGGTGTGTTGGCACAAGCGCACCTGGCAGGCGTTCTGGCTCGAAGCGATCTGGGCGACGATCGCGGTCGTCGCGTTGGCGCGTGCGTTCACCATGCCGAAGATCGATCCCGTGCTGCTCGAAGTTCCCGCTGCCACGTCGCAGGTTCTCGTCGTGCGATCCGTGGCGGGTTCGCCGCATCGGGCCACCGTCGAGGCCTGGCAGCGCAACGACGGGAGTTGGAGCGCGAAGTGGCGCGATCTGCCGGCGGTGGTCGGTCGTGCGGGCATCGTCGATGGCGCGAGCAAGCGCGAAGGCGACGGTGGCACGCCTGCGGGCATGCACGCGATCGGCATCGCGTTCGGCTACGCGCCGACAGGCGCGACCGGACTCGTCTACCGCCAGGCGACGGCTGACGATTGGTGGGTCGATGCGCCGACGTCCCCCGACTACAACCACTGGGTGCGCGGCAAACCCGCGGTCAGCGCCGAAGCGATGCGACGCGACGACGAGCAGTATTCGCTCGGGGCGGTGATCGAGTGGAACACGGCGCCGGTGGTGCCGGGGCGAGGCAGCGCGATCTTCCTGCACGTCTGGAAGAGTCCGAATGAGGCGACGTCGGGATGCGTGGCGATGGGGCGCGATGACTTGGCGCAGTTGCTGCAGTGGCTCGACCGCCGTTCCGAACCGA
>SXPB01000100.1 GCA_005776475.1 Planctomycetia bacterium
CGCGAGCCAGGTGGCGAGGGGCGCGTCGAGGTCGAGCTTCTTCTCGTTCGCCAGTTGGATGGCGAGCGCGGCGAAGAAGGTCTTGCCGACGCTGCCGGCAAGCAACTTGCCGGTGTGCGTCATCGGCGTCTTCGCTTCGCGGTCGGCGAGGCCGATGGCGATCGGCAGCAGCGTGTCGTCGGGGAGCACAACGGCGGCTTGGGCGCCGGGGGCGAGCGACTGCAGGTGCTTCTGCAGGGTCTGCTGCAGTTGGTCCTGCAGCGGCGGCTGGACCGGTTGCGGGGTCTGGCCAGGCAGCGAGAGGGCGAGCGTGAACGCAACGAGGGCGCGCATGGGTTGCCATACGCGCCCTCGTGGGCGGCTGCGAGTGTCTGGTGTCGGTGCTCAGTTGCCTCGACTACTCGTCGCGCTTCTGGCGATCAATTCACCCCAATCGTGTGCTTGATCGCGTTGCTCGCCGACGTGAACAGGTCCGGGCCGCCGAGCAGGCCGTCGAGCGAGACCCACTGCGCGTAGAGATCGACGCCGGCGAAGCCGGTCGGCACCACGAACTGGGCCGTGCCGACCGTCGTCGTGGCGGGCAGCACGAACACTTCCCAGACCACCGCCGACAGGGACGTGCTCAGCATGCAGCCCGGTGCGGTGATGGTCGGCAACTGCAGGCCGGGACGGCTGGCGCCGACGTCGAGGAGCTGCGCGCCAAGGATCGTGCCCGGGGGCACGTTGACGGCGTTCCACGTGATCGTCTGGCCGGGGAACATGCGGCCGCCG
The DNA here is from genome assembly GCA_005776475.1 of Planctomycetia bacterium. Taxonomy (GTDB): domain Bacteria; phylum Planctomycetota; class UBA1135; order UBA1135; family UBA2386; genus UBA2386. The sequence continues at coordinate 772 of SXPB01000100.1, forward strand.
TACTGCACGCCACCGATCGTCGGCGCGGCGATCGCCTGCTGGCCGATGTTGCCGAACGCGCCTTCGGGCTTGGTCGAGAACGGGCTCTCCAGCGAGATGTCGCGGTTCTGCGGGTTGACCGAGTTGACGCCCGCCGCGCCGCCGATGCGACCCGGCGAGAAGCCGACGACCGTCGCGAAGCAGCCGACCGTGGTGGTCGAGGCGGTCGCGATCGCCGGCACGGCGCCGTAGCGGTACTCGACGACACCGTTCGACTCGCGCAGCACGATCTGGAAGGTCCAGTTCGTGTGGCCATGGATGCCGGCGCCGCTGACGACGTTGAACTCGCCGACGTCCCACCAGGTGACGTAGGTGACGGCGTTGCCCGAGCCACCCGACGTGTCGGTGAACACGTGCAGACCGGCGGCCGGGTTGAGGCCGACGTTGCGCACCATGTTCAGGTCCTTCCACAGGATCGCCAGACGGGCGCCGCTGTACGGCGGCAACGAGGTGGTCGCCACCGGGTCACCGAGCAGACGCCCCGGCACCGCAGCGAACGCGCTGTCGGTCATCGCGGCGTCGAGCCAGATGAAGCCGTTGCTGCTGGCGACGATCGTCGAGGTCGAACCGTTGGGGAAGTTGAAGGTCCAGCCGAGCGGCACCGAAGCGACGGCGTCGTCGGCGGTCACGTTGGCGGCCGGGTTGGTCTTGGTGGTGTCGGGTGCGGGAGCGCCCGGCGTCACGATGTAGAAGCTCGGCGAGGCGGCGCTGTCCGGCGTCATCGTCAGGCCACCTTGCAGGTCGAAGGCCTGGCCGTTGAGGAAGCCCTGGTAGAAGCTCACGGGCGAGCCGCCGCAGGCAGCGCCGTAGAACTCATTGCGGGCCGGGATCACGGTGGCGTGGCCGCCGCTTCCCGCGAACTCGACGCCGACCACCAGGGGGAGCGGGTTCACCGCGCCGGCGGCGCCGCCTGGCGTCGACGTGTTGCAACCGTTGCCGCGGATCACGGCGGTCGTCCCGGTCGTGTTCTGCATGGCGACCATCGCGAGCGGCGGCAAGTTGTTGGTCGCGGCGGTCGGCAGGTTGATGTCGATCAGCAGGTTCGGCTCGGCGCTGGTCGGATCGAACAGGATCGTGTTGCCCAGTGCCACGAGGTCGAACTCGATGTTCCAGTTGTTGGGCACCGTGCCGGCCGATGGCGCGACCGTGACGTTGGTGGTGCCGAGCAGGCCCATGGTGGTGGTGTTCGGCGCCAGCGGCGTGCGGTTGTCCGCGAACGTCGCGCTGAGTGCCGACGGCGGGATGCTGGTCGAGCCGATCTCGATGGTGGCGTTGTTGAACACCTGCCCGCCGTTGTTGATCTCGCCGTCTTCGCCGCGGAACTTGATCTTGGTGATCAACACCGGGCCGATCACGCCATTGCTGCCCGTGAAATGGCTGCCTTCGTACAGCAATTGGAAGCGGCCACCGGTGGTGGCGCGGAACCACAGCGTCGAACCGGAATTGCCGGTTTGGGCCGGGTTCTCGCTGAGGTAGTGGAAGTCAGGAAGCGTGACGTTCTGGGCGGCGATTGCGCCGGCGAACAACACGAGGGACAGGACGGTGCGAGGCGTGTTGAGGACCATGGAGATCGAGTGCGAGCCGCGAGATGCGGTGCGACCGCGAGACAGTATCCAGACCAGCCGAGGTGAGTTGTCGCGAAGTTGACGCGCTTGCCTGCGGGGGAGCGCAATTGTGCGGCGCTCGCGGGTGTCGGAACGGGCCCTGATTGACTTGCCACGGGCCGGGCGCTTCCGTTGCCGCACCTCGTTTCTGCGCGCACCCATCAAGCGGCCCACGCCGCGTTCCAGGTGAAGCCATGCTGTTCTCCCGTTCGCTGCACGGCGTCGTCGTTGCCCTTCTCGCCACGGCCGTGTCCGCCCAGGGCTTCACGCATTTCGACAGTGGTCCGGTGCAGCCCATGCGGCTGTCGTCCGACGCCACGCGCCTGTTCGTCGCCGACACCGTGGGTGGAAGGTTGTCGGTGTTCGACCTGACGATTCCGTCGGCGCCGTTCCTCATCGCCGAGATCCCGGTTGGGCTCGACCCCGTCTCGGTGCATCCGCGCACGCGCGACGAAGTGTGGGTCGTGAACCTGCTGTCGGACAGCGTGTCGATCGTCAGTGTCGCGGCGGGACGGGTCATCGACACCCTGAGTGTCGGCGACGAACCGAGCGACGTGGTGTTCGCCGGCGGCAAGGCGTTCGTCAGCACAGCCACCCTCGATCGGATCACCGTGTTCAACGCCGTGACGCGCGCCTCCCTCGGCAACATCGCGATCTTCGGCAAGGACCCGCGCGCGTTGGCGGTGAGCCCGGATGGCAGTCGCGTCTACGCAGTGGTGCAGCGCTCGGGCAACGGCACGACCATCCTGCCGGCGAACGTGGCGCCGCCGCAGCCACCGCCGACCAACGGTGCACTTCCCGCCGCGCCCGACGTCGGCCTGATCGTGCGGGCCGACGATCCAGCCTGGGCGAGCCAGATCGTGTACTCGCTGCCCGACAACGACGTCGCGCAGATCGACGTCGCGTCGCAAACGGTGACGCGCTACTTCCGGGCGGTCGGCACCACCAACACCGGCATTGCGGTGCATCCGCAGAACGGTGACTTGTGGGTGGCGAACATCGAAGCGCGCAACCTGGTGCGCTTCGAACCCGTGTTGCGCGGCCATGCGATCGACAGCCGGCTCACGCGCATCACCACCGGCGCGACGCCGGTCGTGACGCCGTTCGACCTCAACGTCGGCATGAACTACGCCGCGTTGCCCAACCCCGCCGGGCTCGCCTCGGCGCTCGCCGAACCGTTCGGTGTCGCGATCGACGCGATCGCCGGCCGCATCTACGTCGCCGCGCACGGCAGCGACCGTGTCGGCGTCGTCGACATGGCCGGTGTGGTGCAGGCGCGCATCGAAATCGGCGTCACGCCGGGAACCGTCGTCGATTCGCGGCAGAAGCGCGGCCCGCGGGCCCTGGCGCTGCATCCGACGGCGAACCGTCTCTACGTGCTCAATCGACTCAGCGACACCTTGACCGTCGTCGACACCGGCAGTCATGCGGTGCTCGGCGAGCAACCGATCGCGACCGTCGATGCGATGCCGGCGGCGATCCGGCAGGGCCGCAAGTTCCTCTACGACGCGAAGCTGTCCGGCAACGGCACGATGTCGTGTGCGTCGTGCCACATCGATGGCGACCTCGACGGCGTGGCGTGGGACCTCGGCGATCCGAGTGGTACGTTGGATGCGGCGCCGGTGCAGCCGTTCCCGTTCAACCTCGGCTTGACCGCGTTCCATCCGATGAAGGGGCCGATGGCGACGCAGTCGCTGCGCGGTCTGCAGGGCACCGGCTTGCTGCACTGGCGCGGCGACCGTGCCAACTTCCAGGCCTTCAACGGGGCCTTCGCGTCGTTGCTCGGTGGCAGCACGTTGTCGGCGACGGACATGAACGACGCCGCCGCCGCCCAGCTCGCGGTGGTGCATCCGCCGAACCCAAACCAGCAGAAGAACCGCGCCTACCGCACGACGCCGTCGGGCAACAACGAGGCCGCCGGGCTTGTGCAGTTCCAGGCCAACATCACCACGTTCCCGATACCCGGGGGCGCCGCCTGCTCGACGTGCCACTCGCTGCCGGCTGGCACCAACGGCCTGACCATCGCCGGTGCGGTGATCCAGAACTCGCAGCAGATGAAGGCGGCGCCGCTGCGCAATCTCTACCGCAAGGTCGGCTTCCTGAAGACGCCCGGCCAGCAGAAGAGCGGCTTCGGGTTCACGCACGACGGCGCCATCGACACGCTGACGTCGTTCTTGCAGCTGCCACAGTTCAACAGCTGGCCGTCGGGCACGAAGGACGACCTGGTGACGTTCATGATGGCGTTCGACACCGGCACCGCACCGGCGGTCGGATACCAGTTCAAGCTCGACCAGGGCAATGCGGCGGGTCCGGGTTTTGGCACCGACATGGCGTTGATCACGGCGCGCGCCGCGGCGGGCGATCTCGATCTGGTCGCGCACGGCACGATCGATGGCCGGCTGGCCGGTCTGCATTGGCAGGTCGGGTCGGCGACGTTCACCAGCGATCGCACCGGCGAAGGTCCGTTCAGCCAGGCGGCGCTGGTGACGAAGGCGCTCGCCGGCAATGCCGCACTCGTGTTCACGGCCGTGTTGCCCGGCCACGGCGCCCGGCTCGGCGTCGACCGCGACGGCGACGGCACCAAGAACGGTGACGAGGATGCGGATCCGTATGGCAACGGCACTGCGGGCTGCGCTGGCGTGGCGACGCTCGTCGCCAACTCGGAGCCGCGAGTGGGCAACAGCCAGTTCGGCTTCGTGCTCGGCAACGCGCAGGCCGGATCGTTCGGTGTGATCGCGCTCGCAACCGGTTCGGCTTCGCTGCCGGTGCTGGGCATCACGGTGTTGGTCGATCCGGGCACCGCGGTGCCGATCGGCATCGCCAGCGATGCATTCGGTGGCACGTGGCATGCGTTCCCGATGCCGTCCGGGGCGGCCTACGTCGGTCTGTCGCTGTATGCGCAAGCCTTGTGGCTCGACCTCTGTGGCAGCGAATGGTGGGCCAGCAGCCGCGGCCTCGTCGCGATCATCCGACCGTGAACGTGGCCAGCGGACGCCGGGGCCGGCATGATGCGGCCCTCCAAGGAGCACGACATGGCGAGTGGTTTTGGTGACATGCAGAGCCTGCTCAAGCAGGCGCAGGAAATGCAGCGCCGCATGGCGGACGCGCAGCGTTCGCTCGGCGAGCGCATTCTCGAAGGTTCGGCCGGCGGCGGCGTGGTGAAGGCCTACGTCAACGGCAACCAGGAACTGCAGGCGGTGAAGATCCAGAAGGCGGTCGTCGATCCCACCGACGTCGACACCCTGGAAGATCTGGTCACCGCCGCGGTGAAGCAGGCGCTGCAGGCGGCGAAGGAGCTGAAGGAGCGCGAAATGGGCAAGGTGACGGGCGGCATGAACCTGCCCGGCATGGGCTTCTAGCCAAGCCACGCGGCGTCGTTGCGTCGTCGTCGGCACTTCGACGCGGGCGCCGGGTTCCCGATGCCTGCCCGCCAGCGCCGTCGTCCCTGATCGATGGCAACGGGGCTTGTGTGCGTCGGTGCGGTGACATGCCCGACGCAGCGAAGGGCATGCATGTTGCCGTGAGCGGTCGCCTGCCCATGAACCGCCACCCGGTAGCCCTGTTCGCCCTGCCGCAGACGCTACCGCGCTCGTCGCTCCCGAGCGTCCCCCCCGGGGATCCGTGGTCCCGTTCGTGGTCGGCCGACGCCATTGCCGCAAGCGATGGCCGGCAACCCGTGCTGCAAGGAGCACCGATGACCACCGAAGAACGCCAATTGGTTCGCGACCTCACTCCCCTCGACCGCGAAACGTTGGAGCGCTTGTGCCGCGTCCATCAGAGCTCGCCTATCGGCATGACGACCGGGATGCGGCTGGGCTTCGATGACGAAGGCAGCGCCATCGTGCACTGGCAACACAACCGCGATTTCGACCACGCGCTGCACGAAGTGCACGGCGGGCTGATCGCGACGATGCTCGACACCGCAGGTTGGTTCACCGCTGCCGCGGCGCACGGTGGTTGGGTGATGAGCACTGACTTCCAGGTGCGCCTGCTGCAGGGCACGAAGGACGAGAACCTGCGCGCGCGCGGACGGCTGCTGAAGTTCTCGCGGCGGCTCACCATCGTCGGCATGGACGTGTGGAGCGAAACCGGCGAACACGTGGCGACGGGCAACGGGGCATTCACGCCGACCGGGCGGCCGTTCCCGCCGCCGGAGGTGCCTGGGTGAGCGATCTCTCGTTCGCCGAACGCGTCTCGGGGCACGCGTGGACGGTCTGGCCGACGGCGCGCGACCTGGTGTTGCGGCCGCACCACGCAGCGTTCTTCGAGCACACGATCCCGATCGTCGACGACCAGTTCGGGCCAACGGCGCTCTCGTGTTCGCTGGCGGTGCCGGAGGGTGCGACGTCGGTGGTGGTGTTGGTGCACGGGCTCGGCAGCAGCCGGCATTCGGCACCGGTGCAGCGGGCCGCCGTCGAACTGCATCGCCTGGGCCTGGCGACCCTGGCGCTCGACCTGCGCGGCGCCGATCGGCGCGGCGGCGGCTTCTACCACATGGCGCTGACCGAGGACCTGACGGCGGCGTGCGCGTCGGCGTTGTGCAAGCCGTTCCAGAAGGTGTTCGTGCTCGGCTTCTCCATGGGCGGGCACGTGGCGCTGCACTTCGCGGCGACCCGCGCTGAACGGCGGCTCGCGGGCGTCGCGGCGTTGTGCACGCCGCTCGATCTGCGGCAGAGCCAACAGCATCTCGACCAGGCGACGTTGGCGTTCTACCGGCGCTGGGTGTTGCGTGGGCTGAAGGGCATCTACGACGCGGTGGCGCGGCGGCATGCGGTGGCGGTGCCGGCGCGCGACGTGTGGCGCAGCGGCACGTTCCACGAGTGGGATCGGTTGACGGTGGCGAAGCGCTTCGGCTTTGCGTCGCCGGAGGATTACTACGAACGGTGTTCGGCGCGATGGGCGCTGCCGAAGCTGGCGGTGGAGAGCGTGCTGGTGTTGGCGCAGAACGACCCGATCGTGCCGCCGGAGCTGGCGCTGCCGTGGGTCTCGGACGCGGCGGCGGGCACGTTGCGCGTCTGTGTGCTGCCGCGCGGTGGGCACCTGCAGTTTCCGAATGGGCAGGACTGCGGGCTCGGCCGCGGCGGCAGCGGAGTGGTTGAGCAGATCGCCAGGCACTGGCAGCGATTGTGACCTGGTGCGTGGGCAGTGGGTGGCCCACGGGCCACGTCGGAACCGGCGCCCGTCCCTGACCGGAGGCGCCCCGCCAGCCTGCACTTTGCGTCCTCGGGCCCTCGGGCGGAGGGCGTGGTCGGCCCCTGGTTGCCTCGCCTCCGGCAGCGTTCGCTTGCACAGGATCGCCGGTCGTGCAAGCTGCACTCGCGCATGGCCAACCGCGACCGCACGATCGAGAACCTGATCACCCGGCTCACCCGGTTGCCGGGCATCGGGCCCAAGACCGCGGAACGCCTGGCGTACCACCTGCTCCGCATCGAGGCCGACGAAGCGCTGCAGCTGGCGAAGGCGATCGAGGACGTGCGCGCCGCCGTCAAGTCGTGCTCGCGCTGTTGCCAGCTCGACGCCCAGGACCCGTGCAGCATCTGCAGCGATCCTGCGCGCGAGCCGGCCATGCTGCTCGTCGTCGAAGACCCGCGCGAGGTCGCGCGCTTCGAGGACGTCGGCTACCGCGGCCTCTACCACGTCCTGCAAGGCCGCCTGTCGCAGCTCGAAGGCGTGCGCCCCGAAGACCTCACCACCGACCACCTGCTTGCGCGCGTGCGCAGCGGCGCCTTCACCGAGGTGTGCCTCGCCACCAATCCGGACCTCGAAGGCGAAGGCACCGCGCGCGTGCTCGCCGAACGGCTCACGCCGCTCGGCGTGAAGGTCACGCGGCTGGCGCGCGGCCTGCCGGCGGGCGCGTCGATCGCGCAGGTCAGCCGTTCGATCCTCGCCGATGCCATCGAAGGGCGGCGCACCCTGTCGTGAGCCGCGACAGCCTGCCGATCGACGACGTGTTGCCGGCGGTGCAGCAGGCGCTGCGCACGGCGACTTCGTGCCTGCTGCTGGCGCCGCCCGGTTCGGGCAAGACCACGCGCGTGCCGCCGGCGTTGCTCGACCTGCTCGGGCCGAACGGTGGCCAGATCGTCGTGCTCGAACCGCGGCGATTGGCGGCGCGGGCGGCGGCGGTGCGGGTGGCGCAGGAACTCGGCTGCGAACTCGGTGGGCTCGTCGGCTACCAGGTGCGCGGTGACGTCCGGACTTCGGCGCGCACCCGCATCCGCTTCGTCACCGAAGGGGTCCTGGTGCGGCAGCTGGTGGCCGATCCGTTCCTCGAAGGCGTCGGTGCGGTGTGCCTCGACGAGTTCCACGAACGCCATCTCGAAGGCGATCTGGCGCTGGCGATGCTGGCCGAGACGCGCGCGACCGTGCGGCCGGATCTGCGTCTGTGCGTGATGTCGGCGACGTTGGATCCGGCCCCGTTGCGCGCGTTCCTGCCGGATGCGGTGACGGTGGAAGCCGATGGGCGGCTGTTTCCCGTCGAAGTCGTGCACCAGGAACGCAGCAGCGAGGATCCGTTCGAGGTCACGGTGCGCAACGCGGTGGAACGGGCGCTGGCCGAGACCACGGGCGACGTGTTGGTGTTCCTGCCGGGCACCGGCGAGATCGCGCGCTGCGAAGATGCGCTCGGCAACCTGGCGCGCCGCACCGGTGTGCTGGTGCTGCCTCTGCACGGCCGGTTGGAACTCGCCGACCAGGATCGCGCGATCCGGCCGCAGGAACGGCGCAAGGTCGTGCTGTCGACCAACGTCGCCGAGAGTTCGCTGACCATCGCCGGCGTCACCGCGGTCGTCGATTCGGGCCTCGCGCGCGAGCTGCGCTTCGATCGCGGCCGTTCCGTCGACGTGCTGCAGCTCGAGACGATCAGCCGCGCGTCGGCGACGCAGCGAGCCGGCCGCGCCGGTCGCACGGGACCGGGCCGTTGCTATCGCCTGTGGACGGCGGCGGCCGAACGCGGCATGCCTTTGCGCGCGATGCCGGAAGTGCACCGCATCGACCTGTGCGGGCCGGTGCTGCTGGTACGCGCGTTCGCCGGGCGCGATCCACGCGAGTTCGGTTGGTTCGAGGCGCCGGCGCCGGAAGCGCTCGCGGCGGGCGATCGCTTGTTGGTCGATCTGGCGGCGATCGATGCGCGCAGTGGTGCGTTGACTCGGTTTGGCCAGGCGCTGCTCGGCATGCCGCTGCATCCGCGCCTGGCGGCCGTGGTGCATGCGGGGCGCGAACTCGGCTGCGCGCGCGCGGCGGCGACGGCGGCGGTGCTGCTGTCGGACGTCGAACAACTCGGCCGCGGCGATGGCGTCGATCTGCACGCCGCCGTCGATTCGTTCTTGTTGGCGGAGCAACGGGGCTTTCCCGAGCACCTGTGCCGCGAAGCGGGTGTCTCTGCGTGGCAGGCGCGCACGGTGAAGGCGACCCGCGATCGGCTGTTGGCGGCGAGCGATCGGCGCGCGCCAGACGACGACACCAGCCTGTTGTCGCGCTGCCTGCTGGCGGGCTTTCCCGACCGCGTCGCGTTGCGCAGTGTCGGCGGTGAGCCGCGCACGGCGACGATGGTGGGTGGGCGTGGCCTTCTGCTGCCTGCAGCGGCGGATGGCCAGGATCTGGTGTTGGCGCTGCGCTTGCTGGAGACCGGGCGGCAGCAGCGTTCGCGCGCGACGTTGACGGCGGGCCTCGACCTCGCCGATCTGCAGGCGATCGCGCCGACCGCGTTGGCGACCGTGGTGGTGGCCGAACTCGACGAACAGGAAGGCCGCGTCGTCGCCGTGCGCGAGCAGCGCTACCGCGATCTGGCGTTGCGGTCGTCGCGCGGCGGTGAACTGCCGGAAGGCGAGGCGGCGGCGAAGTTGCTGCCGCTGCTCGCGGCGGAACCGTGGCGGTGGCTTGGTGAGCAGAAGGAGTTGCGGCGCCTGCTGGCGCGCATGCGCTGGCTGTCGGCGCGTTCGCCCGACCTCGGGTTGCCGCAGTGGGACGATCGCGAAGTGGCGGCGGCGGCGCTGCAGTTGCTCGGTTCGCGCAGCGACCTGCGGGCGTTGCGCGATGCCGAAGTCGGTGAACTGCTGATGGCCACCCTGGCGCCCGCGCATCGCCGCGCGCTGCAGCAAGGCGCTCCCGACCGGATCGAACTGCCGTCGGGCCGGGCGGCGATCGTCGACTACGACGCGCCGGCCGGGCCGACGATCGCGGCGCGCCTGCAGGAGTTCTACGGCCTGCGCGCGGTGGGTGCGTTGGCGGGCGGACGCGTCCCCGTGGTGCTCGAACTGCTGGCGCCGAACCACCAACCGGTGCAGGTGACGACCGACCTGCCGAGTTTCTGGACAAACGTGTATCCCCAGGTCCGGCGCGAACTGAGTCGGCGGTATCCCCGCCATTCGTGGCCCGAGGACCCGTTGGTGGCTGCCCCGCAGGCGCGCCCGGCGCGGCGCCGACCGCAGTAACGGCGGCTGCCGCGGCGGTCGCGGCCCGAAGTGCCGGCGGCATCGGTCTCGTCGAGTGACGCAAAGTCGGACGGTCCGGCGGCGGACCGCTCAAGATTTGGGCGCCGGACGCCGAAAGTCGGTCCTGGAGCCACGTTGCCGCCCATGAGCCTCGACCTTCGACTAGGCCAGCGCCAGGAACAGCGCCTCGCCCTGCTGCCGCAGATGCTGCAGTCGATCGAGGTGTTGCAGCTTGCCACCGTCGACCTGCTGCAGTTCCTCGACCAGGAACTGCAACAGAACGAGACGCTCGAGTGCAAGCCGGCGGCCGAACGCGAAGAGCGGGCCGAGCCGACGCCGCCGCTGGCGCAGCGCGAAGAGACCGGGTGGGACGAGTGGCGCCGCCCGGCGAGCGATGGTGGCGAAGACAGCAAGCTGGCGTTCCTGCACAACGTGCCGGCGCGGGCCGAGTCGTTGGCCGACTTCGTGCGCGAGCAGCTGGCGTTCCGCGCGGTGCCGTCGCTGCTGGTGGAGGCGGTGATGTTGCTGGTCGACCACCTCGACGAACGTGGCATCCTGCCGTTCGACGTCGATGAGCTGGCGGAACAACTCGACGTGCCGATGGACCTGCTGGCCGAGGCGCGCACCGTGTTGCGCACGCTCGAACCCTGCGGCATCGGTGCGAGCGATCCGATCGATGCGATGCTGATGCAGGCCGCGGGCGACCCGGATCTGCCGGTGATCGAGTGCATCCTGCGCGAACACCTGGAAGCCCTCGGACGCCACAAGCTGCCCGACGTGGCGAAGGCGCTGAAGTTGTCGGTCGACGAACTGCAGGAACTGCTGCAGCGCATGCGTTCGCTGCGCCCGGCACCCGCCACCGAGTTCACCCGCACCGCCGCCGAACCGATGCGCCCCGATGCCTACGCGTGGTTGCACGACGGTGTCGTGGCCGTGGTGCTCGACGATGCGTCGTTGCCCGACCTGCAGGTGAACGCCGAATACGAAGCGCTCGCCGGCGACAAGAAGGCGCCGCGCGAAGTGCGCGACTACCTGAAGCCCAAACTGCGTTCGGCCAAGGACCTGATCGACGCGGTGCAGCAACGCCAGGCGACGCTGCTGCGCGTCGTCGATGCGGTGATGCGCGAACAGTTGCCGTTTTTGCAACGTGGCCGGTCGGCGATCCGACCGCTGCGCATGAGTGACATCGCCACCCGCCTCGAATTGCACACCTCGACGGTGAGCCGCGCGATCGCCGGCAAGAACGTGCAGACCGACCGCGGCGTGTTCCGCCTGCGCGACTTCTTCGATGGCAGCCGCCTCGATGGGCCGGCCGCCGCGGGCCGCGGGCGCATGGCGATCGCCGACCAGATCGCCGAGTTGGTTGCGCACGAAGACAAACAGAAGCCACTGTCGGACGACGATCTCGTCGCGCGGCTGGCAGCGCGCGGCGTGCAAGGATGCGCCCGGCGCACGATCACCAAGTACCGCAAGGAGCTCGGGATTCCGTCGAGCTACCGGCGTCGGAAGTTCGGAGAGTCAGAATGACCAAGTACGACCCGTTCTCGTTCGGCACGGTCAACCTCGGCGACAAGGCGAAGGCGCCCGCGACGCCGTCGTCGGTGCCCGACGACATGCTGTTCGCCGAGGCCGGCCCGATGAAGCAGGCACCGCCCGCGACCGACACCAGCTGGGCGCTGCTCGAAGAAAGCGTCGATGGGTTGTTGCCGGGTGCCAGTGCCACGCAGGCCGCGGCTGTCGAGTTCGGCGCCGACATCCTCGGGGAAGTCGCGCCCGAAGCGGCCCCGCTGCCGCCGCCGGTGCAGCCGAAGGCAACCCCGGCCAAGCACAAAGCCGCCGCGGTCGAGAGCACGCCGCGGTCCACGCCGACGCGCCCGACGCCGCGCGCGGCCGGCGCCTCGATCGCGGCGACCGAAGCGGCGGCCCGCGCCGCTGCCGTGCCGACGACACCGCGGCACCGTTCGCCGCCGGTCATGCCCAAGCAGCGCCGCGCGACGGTGGCTGGCCTGTTGGTGCCGCTCGCCGTGCTCGGTGCCGGCGGCACCGCGGCGTCGTGGTTCCACCTGATGGCGCAGAACCCGGTCATGGCTGGCATCACCGCGTTGCTGTCGGTGGTCGGCGCCGCGTTCGCGTGGTTGTCCTTGCGCGGCTGATCGACGCCGGCACTGCGCGCGCCGGAGCATCGCTCGCGCCTCGGCGAACGGTTGCCTATGGTGGCGACCGTGCCGACGTACCTGCTGACGATCGCCTACCACGGCACTGCGTTCCATGGCTGGCAGCAGCAGGCCGGGTTTCGCACCGTGCAGCAGGAGATGGTCGAGGCGCTGGCGAAGATCGACTGCCCCGGTGTGCACGTCGAAGGGGCCGGGCGCACCGATGCGGGTGTGCATGCGTTCGGCCAATGCGCGCACGTCGTGCTGCCGCGCGACTTCGCGCCGGACCGGTTGCTGCTCGCGCTGAACACGCACCTGCCCGACGACGTCGCGGTGCAGCGGGTCGTGCGCGCGCCCGACGGCTTCCATGCCCGCTTCCACGCGCGCGGCAAGCGGTACGCGTACCGGTGCCTGTCGGCGCCGGTGCGGCCGGCGATCGGTCGCGACCTCTACCACTGGGTGCGTCGGCCGTTCGATCTCGCGGCGATGCGGCAGGCGGCGCAGTGCCTGCGCGGTCGCCACGACTTCGCGTCGTTCGCCAGCAACCCGGGGTATCCCCGCAAGCGCGGCACCGTGCGCGCCCTGCACCACGTGCACCTGCGGCAGCGTCCCGACGGTTTCGACTTCGTCGTGCAGGGTGGTGGGTTCCTCTACAACATGGTGCGCAACCTGGTCGGCAGCCTGCTGGAAGTGGGCTTTGGCAACCGGCCGCCGGAGTGGCTCGCCGAGGTGCTCGCGGCGCGCGATCGCCGGGCCGCGGGGCCGACGGCGCCGCCACATGGCCTCTACTTGCTGGCGGTGCTCTACGCGAAGGACCTGTCGCCGGCGGGGGACGAGCCTGGACTCGCACGGGACGTGGCGGCGGACGATGCCTGACGGACGCCCGCAGCTACGCATTGTGGGCAGCTATGCAGGGTGGATGGTTGAGAAGGTCTGCCTGCTTTCCGCGCGATAGCATGCGTTCCACATTCGAGAGCCAGCGCCATGCCAATGCCGAACACCTCCCTAGCCATCGTTGCGCTTGGTTGTTTTCTCGGGGCGCCCATGTTGCCGGGGCAATGCACGCCATCCTGGGTACCAGGGGCGGCGGTCGCTGGCGTCGATGGCGTCGTCAATGCATCGACGTGGTGGGATCCGGATGGCGCGGGTCCGACGCCGACTCGTCTGGTCATCGGCGGCTCGTTCACCATGGTTGGTTCGATGCCGGTCCACAATCTCGCCATGTGGGAGCCGGTGAGCGGGGCGTGGTCGCCGGTCGGTGGTGGTCTGGTTGGATCTGTGTCGGCGCTTGCGGTGTCGTCCGGCGGCGCGCTGGTGGTCGGTGGGTACTTCGGCTGGGCAGGTTCCCTGTATGTCGGCAACCTCGCCAGTTGGAACGGGACGACGTGGAGCAGCCTGGGGAGCAACGGATTCGGCTCCGTCACCGCGCTCGTGGTCATGCCCAACGGCGACATCATGGCGGCTGTCCGTTTGCAGGCTGAATCCGCCGTGTTCCGTCATGCGGGCAACGGCTGGAACGAGATCGGGCGGATGTGGGCCAGCGGATGGGTTCCCACGGTCACGTCCCTGGTGGCGATGCCAAACGGCGATTTGGTCGCGGCTGGCTGGTTCACCAGCATTGGCTGGGCGTCCATCAGAACGGTGGCGCGGTGGGATGGTTCGGGTTGGACTGCTCTGGGCTCGGGCGTGGATGGATCGTGGTTTGGCCCGAATCCGCAGGTGAACGCCCTGCTGGTTGAGCCAGGGGGCGATCTGGTCGTCGGCGGCAATTTCACATCCGCAGGTGGAGTGCCAGCTCCTGGCATTGCTCGATGGAACGGCTCTGCCTGGTCGGCGGTGGGAACCGGATTCTCCCTCTCCGTCGGCGCCTTCCATCGCATGGCGAACGGCGACCTGGTGGCGGGCGGCTTCACCAGCACAGGGTCCTACAATGTCGCCCGCTGGGATGGCGTGGCTTGGACTCCGCTCGGGATTGGCGTCGGCCAAGCACCGGTAGTGAGTGTATTGAATGCTGGCGCTCCGATCGTGCGGACGTTCGCAACGTTGCCGACCGGCGATCTCTTCGCGGGTGGTCTTTTCCGCACCGCGGGTTCGCATGCCGCCAACAGCATTGCCCGTTGGGACGGTTCGGACTGGTCGGGGATGTTGGCTGGCACCAACGGGCCCATGCGCAGTGTGTTGATGCTGGCTGCCGACGACTATGTCGTGGGCGGTGACTTCACCGCAGTGGCGGGTGTGCCAGCGAGGTCGATCGCGCGATGCCGCAACGGCGTCTGGAGTCCGTTGGGAGTTGGATTCGGGAGCTCCGTTCCCACTCGCGCTGCGAGCGTTCGCGCCTTGGCTCGTCTACCAAACGGGGACTATGTCGCCGCTGGCGACTTCGATAGCGCGGGTGGTGCGCCGGTTGGGCGAATCGCTTGCTGGAATGGCACGGCGTGGACACCGCTCGGTGCGGGCGTCGACGGTCGGGTCAACGCTTTGGTCGTCATGCCCAACGGCGATCTGGTAACCGGTGGTGCGTTCACGCATGCGGGCAATGGCGTCGCCAACGGAATCGCGCGATGGGATGGAGCTGCGTGGTCGCCGTTGGGATCCGGGGTTGGGAACTCACCGAACCTCTACGACCCGCTGGCCGTGCATTCGCTGCTCGTGCGCGCGAATGGCAGCCTGGTTGTCGGAGGGTTGTTCTCGACCGCGGGAGGAAGCCCGGCTTGGTACATCGCCCGGTGGGACGGTGCAGCCTGGTCTTCCATCGGTGCTGGGATGTACGGATCGGTCTACTTCAACTCGTCCCCCGGCGTGTTCGCGCTGGCCGAGACGGCATCCGGCGACTTGATTGCAGGAGGACGCTTCACTACTGCCGGCACTGTCGCAGCCGACTTGATCGCTCGCTGGGATGGCACGAACTGGTCGGCGATGGGCCAAGGCCTCTGGGGCTCCGACCCCTACACCCGCGGTGTGCACGCGATCTTGCCGTTGCCCAACGGCGACCTGCTTGTGGGAGGGAGCTTCGGCTACAGCTCCGGACCGTACAACGTTGCTCGTTGGAATGGGGTGGCATGGTCGCCCGTCGGGACGGGCTTGCATCGAGCTGTGGCTGGATTGGCTTGGAACGACACCGAAGCACTCGTCGTTGGCGAGTTCGTGCAGCCAGACCCGTACTCTCTCCTGGGGCCGGTGATGGCGGGGTTGGCCAGACTTGCCGCGACGTGTCCAGCGAACGCGGTTGCCGGCAGCAGTTGCGTGGTCGGCGAGGTACTCGCAATCGAGCAGGCCGCGTGGGCCGGCTCGACCTACCGGGCGCGAGCGACCGGCATGCCAGGGCTCGGTGTTGCGATCGATGCCATCGGTTGGTCCGGCGCATCGGTGCCCTTGGCGAGCATCCTTCCCGAAGGCGTTCCGGGCTGTGACCTGTCGGTTGTGCCCGTTTCGTTCGGGATGTGGCTGCCCGTTGCCGGTGTTGTCACGGCGCCGGCGATCGCCGGGCAGACATTCCTGCACCAGGTGCTCGGGGTCGAACTCGACGTGGCGGCGGCGATTGTTGCCGTTTCCAGCACCAACACGGTGGCGGTGACGATCGGCACCTTCTAGCCGGGGGGCCACGTCGGCGGGCATGCCGGAATCGCCGTCCCAGCTCGGTGCGACCGACAGCTTGGCCCGACAGGCGGCCACAGGCGAATACTCGTCACGCTCCTTCGTTTCGGGTCTCCTCGGAGAACTCATGCAAGCCACGCTGTTTCGTTCGTTCGTCGCCGTGACCGTCGGCCTCCCCCTCCTCGCGCAGGCCCCCAAGGCACCGTTACCTACTGCCGAGGCCCTGCTGCCCGCCTCGACCTACGCCGCGGCCCGCTTCGGCGGCCTCGCCGCCTGCCGCGACGCCACCGCGGCGCTGCCGATGGCGCCGGCCGTGCAGATGTTCTTGCAGAAGATTCCGGGCGAACTGCGCCAGGAGATGTTCGAGGCGAAGCTCGACGAGGCCGCGTCCGAAGTCCAGGCCCAGCTGCAGCAGGTCGGGTTGCGCCCGGCCGATGTGCGCGGCTTCCTGCAGCGCCCGATGACGCTGGCGGTTGGCCGGTTGTCGATCGAAGGCATGGGGCCGTCGGTGGCGCTGGTGGTCGAAGTCGGCGACCAGAAGGAGGCGGTCAACCGCGTCGTGCAGTGGGCCTCGCGTTTCCTGGCGAAGCAGGCGAACGGCGGCGAAACCGGTTCCATCGAAGTCGGTGGCCACAAGTTCCACTCGCTGGCTTTGTCCGAAGCACCGCCGCTCTACGCCGGCGCGATCGGCGGCAACTACGTCGTGACCAACAGCCGCGGCTACCTGCGCGACATGATCGACGTTGCCGCGGGCAAGCAGGCGAGCCTGCACGGCACCACGCGCCTCGTGCAACTCAACGCCATGTTGCCGGCCCCGGCGCTGGCGGCGTGGTTCCTCAACACCGACCGCGTGCTGTCGGCGTTCGCGCCGCACATGCCGTACGAAGCCGAGGATTGGGCCCAGGCGCTGGGCCTCGGTTCGGTCGATGCAATCTGGGCCGGCATGACGTCGACGGACGCCGGCGGCGCCGACGTGTTCCACCTGGGTCTGGGCGGCAGTGAGCGTGGCCTCCTGAAGGCGCTCGTCGCCGCGCCCGCCGACCTTGAGTTCGCGCGGTCGTGCTCGGCCAACACCGTGGCGTTCGCCGCGGGCAGCTTCGATGTCAGCGCCGTGGTCGATGCCTTCCATCGCTTCACCGCCTTGCTGCCGGCGCCGATGCGCAAGGAGATGCTGCGCGAGATGGAGCAGGAGATGGGCCGCGAACTGCGCGGCATCGGCAGCTCGCCGCAAGAGCTGCACCGCATGCTCGGCGCGTTCGGCACGCAGATCGGCATCGCGCTGGCGCTCGAAAAGGGTGCGGTGCCCAAGCCCGAGTTGCTGGTGCGCATCGCGGTGCGCGACGCCGACACCGTGCTCAGCCTGATGCAGCAGATCGAAGCCATGGTCGTGCAGGAGACCGGCCTCGAGTGGAAGACGCGCAAGGCTGACGGCCACGAGGTTCGCTTCTGCAACCTGCCGCTGCCGGACATGAACCTGCAGTTGAGCCCGTGCTACGTGCTGACCAAGGATGCCCTGTGGTTTGGCTCGGACGCGGCGGCGCTGGTGCGTTCGCTGCGGCAGGAAGAAGGCGAGTGCCTCGCCGCGCAGCCGGACTTCCAGGCGATGGCGAAGCAGGGCAAGGGCGCCAGCGGGCTCATGTTCCTGCGGTTGTCGCGCGTCGCCGAGATCGGCTGGCGCACCGTCGAGACGATGGCGTATCCGCAGCTCGACGCGCACAAGGATGAAGTCGGCTTCGGCAGCGAGGCGTTGCCGGACAGCGAGACGATGGCGAAGGCACTCGGCACGAGCTCCTGGTTCTACCGTGTCGACGACAGCGGCATCACGGTCGAGAGCCACGGCACGTTCACCTACGGCTCGGTGCTCGCCGTGGTCGGTGCGGGCATCGACGAAGTGCTGTCGCGCGCTGGCGGCAAGGTCTACTGAGCGAGGGCAGGCCTAGTCGTCCTTGCCGCCCTTGTCGGCCTGGCCTTCCTTGCCGGCGCCTTCGTCGGGCACGTTCGCCGCAGCGTTGCCCCAGCGTGGTGCGGCCATCTGCTTGGACCACGCCGCATGTTGCGCCAGCAGTTCCTGCAGGCGCTGCGGCTCTTGGGCGGCGAGGTCATCGCGTTCGCCGGGGTCCTTGGCGAGGTCGAACAGCATCGTGTTGGCGCCGTGGCGCACGACCTTGGACGACCCCGCGCGCAGGGCGAAGTTGTCGCCGGCCCGCCAGTAGAGCGTTGCGTGCGGCGGCGCCTTGGTCTCGCCGCGCCACACCGGCAGCAGGTTCGCGCCGTCGAGCGGGCGGTCGGTGGGCGCCGGTGCGCCGGCGGCAGCCAGTGACGTCGCCGCGATGTCGAGCGCGATGACCGGCGCCTCGCAGACGACGCCCTTCGGCAGCCCCTTCGGCCACTGCGCGACGAACGGCACCCGGATGCCGCCTTCGAAGTGCTGGCCCTTGCGGCCGCGCAGCGAACCGTTGCGCGAGGCGTTGTTGGTGGCGCCGCCGTTGTCGTTGAGGAAGAACACCAGCGTGTCGTCGGCGATGCCGGCTTCGCCGAGCGCGTCGAGCACCATGCCGACCGCGCGGTCGAGGGCCTTCGTCATCGCGATCAGCTTGCGCCGCGGCGCCGGACCGACGGTGCCTTCCAGGTCAGCCGCGGTCGCCTGCATCGGCGTGTGCACCGCGTTGAACGCGACGTAGAGGAACAGTGGTTCCTTGCCGCGCGCGGCGATCGCCTTCGCCGCCTGGCGGCCGAGTTCGTCCGTCATGTAGTCGAAGGACTCGGCCGGGGCGTCGCGATCGACCATCAGGCGATTGAGCGGGTTGGACTTCGCCAGCGGCAGGTACGAACGCGAGCCCTGCAGGAAGCCCCAGAAGTCGTCGAAGCCGCGCGCGCACGGATGGAAGTGCTCGGCGTAGCCGAGGTGCCATTTGCCGAACGCCATCGTCTTGTAGCCGGCCGCGTGCAGGTGGTCGGCGAGCGTGCGTTCCTCGACCGGCAGGCCGATCGTCTCGCTCTTCGCCGCCGGGAAGTTGAACTCGTGGCCGAAGCGCTGCTGGTAGCGCCCGGTCAACAGCCCGGCCCGCGTCGGGCTGCACACGCAGGCGGACACGTAGCCGTTGCTGCAGCGGATGCCGTTCGCAGCGATCGAGTCGATGCGCGGCGTCTGCAGGTCGGTGGCGCCGTGCATCGAGAAGTCGGCGTAGCCGGCGTCGTCGCTGAGCAGCACCACGATGTGTGGGCGCGGCAGTGCGGCGGCGGCGGTGGCCTGGGCCGAAAGCGATCCACTCAGGAGTGCGGCGACGGCGACGTTCGCGAAGGGGCGCATGCCGACACTGTGCCCGCTGTGGCCGATTGTTCCATGGCCCCGGTGTGCGACACTGCCCGGATGACCGCCGCAGCGATCCTCACCCGGTGGCGCCTCGTCGCCGGCTTCCTGCTGGTGGCCGGCACGCCCGCCGTGGCCCAGGCTGCCGCCCGCCCGAACGTCGTGATGATCGTCACCGACGACCAGGGTTGGGCCGACATCGGCTACCACAACCCGAAGGTCTACTCGCCGCGCCTCGATGCGCTGGCGGCGAAGAGCGTGCGCTTCACGCAACACTACGTGATGCCGCAGTGCACGCCGACGCGCGTGGCGTTGCTCACCGGGCGCTACCCGAGCCGGTTTGGGCCGAACGCGCTCGAAGCGAGCAATGCGCCGGCCCTGCCTGCGGGCACGCGCACGCTGGCGACGCTGCTGCAGGCAGCGGGCTACGCGACGTTCCTGTGCGGCAAGTGGCACCTCGGCAGCGAGGCTGCGAACGGTCCCGCGGCGTTCGGCTTCGATCACAGCTACGGTTCGTTGGCGGGGGCGTGTGGCATGTACGACCATCGCTATCGCCCGGGGGAGCATGCAGAGACCTGGCATCGCGACGGCAAGCTGATCGCCGGCAGCGAGAACGGCGAACACGCCACCGATCTGGTGGCGCGCGAAGCGGTGCGCATCGTCGAGTCGAAACCGGAGCGGCCGTTCTTCCTGATGCTCGCGTTCCACGCCGTGCACACGCCGCTCGACGAACGTGGCCGCTTCGTCGGGCGCCCGACCCAGCTCGATCCGAAGCGGCCAGGACGTTGGCTCGACGAGGACGAGATCGAGTGGTTCCACGACCCGGCGGGCAAGATCCAGGCACAACCCGATCCGCAGAAGCGATTGCTGCTGGCGGCGGTGCATCACCTCGACCACGCAGTCGGTTCGGTGGTCGACGCCCTCGATCGCACCGGGCAGCGCGACAACACGCTGATCCTGTTCACTTCCGACAACGGGCCGCAGGTGAAGTGGCCGGGCGGGGCGTATCCCGACGACCTGAAGCTGGAGAACTTCAACCAGCCGCTGCCGATGCGCGGCAGCAAGACCGACGTGTGGGAAGGTGGCGTGCACGTGCCGGGTTTTGCGCATTGGCCAGCGCGGTTCACTCCACGTGACGAAGCGACGCCGGTGCACGTGGTCGATTGGTTGCCGACGCTGGCGGGCCTGTGCGGCGGCACTGCGGCGACAACGCCGCCGAGCGATGGCGTCGATCTCGTCGGGCTTCTCGCCGAACAGCGCGCGTTGCCCGACCGCGACCTCTACTGGGTCTGGAGCAGGGCCGCCACGCGTTGGGCGCTGCGCCACGGCGATTGGAAGATCGTGCGCAACCGCAAGGGGCCGGCGACGGCGGCCGCGGAGTGGCAGTTGTTCCATCTCGGCCGCGATCCGCGCGAGACCACCGACGTGAGCCAGCAGCATCCGGACGTGCTGGCGGCGATGCATGCGCGCTTCCTCGTGCATCGCGCGAAGGACGCGCGCTGAGCTGGCCCCTGACGCGCGGCCGCGAACTCAGACCTGGGCGTGCACGACCTTGAGCGGCGGCTTGCCGTCGAACGACGGGAAGTCGGCATCGATGGCGACCGGTTCGAGCGTGCGCAGCGGCCGGCCGGCCTTCACCGCACAACGGCGCAGCGCGTCGTGCCACGCCGCTTCGTCGACGGCCGGCACGTGGTTGGTGGCGATGATCGAGCCGCCTTCGGCCAGCGCGAGCAGGGCCGGCTTCCACAACGACTGGTAGTCGTTGACGACGTCGATCGTGCCGAACGACGTCTTCGCGAAGCGCGGCGGGTCGAGCACGATCAGGTCGTACTGCTGGCGCTCGATCTTCGTGAACGGCACGTGCTTGCCGCGGCGCTGCACCGGCAGGCCGGCGAGCTGGCGCAGCACCGGCAGTACGTCGGAGTGCAGCATCGTGCACTTGCCGTCGGCGAGTTGGTTGGCGCCCGCGTTGCGGGTGCCGATCTCGAGGGCGCTTTGGGCGAAGTCGACGTTGCGCACGCCGGTGGCACCGCCGACCGCGGCCACGATGCCGACGCCGCAGGTGTAGGCGAACAGGTTGAGCACGCGTTTGCCGCGCGCCGTTGCTTGCACGAGGGCCCGGCCGGCGCGCAGGTCGAGGAACAACCACGGGTCCTGGCCGCGGTGGCGCGCGCGCACGAGGAAGCGCACGCCGCGTTCGCGGCAGAAGTGGTCCTGCAGCGCTTCGTCGGTCGGCACGTGCGCAACGTGGCCCGCGGGCGCGTCCTCGCCGCGATGGTTGGCGACGATCGGCAGCGCCAGGCCGAGTTCGCGTTCGACCGTGCGCTGCACGGCGTCCACGTCGGTGCCTTCGAGCGGCGTGCGGAACGTCTGCACCAGCAGCAGCGGGCCGTAGCGATCGATGGTGAGCCCGGGCGCGCCTTCGGCGGTGCCGTGCAGCAAGCGGTAGCAGTCGGTGCCTTCGCCGTGCAAGCGCGCCAACAACGGGGCGCGGGCCCCGATCGCGCGAGCCAACAGCTCGCCGGGTGCGACCGGGTGCAGCGAAGAGGTGGTCATGGCGGCGATCATGAGGATGCGGGGGATGCCGCGGAAGCGACGCTTGCGCATTCGCTGCGGCTTCGTACTTACGTCGCCATGACCACCGACAAGGAACTCGAACTGCTGCGCAAGAAGTTGCGCAACAGCGTGCGCGATGCCACCGGCGACGTGGCGATCGCGGCGGACTCGCTGCGGCTCGTGCTCGACGAACTCGGCCGCCTGATGCAGAGCAACGACCGGCTGCGGCGGCAGAATCGGCGCGTGCGGTTGAAGCTGCAGCGCGCGGGGCTGCCCGACGACGATGCGGGCAGCGACGAATGACCCGGGTGACCCGGGTGGCCGCCGCCGGCTTCGGGCGTTTCCTGCGGATGCGCCGGCCGGTATCGTGCCGGCCGCTGGAGATCCTCATGCGAAGCCCAATCCACTGTCTTCTCCTGTTCGTCTTCCTGTGGGTCGGCGCGACTGTGCCGGCGCAGCAGAAGGTGCTCAACCCCGAGCGGATCGAGCGGCCCACCGTGACCGACGACAAGGGCCTCGAGCAATGGGCGCCGTGGAAGGCGGTGAAGTGCGTGGGCTGCAACGCCAAAGGCAAGGTGACTTGCGATGTCTGCGAGAAGTTCTCGGACGAAACCAAGAACTGCCCCGACTGCAAGCGGACCAAGGAGCGGCTCGCCGTCTGCCGCATCTGTGCTGGCACCGGGGAACTCGCCGACCCGTTGGACAAGGTCGCCTGTCCCGGCTGCCTCGGCGCGGCGTTCCTGTTGTGCACCGTGTGCGGCGGCGGTGGTCAATTGCGCATCGGCGGCGCCAAGAACTGGAGTGCGTGCCCCGCGTGCCGTGGCGAAGGCGGCTTCAAGTGTGGGTGCTGCAACGGCGCCCGCCTCGTCGAGCCCGCGGCGTGCAAGCCGAGCCTGCGCGATGCCAACGCCAAGGACCTGGCCAAGGCGGTCGCCGCCGTCGACGCCGGGCTCAAGGACCTCGCCGCCGTTCCGACTACCGGCGAGACGTCGCGCAAGTACGTGAAGGCGCTGGTGAAGGTCCTCGATACGTCCGGCGGCACGTTCCCGCCGCTCAAGCGCCTCGGCAAGCCGTTCGAGGACTTCATGGGGAAGATCTACGCGGGCAGCCAGTTCCAGGGCAGCGAGGAGAACGAGGCGGCGACGATCGAACGCCAGAAGGCCAACGTCGAGTACTACCTGAAGCACCAGAAGCGCATGCTCGACCTGATCCAGAAGCGCGCCGAAGCGAACGCCAA
This sequence comes from Planctomycetia bacterium, assembly GCA_005776475.1. Lineage (GTDB taxonomy): Bacteria > Planctomycetota > UBA1135 > UBA1135 > UBA2386 > UBA2386. Next base: position 23,694 of record SXPB01000100.1, read on the forward strand.
AGTCGGCGGCGAACAGAAGGGCAAGTGACGCTGCCGGACGCCCGCCGCGGGCAGTAGTCTCGCCGTATGCGTTCGAGTGTGCGTGCGTGTGTGTTCCTGATCGCGGCCGTGCCGGCCGCGTTCGCCCTGCCGGCCCAGGGCGTGGTCAATCCGACCCTGCTGCAGGCTCGCGCCGAAGAGCCGGCGTCGCCAGCGCGCCGGGCCGGCACCGCGGGTGTTGTCGCCAAGGTGCGGTCGGCAGTCGTGTGGGTCGGGACCGAAGTCGACGGCCCGCGCGGCAAGTTCGTGCTCGAGCGCGCCAGCAGCGGCGTCGTGGTCGATGCGAACGGGCTCGTGCTGACGTTCCTGCACCTCGTGCGCGATGCCGAGGGGGCCACCGACAAGCGCCTGTTCGTGCAGCTCGACGACGCGGCCAACACGCAACTGCCGGCGACCGTGGCGCAGCGCGACGAGGCGGCTGGGCTCGCGTTGCTGAAGGTGACGCCGCCGGCTGGCGGGCTCACTGCAGTGACGCTGTGGCCGGATCGCGCGATGCCGGGCGAACCGGTCGTCGTCGTGGCCCGCCCCGAAGGCAAGGAGATGCTCGCGTTCGCGGGCGTGGCGAGCGCGGCGTTGTCGTCCGTGATGTTGCAGGGCAAGGAGCACGCCGCCGCCGACCTGCTGCTGACCGACACCCGCAACGACGAACGGTGCGACGGCGCGCCGGTGTTCGACAGCCACGGCAGCCTGGTCGGCCTCTACGCGAGCGAGAACGTGCAGCGCAACAAGAGCGAGCCGACGCTCGACGAACTGAAGTTGCCGAGCTTTGGCGTGGTGGTGCCGACCGGTCGCGCGCAGAAGGCGTTCGCGGCGCATCTGCCCAAGGCCCCGGCGGGCCAGAGGGCCGCATCGCCGCAGGCGTTGGCGGTGCACAAGGTCGCCGGTTCGGTGGTGTCGGTGTGGTCGGGTGCGGGCGATTGGCCTGCACTCGGTCGCATGGATCCGGGGGGTGTGGTGCGCCATCGCGGACTTGGTTCCGGCGTCGTGCTCGCCGCGAACGGACTCGTCGTCTGCAACGCGCACGTCCTCGCGGGCGACAACTGCCGGATCAAACTCAGCGACGGCCGCACGTTCCCGGCGACGGTGGAGAAGCGCAGCGGCGGCAACAACCTCGCGCTGCTGCGGGTGACCTTGCCCGCCGGCACGGTCTTGCCGGCAGCGCCGTGCAACCAGGACGGCGATGCGATTCTCGGCGAGACGGTGCTCGCGGTCGGCAACCCGATCGGCACGCAGGTCGTCGTCACCGGCGGCGTGGTGTCGGCGAAGCGTGGCCGCGACGGGGCTCGCATCCAGGCCGACGGCAATCTCGGCAACCAGAACGGCGGCGGTGCTTTCATCGATGTGCACGGTCGCCTGCTCGGCATCGGCGATGCCGGCGAGCGCGACCCGATCGACGAGGCGTACTCGATGCGCGGCGATCGCATCTCGACCGAGACCAACCTGTCGACGTTCGTCGCCATCGCTCGCGTGCGCAAGGCGTTCGCCGGCGAACTCGAAGACGCCGCCGCGACCGATCCGATCCGCACGCCCGTCGTCGCCAGCGAAGCCGAGCGCACGCAACGGCAGTCGCCGCTGGTGCGCATGGTTGAGAACGCAGCGGGGGCGATGCTCAACGTCTACATCGCCAGGAACCTGGCGGTGCAGAAGGAAGACGACCCGTTCCCGCCCGAGCCGCGGTGGCAGCCGACGAGCCTCGGCTCCGGCGTCGTGATCGATCCGAGCGGGCTCGCGATCAGCAACTGGCACGTCGTCGACGACGCGACCAATGCCGACGGTTCGATGGTCAAGGACCACCGCGTCACCGTGCGCACGTTCGACGGCACCGAGTATCCGGTGACCGTGCTGAGCATCTCGCGCGAAGACGACCTGTCGCTGCTGCAGCTGGAGTTGCCGCCCGGCAAGACGCTGCCCGCGGTGGAACTCGGCAGCTCGGAAGCGCTCGCGATCGGCGAAGCGGTCGCCGCGATCGGCAATCCGCTCGGCCAGGCCAACACGATCACCTTCGGCGTCGTCACCTGCAAAGACCAGGAACTGCGCATTCGCGGCCGCTGGGCCGCGCTGAAGCACCTGATCGAAACCGATGCGGCGATCAACGGCGGCAACAGTGGCGGTGCCTTGCTCGACATGAACGGGCGCCTCGTCGGCATCAACAGCGCGGGCGGCGGCACCTTCAACAACAAGGGCTACGCGATCGCGGTCGACCACGTGCGCAACCAGACGCTGGGGCTCCTGTTCGCCGCCTACAAGCTGCGCAGCGCCGACCTCGGCATGCGCCTGCTCGATGCCGACGGCAAGGTCACCGTGTTCGACGTCGATCCACGCGGTCCCGCGCACAAGGCGGGGCTGCAGGCCGGCGATCGCCTGCAGAAGCTCGGCGACACCAATGTCACCTGGACGCCGGGGTTCGCGTTGACGCTGCTGCGGCAGCCGGCGGGGCAGCCCCTGGCGATCGTGTTCGAGCGGCAGGGCAAGCTGCAGACGGTGCAGTGCACGCCGTTGCCGGCGGCGGTGTGGGCGGTCGTGCGGCAGTCGGGGTTGCTGACCCGCGACTACGGCTTTGCCGAGGACGAGGCCCGCGTGCGCGCCGCCGCGATCGGACTGCACCGCGCGTTCACCGGCGATCCGACCGGCGAGCCGAACGTGATCCCCGAGCGCGTGGTGCTGGTCGAGAAGGTCCATGGCGGCGAACAGCTGGCGGTCGATGGCGTCGCCGACGGCGACTTGCTGCTCGCGTGCGAGCTGGTGCGCGAAGGCAAGGACCCGGTCCTCGTGCGCATCGCCGACGTCGCCGCGTTGCGCGACCTGTGGAACGACCGCACGCTCGGCAACTACGAAGGCCTGCAGTGGCAGTGCTGGATCGCGCGCGGCACCGAAGTGAAGAAGGTCGAAGTGACCAGCAAGCGCCTGTTCTGGTGAGCGGGGCGGTCCCGCGCGCCTGGCCCTGCCGGCGCCCTCAGTGCGAGCGCATGTCAGTCGGGCGCAGGGCGTCGGCAGCGGCGCCCAGCGATGCGACCTCGGCGTCGTCGAGCCGGCGGCAGGCGCCGACCGGCAGGTCGCCCAGCGCCAGCGGCCCGATGCGCAACCGGTGCAGGGTGTTCACGCGTGAGCCGACCACCTTCAGCATGCGCCGGATCTGGCGATTGCGGCCCTCGACGAGCGTGATGCGGAGCCGTGTCGTGCGCGCGTCGGCGTCGATCGGCTCCACCGCAGCGGGCAACGTGAAGTGCTCGTGCAACCACACGCCGTTGCGCAGCCGGTCGAGTGCGTCGGATGGCAGGTGGCCTTTGCAGCGCGCCTCGTAGACCTTCGGCAATTTGCTGGCCGGGTCCATCAGCAGGGCCGCGAAGTGGGTGTCGTTGGTGAACAGCAACAGTCCCGACGAGTCGAGATCGAGCCGCCCGATCGGCGCCAGCCACGGCCGGTCGGCGGGCAGCAGCGAGCAGACGGTGGCGCGGCCGTGTTCATCGTCGGTGGTGGTCACGTAGCCGATCGGTTTGTGCAGCGCCCACACTTCGCGCGGCCGCGGCAGCAGCGCTTGGCCGTCGAACAGAACGCGATCGTGCGCGATGTCGGCCCACTGGTCGGGGTCGACGACCAGGCGATCGTTCACGTGGACCCGGCCCGCCGCGATCGCGGCCCTGGCTGCTTCGCGCGAGCACAAGCCGGCGCGCGACAGCAGGCGATCGAGGGCTTTTCCACCGATGGGCATGCGGGCAAGGATGCGGTCGGGGCTTACGCGGTGTGGCGGGACCTGGCTTCCAGCTGCGCGACGCGCTGCTCCAGAGCGCCCAGTCCGGCGCGGTCGGCGCGTTGCAGCAGCGTTCGCAGCAGCAGGCTCAGTATCGCGCTGGTCATCGACAGGCAGACGATGAACGCGACGAACACATCGACGTGCATGACGACGTTTTCGCCCATCAGGCCAAACCAGCCGGCGAAGGAGAACCCCGCGTAGACCACGAGACCAGCGACGACGGAGGCGGACAGCACGACGAGCACCAGCTTCATGGCGGCAAGTGGAGCGCCTGTCGCCGCAGCTCGCCAGCAGGGCGTGGTGACGCCGCAGTCCCGCAGCTAGTCCGGTTGCGCGCCGTAGACGCGTTCCAGGTTGCGGTGCATCACCCGTGCCCCAGCCCACAACAGGCAACCACCGACGATCCAGCCACCGACCAGCAGCGCGGCGCCGGCGAACTCGGGCGCGAGGCCTGCGAACGGACCGGTTCCGGCCACTGCCTCGGTGTGCCAGCGGAATGCCACACGGCGCAGTGCGATCGCTCCGCCGCCCAGTACGGCGACGATGGTCACCGGCACGATCGTGCGCACGCTGTTGCCCAGCGGCACGTCTGCATGCACCGCAACCATGCCCGGCCACGAGCCGATGGCGAGAATCGCGCCGAGGGTCGCGGCAAGGATCGGCATGCCAGCGCCGAAGCACACGAGCGCGGCATGGATCGAAGCGCCGCCGACGGTGACGCCCGTGGTTGCTGCCAACCCGAGCGTCAGCAGGAACGGCCAACCGAGCGACACCACCTTCGCCCGCACGAACGCGGAGCGGTCGACCGGCGCCGTGCCCAACAGTGCCATCTGTTTGTGGTCGTCACCGACCACCGCGATCACCAGCAGCGAGGACAACAGCAGCGCCAACACTTGCCACGATCCGAGCAGGCGTTGGCCCGCGACGGCGGCTCCGCTCGCCGCCGAATCGGCCGGTGCCTGCAGCACGGCGATGGCGAAGACCTGCGCCACGGCGAGCAGCACCACGAACACCAGGTTGCCGCGCACCCGAGTCGATTCGAGCCGCGCCTTGCGCAGCAACGACCGCACCGGCGTCGCGGGCCAGGGCACACGAGGGAGCTTGGCCGCTGGAGAAGCAGCCGCGAGTCGGCGCGCGGCATCGCCAACCATCCAGGTTTCGTAGGAAGCGCGATAGCCGAACGTCGCCAACGCAGCGCACAAACCGGCGAAGGCGACCGCGACCATCGGCGCCAACCAAGCTGCCCCGCTGGCGCGTCCCGACAGCAGCATGGGCACGGCGGCAATCGCTTCGAGCCACGTGGTGGGTGCCGTTGGCACCGCTTGGCTGGCGAACCACCGTGCGATGTCGCGCCCTTCGACGAAGCCGGTGATCAGGCCGAGAATCGCCAGCGTGCCGGCGCCGACTTGCAGCCACTGGAGCAACGCACGCAGGCGCCTTCCGGTCGCATAGCGCGTGAGCACAATCTGCACCACGAGCAGCGCGCCCGTGAGCGGCAACACCCACGCGATGGCGCCAAGCGACAGCCACGCGGCGAACCACCACTCGACGACACCGCGGGCGGCCAGTCCCAGTCCGACGACGGCCGCGACCGGCGCCACGAACAGGCCCGCGAAGATCGTGGTGCGCACGAGGGCGCGCAGCAGGAGCCGCCGGTCGGCGACGGGCACGGTGAGCAACGCAGGCACGTGCGGGCCGTCGAACAACTCA